>DAOWEO010000149.1 GCA_030638415.1 Bdellovibrionales bacterium | reverse complement strand
TCACCTGCTCCTGATTACATCCAACACACTATAAAAAACACCTCAATTGATGAAATTTTTCAATACATAAATCCACTTATGCTCTATGGACGCCATCTCGGTATTAATGGAAAAATAGTAAAACTACTTGTTGATGGAAACCATAGTGAAGTTGTTCAAATGAAAGGTGGAGAGAAGGCAATTACCATATTTGAAGATATTGAGTCACTCAAAGAAAAGTATAAGAAGTCCCATCTTATCCCTGCAGCTACCTATCGATTTTTCAGAGCGCAATCTGAAAATAATACTATCCATCTCTTTGATGAGAAAAATATTGAACTAACCAGTATTCCTCTGCCACGGCAGAAAAAAGAGGATGGTCTCTCCTTATGTGACTACGTTTATGAATTAGGTTCCAAAGAGTTTTCCACTATGGCAATGTTTGTCGTTTCAGTTGGACACGGAATTAGAGAAGAAGTAGAAAAACTTAAAGCGGAAGGGCAGTATCTTAAATCACATGCACTTGCAGCACTTGCTTTAGAATCGGCAGAGGCATATGCAGAACTTACTCACAGTAAGCTTAGAGCACAGTTAGGTTTCTCAGATAATCTAGATATGACTATGATGGAACGCTTTCAGGCTAAGTATCAGGGAAAAAGATACTCTTTTGGTTATCCTGCTTGCCCTGATTTAGAAAACCAACAACTCCTCTTTAAGCTAATGCAACCGAGTCTTGAGATTGGTGTGCAACTTACAGAAGGTAATATGATGGAGCCAGAAGCAAGTGTATCTGCACTTGTCTTTCAACATCCACAAGCTAGTTATTTCAGTATTGGCAATAATGAGTAACTATCTATTTCCAATTTCAGGGGTTGGTAGCTTACCACACCCATGTACTGATAGTGCTTTAGGACATGTCTTTAAGTATGACCTACCATTTGCTCCTCAGCTTCCAGCTAGAGATACACGAGAATCAATGATTTTTCAAACTTTAGATGGAATTGGTAATATTGAACTACTTTCTGGAGGTGAGGTAATTATTCATGAGATCTACCCATCAGAAAAACAAAATTTTTCTCAAGATAGACAAAGTTACCAAGCATTGACCCCTTTTCTCTTTGAAATCCACAATCAAAAATCCACACAGATAAAGCTTCAATTTACGGGTGTCTTTACCCTTTTTCAGTATGCAAAATATACTAATAAAAACAGAAAGTTTTTTAATCAAATTGAGGCTTTTTTATTAAAAAAAATTGAGCATACAATTATGCAATGTGTAGATACTACCGTTTTTTTACAAATTGATGAACCTGCTCTATTTGCATTACACGGAGAGAAAAATATAAATATGTTTAACCATTTTATATCAAAGCTGCTTAAACTTAAGTCTCCCACTGTTAAGGTAGGCTTACACTGTTGCAGTAATACTAACTGGGAATTTATTTTTGCCCACCCTATCGACTTTATATCCGTTGACTGTCGTTTATCACTAAAATCTATATTAAAAAAAAACCAGCATCTTTTAAAAATTTCAAGCCTTTTTTTAGGGGTTATTCCTACTCTTCCTACCATAAAGGTGCATGATTTTGATGTTTCACGCTCATGTCATAATTTGTTAAAAGAACTTACTAACTCATTCAGTAAAGATGAACTCCACCAAATATTAGATAATATTTTTTTAACACCAGCATGTGGTCTAGGTCAAAAGCGAATTGCTGAAAGCGAAGAGTACTTAGATAAGCTGATTGAATATCAACAAACATTAAGAAAATTAATAAAAAAAAGGAGCTAGTAAGCTCCTTTTTTTTACAATTCTAATCTTCTAGCTTTTTTATATTATAGCGAACAAACAGGTAAGCCACAAAAATAAATACCGGCCAAGAAGCATAAAGAATAAATGATATTTCAGTTCCCATAATTACTCCTAGTATAACTCATGTTCAGATTTTATCTCTTCCATTGTCATGTCTTTTTTATTCATCATTCTCCAGACATATGTAATATACCCAGCGACAAATGGAATTGCGATTGAAACGTATCCCATTATTCCTAAGGTGTACTTACTGCTAGAGGCATTATAAATAGTTAATGAACTTTGTAAATCTGTGTAAGATGGATAAAATGCTGTGCCATTTAACCCTGCAAGAAAAAATATCACCAGAACCACTAGAAAAGATCCAAAACCAGAAAACCATATTCCACGCCGACTCTCTTTATAAACTGTGACAAATACACCAAGTAGCACTAGAACCACTCCAATCAAAAATAATCCAATTCCAAAAAAATGTAACTCTAATAAATTAGTTAAATACTTATATGGAACCATTGAAATTACACCATCAGCACCAACAGCAAAGCCATCTCGCACTAACAACCACCCAACAAATCCCAAAAAGAAAGGAAGAAATAGTAGAGTATTAATCAGTACCTGCTTTCTTGAGCGCTCAATAATTTCATCATGATCAATAGAGTTGATAAAATACATTGCTCCAAGCACTCTAGCTAAAAATACTAGAGCAATACCCAGCAGCATATTAAATGGATTTAGTGCAGCCTCTAATCCCTTCGCAGTATTCATCCAAGTACCTTGGTTATAATCATTAACTCTAAATTCTGAACCACTAAAAAAGGTAGCAACGGCCACCCCAATCAGTAATACAGAGAATACTCCATGGAAGTGTAAAAAACTTTCAAAACTTTTCTGACCTAAAGTATTATCCTCTTTTTTGCGGTATTCGTAAGAGACGGCTTGCAAGATGTAAGTCAGCAATATTGCCATCCATACAAAATATGCCCCACCAAAACTGATGGCATAAAATAGTGGAAATGATGCAAACATAGCACCACCAAAAGTTACGAGGGTCGTAAACCCTAGCTCCCACTTTCTGCCAATGGTATTAACCAGTAGAGTTTTCTCATCTTCATTTTTTCCAATCTGCCAAAATAGAGTCTGACCACCTTGTACAAAAAAGAAAAATACCAATAAAGCCCCAAGGACTGAATCTAAGACCCACCAGTAATTTTGTAATGTAACTAATGACATTGAACTAAACATCTCTAAACTCCTTCCGGACCATTTTTAATGGCCCTCAGCATAATTCTTACTTCCGCTACTGCTAGTATCGTAAATAGAATTAAAAATCCAAAAAAAGTAAATTGTACATTTCCTGTTGATAAATTTGATACAGCAATTTTGACTGGAAGAAGATCTTGTACGGCCCATGGCTGTCTTCCGACCTCTGCAACAATCCATCCTAGCTCAATCGCTAAAATTCCCATTAAGCTCCACCAACATCCCCAACGTAGTAACCATCTCTTTTTCATAAGCTTATTGTTACGACTATAAAAAAGAAATAAAGCCGTTAACATGATAAAAGAGACTCCCAAACCTACCATTATATGAAATGACCAGAACACAATTCCAACTGGAGGAACTAACTCTTCAGGATTATCAAAATGGGCATATCCTAAATAATTTCCATATTGCTCAAACATCTGCTTTGCCTGCGTGGCTCCTACTTCATCTTTTTTAGACTTAGCTGCTTTATAATCAAACATGGCATTTTTAGCCATTTTACCTTTACGCATCTTACTAGCAACACCCTCAATCCCCTCTTTCTCATTTCCATAAACGAGATCTTCAATTCCTGGTACAAAGGAGTATGGATCGCGGTTGGCCATAATTGACAGTAAATATGGTATCTC
The DNA here is from genome assembly GCA_030638415.1 of Bdellovibrionales bacterium. GTDB lineage: Bacteria > Bdellovibrionota > Bacteriovoracia > Bacteriovoracales > Bacteriovoracaceae > DAOWEO01. Next base: position 14,296 of record DAOWEO010000149.1, on the reverse strand, counting down.
AATGTTAATAGCAATTCCTTTACTACCATCTCCTAGCTTTTTTGCAGGATCAGGATAACCCAAAACCAAGGCTCCAGCTCCACGCTCTCCAATATAAAGCGACTCCATTGCAGCCATTTTCATAGGCTGAGTTTGAGCAACTGTATATCCGGATTGATCACCTAGAGTTGCGACAAAGATTGCTGCTAAAAATCCAAATGATGCTGCAACCATTATACTGGCCTTAGCAAATCGAACGTGACGATTTTTTAAAAGGTACCAACTACTCACTCCAATAACAAATAGAGCACTAGCAATATATGCTGACGATATTACATGAACGAATCGAACTGAAGCAGAAGGGTTAAAAACTATTGCAAAAAAATCAGTCATTTCATTACGTGCTAGATCTAAATTAAAAGTAGTCCCCACTGGATTTTGCATCCAGCCATTTGCAATTAGAATCCACAGTGCTGATAGGTTAGAACCGATCGCTGCAAACCAAGTTGACATTAGTTGAAAACGTTTAGTAACTCGGTTTCTCCCAAAAAAGACAACTGCAAAAAAGGTTGCTTCCATAAAAAAGGCAAAAATACCTTCAATGGCCAAGGGAGCACCAAAAATATCCCCTACAAACCAGGAGTAATTAGCCCAGTTAGTGCCAAATTCAAACTCCATAATAATTCCAGTTGCAACCCCAATTGCAAAATTAATTGCTAATAGTTTTACCCAGAACTGGACAGTATTTTTCCAGAATTCATCTTGCGTTTTATAATAGAGCGTTTCCATTATTGCGATGATAAAAGTCATCCCCAAAGTTAATGGTACAAACAAAAAGTGGTATAAAATGGTCAGAGCAAACTGCCCTCTGGCCCAATTTACCATTGATGGATCAAACACTTCAATCATGAAAGTCTCCTGAGTTAAATATTATCTACTAAATTGTTTATAAAAATGTTCTGATTTTTGCTCTGTAGAAAAATCTTTGGTTACCGCTGCTGGGTAGAAAAAAACACGAATAATGGCAAACATCACAAATAACTTTATTCCGATAATTAACCAAAGAGTTTTTCCCTCTTTCATATTACGAAAACCATCTATATAAAAATAAAAAACTTTTTTTGCAAGTATCATTATAAATCCTTAAAAGAGAATAATTTATTTTCAGCTAAATTAACAACATTAGCCACTAAAAAGCAGCTCTCAAATATGAAAATAAATTAACTATTTATATGACTTAGATTATAGTTACTACCTATCTAGCTCGACTACGTATGCAATTGCCATTTTAGCAAACTTAATAGCATGAAAAGCATGGTTTTTAGAAACTGCTAAAGTATCTTTTTTAGAGTGAATTTTACGGTTCATATCCTTTACTTTTGATTCAAAAGGCATGGATGCTGGAAAGCCTGCATTTGTCCACGAAGCGTGGTCCGAACAAGCATACCCACATTTATCAGTCCCCCACTTTACTTTTACATAAGTATCAATAATTGAAGTAATAAAAGTATTTTGTGCCTTGTTTGTATAATCAGTCATTAAGACAATATCTTCATCCGATCCTTTAAAGTTAGTCATATCAAGCTGCATGACACCAACAACTTGAGTTCCCGCTTTTTTAAAACTTTTGGCAATTTCTCTAGATCCAACTAAACCAATCTCTTCTGCGGCGTAGGCCATAAATTTAATTGTTTTATTAGAGCGATAAGAGTTACTCATCAGCACTCTAATCACTTCAGTCATGGTTGCAATGCCTGAAGCATTATCATCAGCACCTGGAGCAATCTTACTAATTCCACCAAAAAAACCTCTAGCAATAGAGTCAACATGTCCACCAACAACAATTACTTGTTCTGGATTTTCAGTTCCCTCAATAGTTAAAATGACTGATGGTTGCGGCGTATCACGGTGCTTAACTAGTTCCACTGTCACATCAGAACGCCCTTGTCCTAAAGACTCCCAGTGAGATTTTAGCCACATTACCGCCTCTAATCCTGTCTTCGATTTATGATAGCGAGTTGGGTAATTACTGAGCTGTGCAATAATTTGCACAGTACTTACTTCATCAATTTGCTCTACCAGTGGCTTAACCAGTAAATGCTGATCAATCTTATAATCTAAAGTAAAAAGTCCTTGTACTGAGCTTTTAATCTGTAAACTTGCTAAATCCTCATATGCTTCAGCTTCACTAAAATACTTAGTAAACCCTGGGCAACGTCCAAAGTCATGATGCATTAGTTCTGATAGTTTAAACATTTTTTCTTTGTCTAAACGAATTAAGGAGATTTCGTCTCCCTGTTTCAAGATTTCTAAATCCACAGAGACTTGAGCTTTAATGGCGCTAAGTGAATCAGTTCCAACAGTTAAAATAAGTTTTTCATTACCAAAACACTGCAGTGACATCAGTGCTATAACCATCCATATTTTTTTCATCAATCCCCCGTAAGTCAAACTAAGTGACTCATTCTAGGAAAGAAAACTTCAAATAAAAAGGATTAAATAGACAGGTTTCCAACATTTTATAACTTCTGCTTAGTACTATGACAGGCGTCTTAACCCTAAGCGCAGTGAAATAGTCAAAAGAATTAAAAATAGAAACTCTAAGATGCCCTCAGCAGTAGAAGGAGCCTGTCCCTCACCTGCAAAAGCACTACACCCACCAGTACTAATACTACTCGGGATATCGGCAGCTACACTGGCAATACGTAACTCAGCAAAAAATTCAGGTGGTAGTTTCATGGCAGGGTCGCCGAGAAGTGCATAACTATTATTAACATCTTGTTGATATATACTATCACCTGTCATTATCTTAGATTTTAAAACAAGATCACCTAGTCTAATATTTTGGTTACTATCTCCGGCACTTTCACCTAGCTCTTGATAAAGATTGAGTGCAAAATTCATCTGTGCCTGCGGCATTGTCATTGCTCCACTGCCAATAAAGGCAATTGCTCCACCGTGCTCTTTTAGCATCATCAACTCTCCAATAGACTGATGATCAGGGTCAGGATAGAAAAATGCAGTATTTAGACAGTTCAAAGTCATTACTATCGGCAGCTTATTATTGTTTAAAGAGGCAATATCATTATTATTGATAATCTCTCCCCACATATCTTCTGCTCCGTGTCCATAGTAACTAATCATAAATTGTTCACTATTAAAGGCACTTAATAGATTGGCCTTTACTTGCGCATTATTGAAATTTCCATCGATATCTTCTTCTACATCTAGGAAAGTTGATGAGAATTTATTATTTACAAGAGCAGACAGGTTTCCAAGCTCTCTAGTTCGCTCACTAAATTGTTCATTAGTATTTGCGTATGATTCCCCGGCAACAAAAGTCATCTCTTTTTTGTCACTAACATTTGGTGCTAAAGCTCCAGTTTCATAACCAATCAGTTTTTCAATGTAATAAAATAACTTTTCGGGATCAGAAGTTGGAATTCGTCCTATTGCCACTTGTGGTAATGACGACTCATAGCTTGAACCAAACCAGTTATCACTACCGACATCATATAAGAGACCTTTTACTAATGGGATAGGGAAATTGTTTTGATTAATTCCATACTGCAAAATATTTTTTGGATCATAAGTTCCATCACCGAGCAGTAATATATATTTAGGTTTTACCTGCCAAAATTCTAACGTGTGGTTTATGAAGTTTTTAATAGCATAAGAGCTTCTCACTCCATTAGAAAATTCATTGTAAATCTGCTGTAGATCTATTGCCTTAGCCTGTAGCCCTTGTGATTCACGTAGTGCAATCAATTCACTTGCAACATTTAGTAGGTCCTGATGACCAATAAGCAGATAATCAGCCTCATTGTCATTACTTAATAGCGAACTATTAAAACCATGATTTAGTTCAAATGCAACTGGTGCCAACACTGTACTATTTTCAAAAACATAGTACTCAAAACTGCCACCACTGATGGATGAGGTATTAAACTCAATTTGATGCCTAGTCTGCGTATCCCCATTTTCATCAAGGTAGTTTTCAAAACTCAATTCAGCATTTATCACATAAGAGATCGGATCAGTACTAATATCAAAAACATTTATATTACTAGAGCTAAACCCATTAATCGCTGTCGTACTATCTCGGTCTTGGTTTCTAAAGAGTATTTTATCGTTAGTGACAACTTTATGAATTGGATACTTAATTTCAATTTTGTTAATATATAGCATATCATAATCACTCACCGGAACTTCAGTAGCTAATGCAGCAACTTTAATATTATTTAAACCATCAATCAGCTGGTCTACCGGTATTTTAAATTCGACAACCCGGATCTCATCTCCAACAAAAATCTGGCTTGCAGCAAGAGTACTCATATTGTTTAAATACAATCCTACATGGTGGGTAAGATTTACATTTATCCCCTGCCGTCCTTTCATATAGATTTTTACAACAGCATCTTCTGTTGAATCATAATCAATACTCTCTAAGTTAAGAGTAGTATTAAGTGGAGCATTAGAATATCCATCCAAAGCTATATTACTAATTAACATCGCCCAGTAAAAGTGATCTTCTCCAAAACCAAGTGGAGCATCCATCAACTCAATATTATTTTGTTCAGCAACCGCAGTATTATAAAAATTATGCTGAAAGCTATCATCAATCCCGCTAGGATTACCATCAATAGTTTCAAACCTTTTAGGAGCCGATCCACTCACTAACAGATCCTCAGTTGATAAAATCAGAGTCCGTTTAATATCTTCTTGTGGATCAAAATATTTAGCAAAAAATCTAATAGTATCTCCACTATTAAAAATTTCATCTATACTACTAACCTCCATGGCTAGCTCACTACCTGTAAAATAGAGCCTTAGATCTGCGATACTAGCGCCAACGAAAGGGTAAGAGACATGAGATTCAACTAGTTCGTCAAAACTAAATTCATAGACTCCTGTTTGTGTAATAAAAATCTTCAAAGTATTTGCAGCATTATAAGGAGATATTTCTACGGTAGGCGCTACGATTCCCAGATCTCTGCCATTCAGTCCAATTTCTAAAATAAGCTCATCCACTCTCGTTACTAATGATTGAACTGGATTATGAGACAGCGGCTTTACTCTTATTTTAATAAACTTTTTAGAACCAATAACGACAATATCAGGAAAGAGATAAAAATATTCCTCATCCCATAATGCATCGACACCATATATATCACTGTTTGGTGTTCCATAATTTGCAATAAGACCATCTCCACCATCTGATATCCAGCTTGGAGCAGGTACAATTAATTTCCCACTAATATCCGACTTAGAGATTGTCGAACTAGCTAATTCAGACATCGTTATATCACTATCAACTTCAATCAAAATGTTTTTTTCTAAAAGCTCAGGATTACCTGCGACGGTAAGCTGTTGGTATCCATTGATTACAACATGTTTATAGTTTGCATCCCAACTACTATCACTAAAGCTAGCCACACCTGGAGTAATCCGTAATCTAATAAGAGACGACGTTTTTGAAAGTATAACCACTCCATCACCCAAATCACGGTAACCACTATTTTCAATAACTGAGGCTAATGGATTTGTAGAAACACTTGAACTACGTGTTCCACTATTAACATCTACAGTATCTGCATAAGAATTTCCAAGACCATCAAGTGGAGTTGCAATTTGTGGACCATGGCTACGCATTGTACCTGACCACTCAACATCTTCAATGTAATAAAAGTAGGTAACACCATTTAATGCAGTCAAATCTAAAAATTGATAATGGCCCTGCATTGTTGCAGAATTTAAAAGATTCATAATAATATTTTCATTTAACTGAATATAGTTTTTTCCCTCGGCTTCTGAACGATATACATTAAAACCAAAGTGATTTGTCTCCAGCCCGGTAGTCCAGCGCAGATCAACGGCACTATTATAAGCAGTGGCAAAAAACTCAGTTAGAGCGACTGCCGACTGAGTTAGCCCATAAGTAACATTACAATTTGTAGTAGTAGTCTTATCTTCCGGATTTACATCAATAGTATCAAACCAGTCTCCAAAAAATTCTACAAACTCAATAGACTGTGAAGCACATCCACTACTCGTCACTAAGTTATAACCATCTAGTGCACCAGGAAATGCATTATTAGGTGACCAGTTCCATCCAATATCACTAGCCGTTGCGGGAAGTGAACCAGAAGTATTTAGCTGAAATCCTTTAACTGAACTATAACTAGTAGAAAGATTTCTCAACTGTCCTCCACCTAAGTAATCTAAGCTTGCAGAGCCACCAAGAACAACTCCATTGGTATCAATATCATCAATTAAAAATCCCTTTAAATAAACAGAACCACTCGTTGCATTAAATGCCCAGTTTGCACCACCAGCACCATAAACACGTCCTTTATTGGTTATACTTTGCGGGTACATATCATGTGTGCCATCAATTTTAAACAGACCCCCTGCCACACTTATTGTTGAGCCACCACTCATTTCAAGGTTTCCGCCTCCAGCTATAATAAAGTTTCCGCCATTTATATTTAATGCTGTAGTGACTGAAAGGGTTTCTGTGTTATTGACAATAAAATCATAACCACTGCCATTCATATTAATTGTTGCAATAGAAAAATTTGTGGAACCTAAAAAGATTGTTCCACCTGCTGTTTTAGAAACCGTTAAAGTATTTAATGCCGTTATTCCACCAATGCTTTGATTTTTCGAATTACTCCCATCATCAGTAAATTCAAGAGTACCACTATTTGCAAAAGTTCCGAAGTTCTCAATCGACCCATATAACTGCAATGTCGCACCACTATTAATAGAGAGAGTAGCTCCACCTCCAATTTCTATCGAATTACATATTCCTGTTCCCGAGCCAATAGCTGGATTATTATTAGCATTATTAATAAAACAGTTAAGCGTGCTATTAGGAATACCACCATTCCAGTTTCCTGCATCAAACCAATCACTACTGTTAGTACCAGTCCAAATGGTTGATGAGCCAATAATTATAGAGTGACCTAAGTCAATTGGTAATGTGGTACTACCAGAAACAGCATAACTATCAACTGTTGAAAAATGGTCAATACGATTTAACTCCACTCCAACTGTTTGTCCATTAACCGCATCTGAAGCAATGTCAAATGTAACATACATGCATACCTGAGGAGGTGTCGTAATATCAGCAGGAATAGTCGCCCCAGTAAGAGTGGAAAAGGTTACACGTGCTGGATTTCCACTAAAAACTTGATCTCCACCAACCTGTACTCCTCCAGTACCAGAGCAGGCACTATCATAAAAAATCTTTACCAAATCAACATCATTAGCCGAGCCAGTTCCACTGAGTGTTAAAATAAAAGTTGAGATATCAGTGTCAATATAAGATTCTCCTGCCAACTCTTGCATAAATGAGAAGCTACCCATATTGTAGGTCTGTCCCTGATAAGCGCTTGCTATAGGAGAGGATTGAGCCGCAATATTAATCGTATTTAATAGCCCTGACCATGACAGTAAGTAGGTATTGTCATTATCAAAAGTATCTCCACTTAGATCTCCACTATAGCTTGAAAGATTTAGCGTACCGGCACCAATAGATGCATCGGTATAAATATTTACGACACCTGTTACTAATGATCCATTCAGTGAAAATCCCATGCCGCTCAACGCATTGCCAGGGATTGCTTTAAATAGTTTTAAAAATACTGAATTGTTAGCAACCGGAGAATGAAAGGTACCATTTTGTAAAAAGTTGGTAGCATCTATAGTTGCACTTGAATTAATCACTAAACCATTAATATCCATATGATCTAAAGTGTAACCATTTGCCTTGATCGTCCCATTCACTGTTATTGCATATGAATCAGCTGCTCCAGTAGATGTTATTGTAGAGTTATTACTATCACCTACCAACTCAATAATTGCACCAGCATCAACCGTTAAGCTAGAACCATTAGATAAGACCAAGGTCCCACCACCTTCAATATCTAATGCTGCTCCACTACTTACAGTAATATTGCCCAAAACAGTTAGAGTCGAACCATTAGGAATAGATAGAGTTCCAGAAGTTATTAAAACATTACCATTAACTGTAATATTATCATTAATCGTTACTACACTTGTAATACCACCACTGTTGTTTATAACTAAATCATTTGGGATTGCCGTAGCAGCTGAAATTCCTTGATTGGAACTACCACTCATACTAAACACACCTAACGTTGCATTTTGAAAATCATAATTTTCACCAATTATTAATGTTCCAAAAACACTGAGTATATGTGCTCCACTACTCCAATTTATCGCTCCACCACCTGTAAACGTCATACTCATACAACCATAGTCACCATCAAGCGCCAAGATTGTTTCACCTAATACAATTTTACAGTTATCAGTCGTCGTTGGAATAAATGCATTACTCCAGTTCAGTTGATTTGAATTCCATGTGCCATCCTTTCTCCCAGTCCACGAGTTAGTAGGATCTCCAGAGATAGTAACTGTCGGCCCATATACCGGAGGCCCAGAAGAGGTAGAAAAACTGTACGCTTGTGAGTTTACAACGTCTTCAGTTCCGGCAATACCAATTCCAATAGTCGCATTATTTGCAGCTGATGCCGTAGTTTGCATAAAGACATGTATACACTTTGAAGTAGTATCAGAAATTGTTAATTCTCCTGCAGGGATAGCAACAGTGACCATTCCAGGATCACCACTTAAGGTATAGGTCCCACCAATCTGAGCACCTTTTGTTTGACAGTCTGCTCCTTGGTGAAATACCTGTATAAAATCCACATCATAAGCAAATGCAGTACCGTTTAAAGATAAATTAATACTGGTAATATCACTCGCAGTATCTATTTTATTTAAGGAGAAGGACAGAATTGAAAACTCTTCTGCCACACTTCCAGCTATAATCGGATCTGTCGGTGCGCCAACATGATTGTTGGTAGACAGTAGTATTACCGTTTCTGCATTGGCATTCCAAAAAATTTTATTATTTGGATCATTCTCATACGTATCACCAGCAATACCAGCCCAGTGATCAATTGTAATATCCGAACCATTATAATTACTAGCATCAATATTGAAATTATTCCCAAATGCAGCATTATCAAAAAATCCTATATTATCCATTATTGTGGGTACCGAAGATGAAGAATCAAGAGTTAATCCATAAGAAGCAGAGTTAATATATAAAAAATCGCCACTGTCCATTTTCGTAATTAAACCAGGAACATAAACTCCACGGCCATCGAGGCCCACCCTTTCAAAACGAAAGTAATTAGCATACAGACTTCCATCTATCGTAGTATTTATGTAATCACTATCACCTTTAAGAGTTGCCACATTACCTGAGGCACCATTCATCCGTAATTCACCACTAGCTCCAACATAAAGCATTTTTCCATTGCCTAAAATTACAGATGACCCTGCATTAATTCTTAGATTTCCATTGATCGTTAAATTGCCAGCAACCTTCAGTGTTGCACCTGCAGCAAGCTCAACTGTAACTCCAGCTGGAATTACAAATTCAAATGTTGCTTCAGATATGGTTATATCAGCATTAATAAGTAAGTTAGTTGTACTACCACTCAATGTCAGCTCATTACGAATTTCAAAACCATGGGTCAGTGTTACAGATGTTTCATTACTTATTATTAAGTTATTAATTGGATCAACATTTTCAAAAGTCTGTGGAGCAGTTCCGGCCATAACAATAGGACAATTTTGGCCAACAACTGCACTATATGAATTTGGTGTTAGATTTTTATAATAATCACCATTAATTGTTAAGCTCATATCTGCATCATGAACCATAACCCCTGCATCATTTTCAAAACATCCAATTGAGTAGCTTGCATTTAAAATACAATTTTTTGCAGCTGAGATAATTAGTGCATCATCATCAACAGTCTCAGCAATATTTGTGTCACCTACCCATGAGCGCTTATCACTCCACTTTCCATTATTACCACCATCCCACGTAATAACAGTTCCACCGCAAGCAGCATAAAGATCTGCACTAAAGAAAAACAAAATAAGTATGGTAAATAAAAACTTAATAAAACACTCCTTAATTACTCAATTACTTAACGGCTGCTTAAGACGCTAACTTTACTTAATTATGCCATAGGAATCATTGCACAAAAAAGATTAAAAAGTCATGTCTGAATGCTTAATAATTCCAACAACTTAGTAAAATTGTCAGTTTTTTTTAGCTAAATTTAATTTTCACTTAAAAAGTTAATGCCTACATCTAGAGGCGAATTAGAAAAAGCCATAGATTTTACACTTATTAAAAAATATTTTACTTAAAATACTGTAGTATATAGATATACATTATGTTCAAAGGTGAAAAAGCATGAAACAAATAAAGATTAAAAATCCTACCGCAGAGAAAAAGCGGGTAGAACCATTTTTCGTTTTCACTATTATTTTTATGGTGGGATTTCCAGCACTAAGCCTATTTTTTCTATTTAACTCTACTTTTCAGCAGTTCCTATTAAACCTATTTAAATAACAAGCTACTCATCCATCTTACTCATATACTCTGCAACCGATTTGATCTGCTTATCAGACATCGTTTTTTTTATCGGTGCAAAAAGAACAGGTATCCGCTTCCCATTTTTAAATTTCTCAAGCTCACTAGTCAGCTCTTTAACAGATTTTCCAGATACGTCTGTAATGATACCAGCATTTCGTCCCTCTTTTCGATGGCATTTTTGACACTCTTTAAAGTATAGATCACGTCCTGCTGTACTAGAAAAACTAACAGGTAGGTAAAGTATAAGTGCTGATAATATTATTTTCATTAATAACTAGTATAGTTTTCTTCTTGCAACAAGTTTTCAGGCCTATAATAACTATCAAGAACAGGCTGTGGATCTTTCATCTTGCCACTTTTTTTATCAATAATAGTATCGTGCCATGAAAATGGGATAAGCTTTTCGTCCATACTGTATAATCCACTATTAAGTAAGTTACCAACTTTATAAACGACTGACTCCTTTTTTTCTCCAAAAACCCAAGATGGTGTCGAATAAACTTGATGAGTGGTGTCTACAATTTCCAGCCGAGATGAATTGTGATCTAATTTTAATAATTTTTCACTTGTAGTTTTAAGTTCGGTAAACTTTTCTCTGGTTGGAGATTCTTTAGACTTATGAAATTCTAGCTCATCTTTAGTTGCATTTTTAAACATATTAATAAATTTAATTCGCTCACTACCTTTAAAATTTTCATAGTCTTTTGCACTTGATAGTCTACCCTTTAGCTCCGCATATTGCTTCATTAGAATACCTTCATCTTCTAATAACATCATAAAATGAATATGATCAACAGCGACTTCTTGCAGCTTAAAGTATCTTTCGTCAAAACTTTTACCATTTTTTTTTAAAAACTTATCTATTATCTTTTGTAATTCACCCGCTATCTGCTTATGGTACTCCGTAAATTCATTTGGATTCTTCAAAAAAGAGACCTGTTTTGCATGTGTATTTTTCAGCAAATTTAACTTATCTTCAAAGTGTTTTTCATACTGCTCATAAGTAAGTTTTGAAAATAGCTCTGCAAAACCATCAAGAGAATCTTTATAAACATGCATGAAATTCTTTTTCACTTTATCATAAAACCTCATCATAAGAACGGGATCAGGCTTTAATCCTTCTCCGGGATAATCACTTTGAAAATCCCTTATGCAGTGCTCATTTTTTGTCAAATAAACGTATGTTGCCTTAAGTGCATTGTTTTGCTTATGTGGTACATATTCTTTAGTTCCATTAAAAAATTCCATAAAGAGTTTTTTATGTTTTCCCAATTGCTTTACTGCTTCTTTACACTTCGGATCGTAAAATGTCTGAAATTTTTGTGTTGCATCTTTCTCTAAAGGTCTAAAGTAGTAATCTTCTGATGTTACAACTCCAGCAGTACAATCTGAAGTTTGTGCAAAAAGTCCGATCTCTAAATCATATAAATGTCGTAATGAGTTCAGTTTATTTTTCAACTCTTTTGCATTAGCAGTCTTAATAATGTTATCTCTTTTTATTATAATATCCTCAATGTACGCATGTCCTGCTGGTCTATCTCCTAACGGAGCATAGCCATCATATCCTGCGACTAATTTCAATTTAGGAAAAACATTTCTCCACTCATACACTTGATGTCTATTGCCAGTATTACAACCAATTAACATCAAAGTATCAATATCATCTAATGACCTTCGCGAATTAGCCATCGCAAATTCAATATCAGATTTAGATAACTCTTCACCACGATCCCCACTAAAAGATCCTCCTCCGTCATGTCCAGAAAGAGCTAAAACAGAAAATGGAGTTGTCTCAAGTAGTTGCATTGCAGTTTCTTTATTAAAAAGCTTTCCTTTTGTTGGATAGACTACCAGTTTATCACCTGCTTTTTTAGCTCCTTTTCTCGCTGCTTTAATCTCCAAAGGATTATTATTCATATCTAAAAATAAAATTATATCTCCAGCTCCAAATACACTTAGTGAGGTAATGGCCAATAGTAAAATATATAAAAAACTTTGCATATTATAGCTCCTCATCAAATAGCTTTAGCAACATGCTATATTGTTCAAATGCTAAGAAAGGATACTTGCGCTTCAAATATTTATAAGGGGTTTTCATAATACTTCGTTGAAAAATTAGTAATTCATCTTCACTCCAGTTTTCTACCTCTTTCACCTTAACTTTTTTAAAGATGTCATCACGAATAGCACTACTCACATATTGTGCTTCATAGTCTGTGTCTAACGGATACTTCTCAAAATCATCAGACAGCGTATCAAGTTCAATCTCTTCATCTAGAGCGTAGACTTGCACCTTACCCTTTTCAGCAAATTCTCCTTGTGCTGGAAGCTTTCCTAAACATAGTGGAATAATACAAACACTCAACATAAAGATAGATAAATACTTAAACTTCATAAGACACCTCTTCAAACAACTTATCGACTTAACTCACTAATTTATTATCTTTGATAGAAAAAATGACATCGCAGGCAATATGTTCTTATTGTGGCTAGTGTAATTTTTGACAAAAAAAGAGAGGGTGAAACCCTCTCTTTTTAGATAGTTATATAATATTTAATATCTACTCTTTAGCAGCAGGAGTTATCTTAAGCTTAACTTTTTTACCAGCTCGCTTAACGGTAATGCTAACCTCTTTATCTGGAGTCAGTGCTTGGAGACCGTAAACATAGTCATAGATATTTTCAATTTTCTTACTATTTAACTCTACTATTACGTCATCTTTCAGTAATCCCGCTTTGTCTGCCGGCCCACCAGCAGTTGCCCCTGAAATACGTACTCCATTTGCACCTTTTTGGGTATAATCAGGAATTGTTCCTAGATATACTCTAAAGCTTCTACTTCCCCGCTTAGTACTGCGTACCTTGCCCTCAAGTTTATTATATGGAAGCTTTGTCTTACCCAAAGCGATATCTAATGTAAGGTCTTTTACTAAGGTAACAATGCGCTGTACACCATTATAGTTAATCGTTTCTGGCTTATCACGTGGCGTATGGTACTCACCGTGTGATCCAGTAAAAAATGTTAGAGATGGTACTTTTCCTAAATAGAAATTCATCCCATCACTAGGAACATATGGATCAGCCTGAGTCTGCAGTGGAACGTCATGAGTAACATTCATCTTTTCAATTAATTTAATCCAGTTTTTTGAAGAGTCTGTTGCCTGAACGTAGCAAGCCTTACGCAATCGCCCAATCATATCCATATTGATATATGCCACAACACTTTTTTCTAAACTTTTACGGTGGGTCTTTTTCCAATTTTCAACAAAGTAGTGAGAACCTAATAGGCCAATCTCCTCACCAGACCAAATTGTAAAAATAACATTTTTTTTCATCTTTCCAGGGTGCTTTTTATTATAAGCAGCTAGGCTATGAGCAATTTCTAAAACTCCAGCGACTCCAGAAGCATTATCATCAGCCCCATAGTGAATGTTTGAAATATCATCTTTAGTCATCAACGAGTTCCCCATTGTCCCACGACCGAGATGATCTCCGTGTGCTCCAACAATAACTGACTGAGTTGCACCACGCACTTTCAGCATCGCTACCATATTGTGCGCAACACCGTTATTGTAGTTCAACTCAATATTTCCACCAACTTTAATTTTATTAATTGCAAAACCTTTTCCAACTTCACCTTTATCAAGTTTTGTCTGAAGAGCAGTAAGGTTTTTATCTCCTAAAATTGTCTGTGCTAATGCATCAGTGACCGAAACAACTGCAACACTAAAATTTGATACTCCACCTTCATACTTTAACTTAATCAAATCTGACTTAGCATGTGCATTTGGTCCAGTAACTAAGATCAACCCTTTCGCTCCATACTCT
>DAOWEO010000007.1 GCA_030638415.1 Bdellovibrionales bacterium | reverse complement strand
TTCTCCAGTCTCAGCTGGTGCAGCAACTCCAGATGAGACTCTTAAGACAATAGATCTTAGCCTTCTAGTTGGTGTTGATACCTCATCATTTGTTGCTTGTTATGGTAGTTCTACTGATGGTGGACTTGGGCTAACTGCATTTGGTCCTGGTGTTGATTATGCTCATAACATCTCTACTACGATGAACGGTGCTGAGCTTATTGATGAAGCGATTGCGGTAAGTGGTACTGAAACTTATACTTGTTCACTAAATAAGGAAGGAAGAATGGTTATTATGGGAGTGAATCTAGATGGAGATTAAGATGAATAAGTTATTTATCACATTTATATTGTTATTTTCAAGCGTTGTAGAGTCTGCTTCACAAAACGAGATTTATAATTCGCGGGAAGGTCAATATGTATTAAAATTAAATAAGATTCTTGAAAATCATTGTCATCTACTTATTTATGAAAATAAAAACCATACGCACTTTGCAGTTTTACAAGTAGATAAGTTAGATGTTGAAAATACAGACTTCTTTATCAAGGATCGTAAAAATTATATTTCTAAAAATGGAACTAAGTACCATTATAATAAATTTTTAAAAGAAGATACAAAATCTCATCGTTTTGGAATGATAGATGGTGATATTATAATTAAGTATTTTGCTGTAAAAAGTGATGGATCAACTAGCTCAAAAGAAGTTATACTATTTGAAAAAGTACGCTGTAATTAAACGTTAAACGAGGCTCAATGAAGAAGCTAATATTATGTGTTCTTATAATGACAGGCTGTCAAAAAGAACAACCTAAAAAATTAGAAATATTAAAAACATCTACAGATATGAATAAAATTGCTTACTCTCTAGGTAGTCAGTATGGTTCATCTGTAAAATCTCTTGGTATGTCTGATAAAGATATTGAATTCCTCATTCTTGGTCTTAAAGATAGAGTGGTAAAAAAACAACAGATGGGACAAGCTGAGATTAACTTCTACCTTAAGGAAGTTCAAAAACTTATTAAGAAAAATAAAGAGGCTTCAGTTATAGACACTAAAGCTGTTGGAATTAAGTGGATTAAAAATATTTTGAGCTCTGGAGAAGGTTTCAGCGAAACGAACTCAGGTCTTGTATATAAAGTTTTGCTTGGTGGAAAAGTAAAAAAAATATTAGATACCGATAAAATTGGAATCCGTTATCACTCGTTTGATAAAGATGGAAAAATAATAAATACAATGAAAGGAAGAAATGCCTTAAATTTACCATATGGAAGAATGTTTAAGGCATGGCAAGAAGCATATCTAATAAGTGGTGTGAATAGTGAAATAGAAGTCATTGCACCGCCTGAATTAACATATGGTTCTGATGGTGCCTTACCGCAAATTAAACCAGGCCAGTATATTAAATATAGACTGGAGTTTTTTGATATATTGTTAAAATAAATTACATGTATGATTGGTGTATGAAGTTACTATTTCACAGTCCATTTACTTTCTATAAGCTTTGGCTTATACATTTGGCATGAACAAACAATCCATATTTTCATTTACCTTAGAAGAGCTAAGAAACTACTTAGTCGAGCATGGTTTTGCCAAGTTTGCAGCAGATCAGGTGTATGATTGGATTTACCGCAAGTTTGTCTTTGTTCCAACGGAGTGGAGTAACTGCTCTAAAAAGATGTGTGTATACTTAGGTGAAAATCTAGATTTCTCACTACCAAAAATTGTTTGGAACGGTCTTTCTGAAGATGGAACTCGTAAATTTTTAGTAGCTATGCAAGATGGAAATAGTGTTGAAACTGTGGCTATTGCATCTAAATCACGATTGACTCTTTGTGTCTCATCACAAGTAGGCTGTGCCATTGGCTGTACATTTTGCCATACTGCCACTCAAGGTCTTACTAGAAGCTTAACTACTGGAGAAGTTGTGGGACAGTTTTTATCTGTTAGCCAGTGGTTAAAGGAAAATACTGATGGTGACTCGCTAACTAATATTGTCTATATGGGCCAAGGGGAACCACTGAATAATTTTGAGAATATGAAACAGGCGACTCTACTCTTTTTAGAGCCGAAGGGAATTGGCCTAGGACAAAGACGTATAACCCTATCTACCTCCGGACTGGTTCCACAGATTGAAAAACTGGCAGAGTTTCCACCTGTAAATATTGCCATCTCTCTACATGCCGCCCATGACCATGTTCGTAGTGAGTTAATGCCAATTAATAAAATTTATGATTTAAAAAGATTATTCAAAGCCATTAAAACAATCCCACTTAAATCTTACCGCAGAATAACTTATGAATATCTACTAATTGATGAACTTAACAATAATCTAGAAGATATTGATGCTCTTTGTAAGTTGATTAACCAAAAAGAGTCTAAGATCAATTTGATCCCTTTTAATGAGTATCCTGGGTCTGATTTTAAACGGCCAAGGAAAGACAATATTATATGGTTTAATAATGAGTTAAATAGACGTGGTTTCACATCTACAATTCGTGCATCAAAAGGCAGTGATATTTTAGCAGCGTGTGGTCAGTTAAAAACTCACGTAGAAAAAGACAAAACTAATCTTTGGTAATTACCGTTCCCATACTTCCATTTGCCAGTAGCTCATCTCGACCGAGGCAGGAGTTCGGCTAGGGTGGTAGGATAAAATCTCCATTTCAGATCTAGTTTGTCCAGGTAGCTCGTAGCTGGAATAGAAAATTAGATTATCGTTATTTTTATATTGCTCTTCAGGTCCTGGAACTAACTGATGCTCCATCATAGGAGTAACTGAGGCAATAAAACGGCCTTGTTCCATCTTGGGAGTAGTTATGGCCGGAGCAAGCTGAAAACTCACTTCAGGCATCGAAAGTTCTGGTAGTGATGGCGCTTGATATTCATTACCGTATACTGAGGTGGTTATAAATAGGGTTGTAATGTAGATGAATAATTTTATTTTTCTCATAAATAGTCCTCGCTCAGTAGTCTGTTTACCTTAGTAATTGTATCGGTTTATTTTCACAAAACTTGAGCTTTTCGCTCAGGAAAAGTTATCTAAATTGTAAAAGGCAGTAAAACTTAGTAAACTCATAGAGTTATTACTTTTATCAAGGATGGATAGTTGTGCGCCCTCAAAATAAAACAGCAGTAGGACTTGTTCTTATTGTTACTCTTTTTTTCTTTATGCTACTTCTGTTTGGAGCTTTTACCATGAAGTCTCTAGATGATACTGGCAGCAGCTTTTCTTCTAGCTCTGTAGGAGAAGGAATTGCCGTTGTTGAGGTAACAGGGGTCATTATGGAGTCTAAGGATATAGTTGAAAAATTACTAAAAGCCGAAAAGCTTAAGGCGAAGGCCATAATCATGAGAATTAGCTCACCAGGTGGTGCAGTCGGTCCGACCCAAGAGATCTATGAAGAGATTGTTAGGATTGATAAAAAAATTCCAGTCTATGCTAGTTTTGGTAGTGTGGCAGCGAGTGGTGGATATTACATAGGAGCTGCATGCCGTTCTATATACGCTAATGCTGGGACTTTGACCGGATCGATTGGTGTTATTATGCAATTTATGAATCTTTCTAAACTATATGAGTTTGCTAAAGTAAAACCTAAGACAATTAAAGCTGGACGCTATAAAGATATTGGAAGCCCGTCACGTGATATGACGGAAGAAGAAGATGCAATAATGCAAAAGACAATGAATGTTGTGCATTTACAGTTTATCAAGGATATCTCTAGTCG
>DAOWEO010000034.1 GCA_030638415.1 Bdellovibrionales bacterium | reverse complement strand
TGGTAGTTCTACAGATAATAAGGGTGGATCACAAACTCAAATTGGGGCAGGAGTAATCTATAAACTAAGTTTAAATCTAAAAACAAGAATTATATATCGCAACCAGAAGATCGAGACTCTGGGAAATGGAACCATCGCCGGGAGCTCAAAAGAAAAGAGTTCGCTTACCTATATTGTAGGACTCACACTAAATTTTTAAATATTAATTACTGCCTAAAAGAGGTAGAGAAGTGACAATTTTGTATTATTTTTTTTCTACCTGTAGTTTTCCTTTATATATAGTATTCGAGTACTTAGCAGTAATGGATATCATAAGGCGTCTTGAGCTATTCTCTCCCATTAGAGCAGACCAACAATGCTTGTCTTTACTAAATTCTAATTCGATCTCCTTAGATCTCCTTGCATCTTTGACATCAAAATTAATACTTTGAAAGTTGGTCAGTTGCATTTGAGAAAAAATCTTACTATTTTTAGTATCAATTTCCAGTGGATATAGCTTAAGCTCTCCATTTTTTAAGATACCTTCAATAAAAATCTCTTTAGCCTTTTTATTATGAGAGTGCTTCGTAATTTTAATCTCTGCTATCTTTCCACCATGAGGAGCAGATGGAATAACGCCAGGTATTTGATGGTCTCCATGTCCAAAAACATTCATACTGAAGCCCAGAGTAATCATTAGTAATAATTTCATAAAATCTCCTTTTTACTATTTTTATAATTAACATATTTAAGTGCTGATTTTTTTCCAAAGCGATAAAAAACTGCAGGAGTTACCCACATGTCTAAAACTGTCGAGCTAAAAAGCCCACCTACGATAACCACTGCTACTGGATAGAGAATCTCTTTCCCTGGTGCCCCTTTTGCCATTAATAGTGGAACAAGCCCCAACATTGCAGATAGAGCAGTCATCAAGACAGGAACAAGTCTTTCCAAGCTCCCACGAATAATCATCTCCTTGGAAAAAGGTTCTCCCTCTTCACTCATTAGATGTAGATAATGCGATATCATTAAAATTCCATTACGAGATGCAATCCCACAAAGAGCTACAAAAGCCACAATAGAAGCGACAGATATAGTGTTGTCGGTTAGATATATCACCACAATACTTCCAATGCTGGCCAATGGAATACTAAGCAGTATCTGGATAGATATAAAACCTGACTTAAAATTTGCATAGAGCAGTAAAAATATTGCCAAGATTGCCAGTGTTCCAAAAATCACCATTAAATGTGTTGCCTCTTGCTGACTTTTAAACTGACCTTCATATTTTATGTAGTAACCTTGAGGAAAAGTTACATTTGCAGTTATCTTCTCCTTAATCTCACTTACCACACTTCCTAGACTTCTATCAGCAACATTCCCTTGTACAACAATTCTACGCTGCATATTTTCACGATTAATCATATTAGGGCCACTCGCCTCATAAACATCAGCAATCATCTTTAACGTTACCTTTTCTCCATCAGGCATTATTTTTACAACAATATTTTGTAAACTTTCAACTCCAGAGCGAGACTTCTGTGAAAGACGTGAAAATATATTAATCACTCGCTGATCTTTTATTACTTGCGCAACAACCTCACCTTGTAGTGCAGTTTCAAGCTGGCGGGAAACTTTCCCAATATTAATATTGTATTTTTTTGCATCCTCTCTAATAAAATAAGACTTAATCTGGGGAACTTCTACTTGCTTTTCAATTTGGGCATCAACCAATCCCTTTACTGCATATATTTCTCGATACACACTATTTGCTAAAATTTTAAGTTGATCACGGTCTGGTCCAAATATTTTCAACGCAATCTGGGCATTAACTCCGGACATCATATGGTCAAGGCGGTGAGAAATAGGCTGACCAATATTGATACCGACATTAGGTAGAGCAATATTAAGTTTCTCTCTAATATCTGCTAACACAACATTTCTCGCTCGACCTCGATCAGGATAAAAATCAACATCAATCTCACTCGTATTAACCCCTTCAGCGTGTTCATCAAGCTCAGCTCGCCCTGTTCTGCGACTAACTTGCTTTACTTCAGGGATTGCTCCAATAACTGTTTCTGCTTCTAGACCTAAGCGATTAGAATATTCAAGTGATACTCCAGGTGGAAGAATTACAGATACCATCGCAGTCCCTTCATTAAAACGAGGTAAGAACTCTCTACTCATTTTCGGCACAAGCATCAATGCCACAACAAAAATAAGTAGCGTTGGAAGTAAGATCATCATTGGTCGCTCTAATACACGTGTTATCACAGTACGGTCAATACTTTTTGCAATTCGAACTAGTCTATTATCTCCACTATCTTTCTTCGTTATTTGTGGTAACAGCAAAGAGCAAAGTACAGGAGTAAGAGTTAAAGACACAAGGAGCGATGAAAAAAGTGAGGTAATAAAAGCTATACCTAAAGGTACAAAAAATCGACCACTCAAACCACCCATATAAAACAGAGGTACAAAAACCAAAACTACTATCAGAGTTGCAAAGACAATTGAATTACGTACCTCTTTACTTGCCTCATAAACGATCTTTAGTGATGACTCTCCCTTATTCTCCTTTAACCGTCTAAAAACATTCTCTACATCAACGATAGCGTCATCGACTAATAATCCTACAGCAATAGCGAGTCCACCAAGTGTCATAGTATTTATCTCTAAATCAAACATTTTGAAAACGATAGCAGTAATCGCAAAAGAGAGTGGTATTGCAGTTAAGGTAATAAATGTTGTCCTAAAATTTAGTAAAAAGATAAAAAGAATAATGGCAACTAAAATGGCACCATCTTTTAGAGCATCCAATACATTACCAATTGCCAGCTCAATAAAGTTTGCTTGCTTAAATAGGTCTCTATTTACTTTAACTCCCTTTGGTAATGTTTTCTCAATCTCACTTAAAGTAGCATTAATTTTATCTGTCAAAAGAAGTGTAGTTGCTCCGGGCTGTTTTTTTATTGCTAAAATTACCCCCGGAATTTTGTTAATACTCGCATCACCTCTCATTACTTGTTTGCCTATTATAACTTCTGCAATATCCTTTACTCGTACTGCTTCACCTCTAAAGATTCCAATAATAGATTCCTTAATATCTTCTATATTCTCAACACGTCCAAGATTACGAACAAGGTGTTCTTTATTCCCTATGTTGATAAAACCACCTGTAGTATTTTTACTAATATAGCGTAAATTCTCATCCACTTGCTCAATGGTAAGATTTTTACTTAAAATCTTTTGTGAATTAAGTAAAATTTGAAACTGTTTTACACCTCCTCCAATTGGAATAACTTGAGAGATACCACTAATAGCAAGTAGCCTTGGTCTGACACTCCAATCAGCAAGTAGGCGAAGTTCCATTCCTGGAATCTTACCATCTTCTGAAGTTAATCCTATTAGCTGAATCTCCCCCATTATAGACGTTATGGGTCCCATAACCGGAGTTACTCCTTGTGGAAGACGGTCCTGCAACTGGCTTAATTTTTCAGCTACTAATTGTCTATTACGATAGATATCAGTTCCCCACTCAAACTCCAGCCAGATTATTGACAGTCCCACTCCAGAGCTTGAACGGATCCGCTTAACTCCCGGTGTTCCGTTTACAGCTACCTCGATAGGAAAAGTAACAAGTGTTTCAACTTCTTCTGGGGCAAGGCCATGTGACTCAGTCATAATAGTAACAGTCGGTCTGTTAAGGTCAGGAAAGACATCAACTGGTAGATTAATCGCTAAGACTCCTCCATAAATAAGAAGAATAATTGATATAAAAATAACTGCTGCTCTGTTTTTTAGTGAAAGTTTTATTATTTGGTCAAACATTCTTTTTCCTTATTAGTGCTCTCTAATTACAAATTTAACACTGCTACCCAAAGTTTTTTCTAACTGAAGTTTAATTGCAATATATTCAGCCTTAAGATCGTAAATTCTTTTTTTAATTCCAGATAATTCATCACTGGTTGCAGATAGAGCACCGGAGTCTTTAACCCCTTTTTTGTACTCTTTTAAAACTTTGGAATAAAGCAGCCGTGCTATTTCATCATTTTTTTCTTCTAAATCAATCAAGCTTTCAAGATTTTTCAACTCACTATAAAATCGACTCACCTGTACTCTACTCTCCAGCAGATACTGCTGAAGTGAATACTCATTCGTCCTTTGTTGAAGTCTGACACCATTCATAATAGATCTAGTCTTACCTCCTGAGAAAAACTCCCATTTAGCATTAAGTGCCACCAAGCTTCCATGTTCAAATTCACTAATATTTCCAGTTTTGACCTGTAGGTCAACCTTGGGAAACCAAGCCGAGCGCACTTTTTGATATTCCAAAGCTCCATGTGCAATATTTAATCGATGCTGTTTTAACGCTTGCCCATCTTTGATTTTCAAGTAGATCGCTGCCAAAGAGTCCACTAAAATGAAATGGGGTAAGTTTCCACTAATTTCAACTAACAGTGGTTTTTCAACTCTAGCTACCGATAGGAGTTCATTTTTAATTTCCTGTATTTTTAAGACTCTATATTTCCGCTGTGCCTGTAGCTTAAGTCCTCTCAGTTTGAATTCAAGGTAATCAGCATCACTAATGAGATTAGCCTTTAGTCGTCTTTTAATTAATCGTAAGTGAACTTTATTTCTCTGTATGTCCTCACGATTAAGCTTAACAAGCTTCACAAAGTAGAGATACCGATAGAAAAGATCTTCGAGGTAAATATTTTGATCAAACTTAGTCTGTTGTAAAAGAGATTGAGATTTTTCTGAGTCGAGTTTTCCTTGACCTAACTCAATCTGATCAGCTCCACCTTTAAAAAGGTTAACTTCTCCATAGAGCATATTTCTATTCTCAATTTGGTTATTAGTATTATCGTAAAGTCTCTCATAACCGAGTTCAATACCAAGCTTAGGTAAGAATTTTGCATTCAGCTCCTCTTCCCTATTTTTAAAGTACTCAACATTTGTTTTCGCACCTTTCACTTGATAGCTTTTTTTTGCTGCAATCTCTTTTATCTGCTCTAATGAAATAACTGCAGCGTTAGTCTCTTGTCCTAGTAAGACAAGTAGCCCTAAAATAATAATATTCATAACTATTCCTTAAACTAAATTGATTAACAAACTAAAATCAAAAGTCTAAGAGATTGGAGGCTTAATAAGCCTTAGAAGATACCCATCTGAATCGGTGGAACTAATTATAATAAATGAATTATTCATAAGTGCAGAACTAGCAATCGAATCCAAAATAAATAGTACTAGAAAAGCAGATAAGTTTGATCCACTATGGCTCATGTGGCTACAGCTTCCAGCTATATGGTCGTGTTGTTCATGGCTATCTTCATGGTCAATGTCACTATGGCTGTGACTATTGGAAGATAATGACTGACAGGAGTGCTCCGCTGCATAATGGTCAGCAAAATCATGGAGATCAGCACTTGTAGTCGTAAGGCTCATCATTGAAATTAGTATTAATGTAAACAAAGACATAATTCTCATTAATAAAAATATAACACATATTAGATATCGAAGTCTACATGACAACTTGTTTAACGGTCTAAGTTATAGGTGCTGCCATTACGAAGTAACAAAAGATTCTAAAATAGTAAATGAAACATCATATTGTTCACGAGCATCTAGTATAACCTGACACCTTTCACCAATTGAGTGCATTGGAATGGTATGAGAACAGTCAAACTCTGATACAATCGGATATGATCTATCACCAACTATTTCCATAAGTAGATCATTCAGATCAAAGCTGGCTCCTTCATAATTTGGACTCTCTGCTTTTCCCATTATTAATCCTGATATTTTATCAAATACTCCCATAAGTTGAAGTTGCCTTAAGCTTCTCTCTTCTTTAGACCACGGGGCTGACATCTCTTCAATTAAAAGAATCTTTCCATCCAGCTCTGGAAAGTAATTAGTCCCTGCCGCGCTCATTAAAGTACTTAAATTTACGACAACGATTTCACCCGTCACGCTTCCAGGGTTTAAAACTTTCCAACCCATATTTTCTTGCCACTCTCTTGGAATTTGTTTCCAGTCTCCATTACTCCAATCTCTAAAGTGGTTACTCCAGCGCTTAAATGGTTTAAGTTCCCTAGGGCTATTGCTACTGTCCGTAATTGCTAATAAAAAAGATTCAATACTATCTTCAATACCATTTGGATACTCACCAAACCAAGTCATCACAGCCGGGCCATAAAGAGTTTTCAGCCCAGAGTACTTTAGAATTGATAGGTGCAGTGAAGTGACGTCACTATAGCCACAAATAACTTTTCTCTTTTTTCTTATTGTATCAAAATTTAAAAATGGAATCATACTGCTAGAATTCATCCCACCAATGGTAGAAATCATAATTGTCACATCATCATCATTGATCAAGTCCATAAATTCTTTCGCCCGTTCTTGCGCAGTACCTGACCGGTATCCCTGCGATGCCCGTGCTTTTGTCAAAAATCCTAATTTTACTTTAAATCCTAGCTGCTCTATATTTTTTAAACCGTTAGCAAATAATTCCTCATTATCATTATAGGATGGAGACGATGGAGTAAAAATTCCAACAGTGTCGCCCTTTTTTACTTTATACGGCTTAAGCAGTTGCATGAAATATCCCTTGAAAAAGCTTCTTTTATGGTAAAGACCATAGCATCTAGATGGGCTAAATGTGCAATAGATTTCCATGCATAAAATTAACAGCATTGGCATTTCAATCGGAAGTAATTAAAATCATGCATTTTTTTCTCCCTGAAGTAGGTGACTGAAAAGCTCTATACCGTAACTATTCAAAATAACATATAGTTTTGTAATTTCTCTTTACGCATCGCTCTTGCACAATTGATCAGGAACCCGATAAAATCTCATTATGAAAAAAACTATCTTTACAATATTGCTGCTAATCTCTTTTAACCTTCTCTCACAGACGACTGTTGAGTTTATCTATAATGGTAACCAGACTGTTTCACATCATCTGGAATATACCGGATATATCACCAAGTATAGAGAGGACCTAATATGGACAACCTGTTATCAAAATAACCGTCCCTACGCATGTCAAAAATTAGTAAAATTCCCGTATCAAGAGTGGATTAATCTAGATGCAAATATTCAGTTTGATTTTGATCTAACTTCTGCTGATGTTGGAATTGGTACATTCTTTAAGCTATCCGTTAAAGATGGAAAACTATCTATTAACGAAGTATCTGGTAAAAATATTCTTGCATTAGGAACAAGTATCCAATATGAGAAAACGGAGCATGAAGGTAACATTACAATTAATAGTAAAATGAAAGTAAGTTTTAAAAATATCTCAACTGAAAATATCTTTTTACCAGTTCTGTACCATATTGATTCCATAAAAGAGGATGATGGTTTTCTAAACGTGAAAGTTGGAAAAGTAGTAGATCCAACCTTCTTCAAATTTATTTTGAAAGTATCTAAAAGTAGTCTTTGGGGCAATGGTAAGATTTTAATCAACAGACGTATTCTTCCTGTAGAGATGGAGATAACCCCATACGGTGATAACAAGTCGTTAATTACTATTGACCTCGAATATCTACTTGATTATTTAGAGCCAGGAGATAAGTATATTGTTGAAGTTGAAACGAGAATGAATATGGAAAATACCTTTATACTTTCAACTAAATACGCAGGACGACATCTACGTAAGCAATACATGAAAGAAACTCTTAAGTTTTAAGGAATTAAAACCATTGTCTGAATACCCATTGACTCGTTTAAAGTTCTTTGAATAATAGGAACTTCTTTAATTGTTCCTTCATTAAAATAAGTATAAACCATCTTGCCATCAGCTGCCCTTGTTGCATTTAGATGTCCAAATACATGCAT
Organism: Bdellovibrionales bacterium; assembly: GCA_030638415.1. Lineage (GTDB taxonomy): Bacteria > Bdellovibrionota > Bacteriovoracia > Bacteriovoracales > Bacteriovoracaceae > DAOWEO01. The sequence continues at coordinate 4,061 of DAOWEO010000034.1, read as the reverse complement.
ATTACTCTGTCCAAAAAAGTACTCCCACTGTTCTAGTTGATCTACTTTTTTGTGAAGTGCATAGAGGAAATTTTTTAATTTAAAGGCATCAAAAATATCCCCTTTAATTGAGCTCGAATAACCTCTAAACTTTCCATATAGATCTTTAATGCAATCACCAGGATCTTTATCCGTAGCACATAAAGAAGAGATATGTTTTTTAATAGTACGATACTCTTGTGCATGAAAAAATATGAGCCCCTCTTTGGAAATATTTACATTCGTTTTTATAGACAGTGGTCCAACCAAGGTATTGTTTTCCAGAGCACTAATAAAATCACTATCTAAGCGACTATATAACTTAGCAAAACTTAAGGCCTGGTCTCTGTGTTTATGCTTAGACCATCTCTTTTCCTGCCTAGTTTTAAATTCCTGAAATAGGCTCAGGCTAGCATTCTCTTCCTGCTCAAAACGTTTTGATGAATGTTTAGATATTTTATATTCAAAATTTAAATTTCTAGTTGTTGATGTATGGTATTGATCAACTCCTAAGTCTGACTTAAACACCGAGTTAAGCATTATTGTAAAAACTTTACTCCATAAGTCCTGTACATAAGTGACACTCTTGGAAAATATTTTAGTAAACTTAACGCTTTTGCCATCCTTATCTATAATGACATCTTCAACACCACGTTTATTTTTTGCTCCAAGTGTAAAAATACCGTAGCGCGAACTCTCTGTTTCACTTATTCTTCTTTCATAACTAACTACATACTCCTTAAGAGCATCTACTGAGGTCGTTTTTAGAGATAGCAGTCCTGAAAGCTCACTATTTGCTTCAGGATCTTCTAGTACACCTGTAAACTGTTTTTTACTTAGCTCTAGATAGGTCTTAAATTTTTCAGAATACTCATACGCAAAATCATATTCAAAAACAGTTAGACGTAACAAGTTAAAAAATTCTAGGTTAACACGGGCAGATGCTAAAATGCTTTTGCCACTCTCTTTTTCAACTGAAATATTAAATTTATCCTCTTCTGCGTTATTGTCCTCTACTCCTTGAATAACAACTTTGGTAATTTTTTTGTAGTCGGCCATAACTCCGGCACTTACACCTGCAAATCCTCCAACTGGTACAGCAACAACACCACCTGTCTTAAAAGTCATATAGTCTTCTTTGGACAGCATCTCAAGAGAGTTTAGGTCAATAATTTTTTCTGGACGAAACCATTGAAATGATAAAAAAAGCTTGGAAAGATCGCTTCTAATTGCACTTTTATAATCTGGAGCAAAATGAACAAAACGAAAAACTCTTTTAAATGTTAGCCCTGCATAGAGTGCTAAGGAATCATCAGAAATTTTTAGCTTCTTCTCACTCTGTAGCTTAGTTAAAAAAGTTTGAGCATCAATAATTATTTCTAAGTGGTCATCAACAATCCAGCTTTTATCATCAAAGAGATCTGGTGACAGATTGCGGTATACAATCATAGAGAAATTTCCAAATGCTTTTTGCCAAGTTAAACCTGAAAATGATCTAGCTCCTAAGTTAAATCGGCCTTGATCATTTAGCACGTCATCAGCCTGAGATTGTCCAATATCTAGATAACTATCTGACACCGCGGCCAAAATAGAAGTATATATATAGTTAGATTGATCAGGTTCGAGACTTTTATCAGAAAGAATTTGAACATCACTACTATTTTTTTCTTTAAGCGATCCTTCCAGTGCAAAAGTATTAAACTCATAAGAGTGAACATTAAAACTAATCACAAAAAGAATTGTTAAAATATATTTATACATATCAGAATCTCCCATCTACTTATCGGAAAATCATGAAAATTGCTTTAAATTTAATAACCTTTTTGGTGTGACCCTAAGTCGCTGTATTGTCGTTGTAGAACCCAAATATCAAGTATACCATTTGGCATATTCTATAAAAAAAACCTTATTTTTCAAAAATTTTCTCTCTAATTAGAGATTTCATTTGTCTTTATTCAATATTTTTTGCAAAATATTATTCAACTAACCAATGGAGTTTATATGAAAATTATAGTTGTATCATTATTAAGCCTACTTTTAGCTACATCGAATGTATTCGCAAATGGTCACCAAGAGCTCACTGAATCAAGTCAGCAACTAGTTTTAGCAATAGAGACAATTGAGTCAATTTTACCTGAGATGACTTTTAGAACAGAAGGCGGAGAAATTGAATTTTTAGAGTCACTTAACGTAATGAGAACTTCACTAGAGTATATGAATGTAATGGTACTAGATAGCTCTACCATCACTCGAGATAAAATTATGACAGTTACCTCTGTTTTATATGCAAGTTATAATGTTTTTAAAACCTTACTGTTTTTAGATGAGATGCAGTACGAAGACTATAGACTAGAAAGAGTTTTTTCTAATGCTCACTTCTACGAACTACGTACTGTAACTATTCTAAAAAACTACTTAGCACAGACCTCACACTAGAATTCATTAGTATAAGAAACATCATCAATGCCTTCGGTATTGATGATCCAGTGGTTAATTGATCGTTTTTTACTATCTGATTCAATTACCACTGAGTACTTTTCAACCATATTTTGCAGTGTATTTTCACTCATAGGACAACTTAAGCTTTGTATTTCTGTAGAGCGTCTATTCATTGATGCATCATATTTTCTCGCACCTGATTTAGTCGCAAATTTATTACAATTTATACTTTCATCCATCGATGCATCAATATATTTTGTTAAATCAATTGGATTACTTTCAACAACAACCCACTTTTTATTTTTACAAGACACATACGGGCCAATATTCTTCGCTGCTCCTAATACATCATCACGCTTTTGTAACATATGGTTCCAAAACCTCATCCCATTAAAATTTGCCGCTAGATCACCGTATGAAAAAACACCAGTTGCCAACATATTACCACCTAGAATTGTTTTCTCTAATGCAATTCCACGCTTTAAAACATTACGCAGTGCCTTTCCTCCAATATAGTGACGTTTAAAATAAGAAAAACCCATCCCGAACATATGCTCTAGCTTATCAATTCCAACAAGTTGTTCACCCATTTGAATCATCGGAGATAGTGCCAGTGGACTACTTGCGGCACTTTTTTTACCCAGTAAGTAACCATTCCAAACACTCCATGATTCAAAAATAGACTTACTTAATACAATCTTTCTTTTTGTAAATTCCTCATCATGCAATACATCTTTAACCAGTTGTCCTTTGGTATGATTTCCAAAGTACTTTCTTAAATTTACATATAATAGCTCTTCACTGGCAACTGAATCTGCACAAGCTCCAAGCTGATTAGTCTCTGCTACACCTTTACGTAGATAATCATTGGCCCGTAAATTTACCTGAGCTGAAATATCTTCTAGTGGCTGGTTTCTATCTGTATAGTGATCTGCTTCTGCAGCAAATGATGTATTTATAAAAAATAGCGTTATAAAAGCAAGACTGTATTTCATTATGGACTCCTAAAGTTATTTAGGTAGTTTTACCACTGAATAACGCAGTGCACAACGAAGTATTGATATCTATGTAATTTCTACTATAAAAATCACTTTCTATCTCTGATTACAAGGGCTTATACAGGACCGCTCTAATTATTAATTAACTCAGACACTTTCTACACTTCCTTCCATATAGTTTTGCTCTTTATAACCTTTGGCCATAAAAATAAATATGACACCGACAACTGTCATTAAAAGGGTAAAAAACATAAAGAAATTGCCACCAGAAAACTGGTTAACTTGTGCAACATAAGCAGTAATTATATTTCCAAAAAATACTGTTAGTAACCAAAGACTCATAATTGTGGACTTCATAGCTCGTGGCGCTTGTGTGTAAGCAAACTCCAAACCGGTAATTGATATAAGTACTTCAGCAAATGTAATCGTTAGAAATGGAAAGAACTGCCAAGCTACATTTAGATGAATACCAGAATCAAGCAGGTATTGAATTACTGCTATCATTAAAAATGATATAGCTGCGACAAACATGCCTGTTCCCATCTTTCTTAAAGGCGAGAGAGAGAAGCCCATTTTTTCAATCCATGGATAGAGATACTTACTAGT
>DAOWEO010000095.1 GCA_030638415.1 Bdellovibrionales bacterium | reverse complement strand
TGGAAGTGTTAATTCCGAGAGAATCTAAAACAGTTGAATTAAAAGAGAAAATTCCTCAAAAAAAACAATTGATCAAAACTTGTATTGCATTTGCAAATGGTGCAGGTGGAGAAATCATTATTGGAATAGAAGATCCTACTCAGAAAATTGTTGGAGTGAGTGAATCGTGTAGAGATCAGATTTTTGATAGCGTAGCAAATGCGATTATGGATTCTGTCGCACCTCATCTAATTCCAGAAATTTATGAAAAAACTATTGATGAGAAAAGAGTGGTTATAATTAAAATTTATCCAGGGAATAAGCCACCCTACTTTATTACTAGTGAGGGTAGTAAAAAAGGGGTCTACTTACGAGTTGGTTCATCCACAAGGCGTGCTACTGAAACTTATATTGAGGATCTTTATCGGCAACAAAAAAATATCAATTTTGATGAAGAGTCAGCAAATATTTTAGCTGAGCAGTTAGATGAAAATCTGCTACAAAAATTTTATGGAGAGAGTTATAAATTAGAACAACTTCTTATTGATAAAATAGTAGTGAGAAGCCTTGGAAACCCAACGCGGCTAGTTGCAACGAATGCAGGAGTTCTCTTTTTTTCAAATACACCGGATCATTATATTCCAGAGTCAATTGTTATCTGTACTGAATTTCAAGGTAAAAAAGGAAGAGATATTATAAGGTCTGTAGAATTAACTGGACCTATTCCGAATATCGTAGAATCAACATTGAATCTTGTTAAATCATGGTCAGAGAGAAATTTAAAAATTTCAAAAAAAGGAAGACTTGTCGGAAACTCGCTAATACCTATTGAGGCCATAAGAGAAGGGGTTATCAATGCATTAATTCACCGGAAATATTTTATTCCAGGCGCAGTTAAAATTGCATTTTTTGAAGATAGAATTGAAGTTTTTAGTCCTGGAGGTTTTCCAGGGTTAATCTCAATTGATAATTTAGGAGACGGAACAACTTTTTTAAGAAATCCAACAATAGCAAGAATTGCTCGTAGGTATAAGTTGGTTGAAAAACTAGGTTCAGGAATTAGGCTGATTTTTGATTCTTGCCGACAGGCAAGTTTAAGGACACCTATTTTTTGTGAAGATGGTGACTTTGTTAAAATTTCATACTTCTTTGAAAAAGAAATACAGGAAAACCTAACAGATGAAGAAAAAATTATAGAACTTGGAAAACAGCATCAAGAGTTAAGAATTAAAGATTTAGTGGAAAGAATTGGCTTCTCTCGTAATACTGCAACAAGAAAAATAAATATTTTAATCAAAGATAAAATATTTGAACGGCGTGGTAAGGGTGCTGGGACGTATTTTATTTTTAAAGGCAAATTATAGAGTTTTTATTTTTTAGCCCTAAGGCTACTAGTTGAATATCACTCGTTGTTTGTTGGATAGAACTCTATCCACTTTTATTTTATTATTGATGTAAGGTGCTGAATTTAAAGAAAATATGGCACAAGCGGCAGGGCTCGGTCACTATGTCCTCGGCTCCTGCCTCGTCCTGCGTAACCTCCCCTCAGTAGCTAAGTCAAACATCCTGTTTGCCTTACTGTGCTAAAAGCCTTGTTGGCTTTCATCACAGCCACGACTTCGCTTCGAGCCCTGCTCTAGTTAATAGAGGCTGAGTTACTTTAAGATTATAGTGGTTAATTTATAAAATATGGCACAAGCGGCAGGGCTCGAACCTGCGACCTACGGATTAGAAATCCGTTGCTCTATCCAGCTGAGCTACGCCTGCATATAAAAAATCCCTCTTTGGCGGTGTCTTCGATTCCAAAGCTTGCTTCCAAAGAGGGATAGTATGTGTTGGGGGAATCTACCGATTTACAAGAAATTTGTCAATAGATTGTTCTATGCTATATAAATATAACATGATTAAAAAAAATGAGGTAACTACCCATTATATTAAAGATTTGGATGCCTTGCGGAGCTATTTACAGCGATGTCAGACAACTGTTGTTACTGCATCTAAGAGTTCAGTGGTTCTGCCTTTTGATAAGATTGAATCAGAAATTGATTTTGTAAGTTTAACTCAACTGCCTTGTAGTATGTCACTTGATGGTGACAGCGTGAAAGTTTCAGGACCAGTAACGTGGTTAGAGCTACGTGAGTTTTTGCAAACAAAAGATAAACAGTTAATGACCTATCCTACGGAGACCAGCGCTCAGGTGTTGGCCAGTGTGGCGACGGCCGCAACGGGAGAGCATGCGTTTGGACATGGAACCTTGCGTGATCAAGTACGTTCTTTATATTGTATGAACGCTGCTGGAGAGGATCTGTTTTTTAATGCTGACATACCACTATGTCGATCAGATCTTTTTAAATCGGATAGAGCACAGAAGCTGTTAAGTACTTATCAGCAATCATTTGCATCATATACCAATTTTAAAAATGGTCCATTTCCGCGACTTGATAATGATACTGATCTAATGATTGGCTTTGAAGGGCAGCTGGGAGTTATCTTAGAAGCTGTCATAAAAGTTATCCCAATTCAAAAAACTACTACTCTATTTATAAAGCTTCCACGCTGGGAAGAGACGATTGGTGCTCATCTGGAAATTTACCATAGCATCCAAAATTTTAGAAAATATATTTTTTCATGTGAACTACTAGATGCCAATGCACTCTCTTTTTTACCCGCAGAATTACAAATTTCAAAAGATAGTGATCTGATTGTATTGGAAATTAGAAGTGATGATTTAGAGTTGGTCTATGATAAGTTTTTATCTAAATTAAAACACGTATCACTAGAAGATATTTTTGAAATTAGTAGGGCTAAATTTCACCAAGTTCGTCACACCATCCCACAAAAAATTGGGGAGACTGTCAAAGTAAAAAAAGGGACAGATACTCAGCTGCTTGGTGATGACTTTGAAAAACTACTACGGTTATATCAAAGCTGGAGCAAGCTTGGGATTAAGTATATGCTTTTTGGGCATTTTGGTGATGGCCATCCTCATTTTAACTTTTTACCAAAAGCTGATGAGCAAGAGCGGGTAGAGCAAGAGCTTTTAAAGCTGTATGCTAAAGTTCTTCAGTGGCAGGGCTCTCCGTTTGCTGAACATGGTATTGGCATGGTGAAAAGGCCTTATATAAAACCTTTCTATACGCAGGTGCAATATGATATGTTTGAATACTTAAAGGATCACTTTGATCCCCAAAGGAAGCTATTTCCTTTGGGATTTATGGGAATAAAAAATAGTTGAGAGCGAGAGTTTACCGTACATTAAAAAATGAATTTCTTTGTCAGCTTGATGAGAGTGGGGAAGAGATAGTAGCAACACCACTTGGAAAACTGCTAAAAAGTGGAATCGTGGTTGGCGATTACGTTACGCTTAAAGTAGGTGTCTCTGGCGCATATGAAATTCATGCTATTGAGCCTAGAGTAAATGAAATATCACGTGTGCTACCTAGAGTTGCTAAAAAAAAGGTCACAGCTGCTAATTGTGATATTTTAATCATTACCGTATCTGCTACTAACCCTGATTATAAACGTGGAATTATCGATCGCTTCTTACTTAGGGCCATTGAGTGGCAGATCCATCCCGTTGTTATTTTTAATAAAATGGATCTTTTTAATGCTGAGATGTTTGATCTCAGTTTTGAGCAGCAGCGTCTTGCTCCACTAGGAGTAAGTTGTTTTGAAGTTAGTGCCGTAGACCCTACGTATGAGCCACGCTTTATGCAAGCAGGCTTTGAAGATTTAAAAAATTACATTACAGGTAAAACAGCAATTTTTTTGGGTCAATCTGGAGTAGGTAAAAGTGAGATGATCTCCGCTTTAAGTGGTGGTGATATAAAGCTGCGTAGTAATGAAATTGGTAAAGGTGGCAAAGGGGCACATACTACTACCTGGTCTGAAATTGTTAACTGTGGTGATTTTTGTTTTATTGATTCACCAGGTATTCGCTCTTTTTCCCTGGATGATTTTGATCCAGGCAGCTTAATGTCTTTTTTTCCTGATATATTTGATATTGCCAGTCAGTGCAAATTTCGTGATTGTCTCCACCATCCTAATTCTACAGGATGTGCTTTCAGTAAGTTAGAGGATTCATTAGAGAATGAAATGGTTTTATCTCGCTTAGAATCCTACTGTCGCTTCTATGAGGAAAGTTCTGCTAACCCTCACTGGGACAAAAAAAAATACTAAATAATTTGTTTTAATTTGCCGATACTTAGTTAAGTAGGAGGCAGATATGTCAGATGAAAAGGTACTAGATTTTAATAAAAAACGGGAAGACTCAATTGAGCACAAGCGGCGCGCAGTTGAACGAATTATGTTTGATAACTTTCTGGGCACATATTCTGTTATTGATGGTGTGGATAGTATCTACCCAATCGATATAATTGATATTTCTAGAAGTGGTTGTCTAGTACAGGTTCCAAAAAATAGTGGAACAGAGCAGACTTTTAAAATTGATAATGAGCATACTCTACGACTCTACTTTACGAAGGCATCATATATTCCAGCAATTGTGACTATAAAGTACGGAAAAGATTTTACAGGTAAAGATGGTAAGGTCTACACACAGTACGGCTGTGAATTTGATACAGAAGTGCCATCTTTTGAAGCGCTCGAAAGCTTTATTAATTTTATCTATAAGTTTGCTGAGCACTCAGCAATTGATAGAGGAGATTCTAAAGTATACTTCCTATGATTTAGAAATTCCTTCAATCAATGTTTTTAAGAGTGTGAGTTGCAGTTGATTCACATTCTTTGCCTTGGCCATCATTAAAATTGGACTATTATTTAGTTGTGCAGTTAAAACCAGCTCATTTTTATCTTGCTTAAACTCTAGTAATTCTAAATGGGAATTGAAATTGGCTTTGTAGTGATCCATTAGCTTCTCTTCAAGTTCTGCACCTTTTTCAAAATGAGGGGAGTTGAATCCATGCAGCTTGGACTGGATAAGCTTGTCTTTGATATTTGGATTTTCACTCTTTTCAATATCGTTGAAAATTATTGTTAGCTCTTTTACTCCTAAATTTCTTTTAATTAAAAACCAGAACTCCTCAAAAAATGTAATCCGCTCTTTGTGCCATAGTTGTTGAAGATTTTCGACTACTGGGTAGAGCTCTTCAATTAGTGAGATGTTGTTATTTAAAATCCAGCTCTCCATGATCTGTGTATGGAGGTTTTCAGCTTGAGAAAAAGTTAATTGCTTAAAATTGTCCTCAGTAATATCAGTTTTACTCATCGGCATAATAGGAAATTGGTACATATATGGCTCAAGCTGGCCGAGAAGTGACTCTTCAAGGTCTGCTATAAATAAGATATCTAACTTATCACTTTCAAAATCCTCAAAGCTGATTTTTTTGATCTGTGGGTCACTATCTGCTTCTAAAGTTATAATTAGCAAATGTTGCTCTGAAAGTAATAGGCCAAATTCAAACATCTTCTCTCCTTAATAGGGTGCTAGTTTTTCCGGTTTGGAGATAGTAGCAGTTTTTGCTAAAATAGGGAGGTGAAATATTTTTTAATTTTATCTTTTATGTTTCTAGTGAAAAATCTTTGTGCTCAAGATGAAAGGCTTTTTCGTAACACAGTGTTAGGAGCTTTCTATCCCACCGACATTACGGCTAAACTCAAAGATAAATATCTTCTGAGAACCAACTCTTCAATGTACCGCGTAGATATTACTGGTAATGGATTTAAAGAGGGAATTATTATAGAAAAAATGGGAGCTGAGAGTTGGTTACATATTCATAACACTGTTTTTAGTCGTCTTAATAGCTTTTCGCTAGAAGAGAAGGGGCTAAGGGCCAGACCATATAAGCTTGTTTTAAAGCATATCTCTCCTACTGTGCGAGCACTGCTAGTATATTTTTATGAGGGATATTCTGAGTATCTAGACTTTCATGGATCCTCTAGGCTCTATATTATTACGATTACAGATGGAGATATTGAAAATGCAATTATGACTGCTGGCCCACAATTTTTTGAGGAGTCGAGGGAGATTCATAAAAGATATTATTTAAAGCGAATGGAAATTTATACTAAAGACCTTGATAACAATGGGGTAAAAGAGATAATTTTAAGTAAGCACCTTATGACTAAGGTTTTGGTGTTACGTAGTGATGGTAAGTGGCGATAGCGTATTACTTATGAGGCTTTAGGCCAGTCAGTATCCTCTTTTTCTGTAGAATGTAGCTTAACAACATTTGAAGTTGTAGATTTTTGGCGTGATTTCCACTGAATTATTGACCACAAGATAAGGGGAGCACCAAGGAGGAATAGGACGAGCATAGTTGTAGCAGTCGTTGTCTCTGTATTAGGTGAAGAGTTTTGTACTGCACTGGGGGCACGATTAATATTCTCAGTAAAGGCAAAGCCTTTAGCTAATTTGGGAGGAGTTGTTTGGAACTCATTAGCCACCTCCATTTGAGGCTCGATAGCAGGCCTTCTGCCCCAGCTATTTAGACTAAATGTAAAAAGAACTAAAACTACTAGTAATATGAATTGTCTCATAACTCACCTCTCTTCCTTGTCGGTGGATATTATTGGAAAGTTGAGAGCTTTTTCAATCCGTGAAAATCTCTCCTATATATAGTGTAGCGAATTACTATAAAAAAATCTAGGCTAAACTTTTTGCTCTGGATTGAAAGGTATACTAATATGGTTAATTCTTCCCCATTAGATTTTATTGTTTTTTAAAAGTATAATTATTTAATGGAGGTTATTTTATTAGCCTTAGGAGATTATTTGAGACTACCGGCCATTGCCAAACAAGCTTATGACAGATTAAAAGATACTCCATCTTTTAGTCGCTTCACTTATAAAATTATAGCAAAGTTAGAAAGAATAAAAAATTCTGAAGCAAGGGCCAGAGTGGTTTATAAAGAGATTAACTTAGCAGTCGATAAGTTATTTCGAAATGATGTTGTTAAGCAGTCAGTTACTTGCCATAAAGGTTGCTCAGCCTGTTGCCACTCTCTTATTGGGATAACCTCTGAAGAGGCGGATCTTTTAGCTACTAAAATTCGAAGAGGAGAGGTAAGTGTTGATCTCTCACTTATGGCAGTACAAGCAAGTACTGTGGATAATGCACATGCTTGGTATAGACTGTCATATGATCAGCGTGCTTGTCCATTTCTAGATAACAATACAAAAAGCTGCAAAGTTTATGAGGATCGCCCAGCCGTATGCCGCAGTAACTTTGCAGTGAGTGATCCTCAGCACTGCGTGCCAGATAGCGATACGGGAGAGATGCGTATATTACGAACGGATGAGGCAAGTATGATTTTGATTGGGGCTTTTATGTCTACTGAAGAAAGTGGAGAGTTACCCAAGATGGTTTGGAAACGTATTTCTAAAAAAGAGCAAGATAAGGGGCTAAAAGATAATATCTTTTTATAGCCCCTAAATTCCCTTACGCTCTTACTTCATTTAATAAGTTATCTTTAATGAAAAATTCTTGCAGTTGGTTCAAGGCCATCTCTCCTACACGGTATTGCGCCTCTTCTGAACTTGCTCCAACGTGTGGAGTAGTTAAAAGATTATCTAGTTCTAATAGTTTTGAGTTTGGGTCTAATGGCTCACTATTATAGACATCAAGAGCTGCCCCTCTGATTGCTTTTTCTTTTAGTGTGGCGTAGAGATCATCTTCGTTAATAATACCACCACGTGAAGTATTGATTATGATTGCACCAGGCTTCATACAACTAAGCAGTTCAGCATTTACAATATTAGTAGTACTTTTAAGCTTTGGTAGGTGGATTGAGATAATATCACATTGCTCAAACATCTCTTTGAGAGAAGCTGCACGTGAGACATAAGCAAGTCCATGATTTTGTTCGATGACGTCATAGTATAAAACTGACGAGTCAAAGCCAGCCAGACGTTTAGCTACGAGTTGGCCAATTTTTCCAAATCCTGCAAAGCCTACTTTTTTACCAGTTAGTTCAGCACCACCAAAGAGTGCTTTGTCCCACTTTCCTTCATGCATTGAACGGTGTGCAAATGCAGTCTTGCGTAGAACTCCTAACATAAAACCAATTGCCAGTTCAGCAACAGCATTACTATTAGCCCCTGGAGTATTTGATACTTTGACTCCTTTTTCTTGGCAATAAGCCTTATCAATATTATCAGTTCCTTCTCCGGCACGAATAATATATTTAAGATTTGGAGCTTGATCAATAAGCTCTTTGGTCATTTTTGTGGCAGAGCGGATGATAATTCCATTAATTTTTGGTAATAGCTCTTTTAAGGTTTCTTGAGTAATTTTTGATTCAGTAAATACCTCAAATTCCGTAACTTTTTTTAGCTGGTCAAATAAATTTGCATCAAATCCGTCACTAACAACAATAAATGGTTTTTCCATATGGCCTCCGTAAGATTTTAGTTGGCTGATTATAGGGAGGAAATAGGGAAAAATAAAGTTTAAATTTTAGTTATTTATTTAACTTATTTACTAAAGTTATCTTGTTCTATAGACGATACTCAGTTACTTACATTTTCAAGGAGAAAATATGAAAAAAATAGTTAGCTTTGTTTTAGTTGTTGGTTTTATGATGAGTATGGCAGTTCAAGCTAAAATGTATAAATCAAAGGATGAAGATCATCCATGTAGAGTAGAATTAGATACTTATTGTATTAAAGAGCTACAAAATACAGATGATCTGTCTTTAAAGATTGCTTGCAAGGATTGCTTATTAACTCTTAAGGCAGAGACTCCAGAGAAGATGAGTGCTGAATGTTTAGAGATTTTAGTAAAATTTGATAAGAAAAAATAGAGTAATTTAAAAGGGGGAGCATTCTCCCCCCTTTATAAAACTGTTAAGCGATGGAGCGAAACTCCATACCCATTTGCAGTGAATTAAGCGTTTCTTGAAATTCTACAAGGGTAGGTAGATTCCCAAAATGCGTGTTTTCATGCATATTACGGGCAATGAAATCATAGATCTCAATTTCTGTTGAATGGTCGCGATCCTTAAGAAATGCCCTCCAATTTGAATGGCCAAACTTACGGTAATTTAAAAATACATTTTCAATCAGCTCCTCCTTGGTGGTTGTACTAATACCAATGACGTGCCCCTCCTTTGAGAGCTCTAGGTACCAGAGTTTGTAATTGTCCTGATTAAAAGGGTGCTTGGACGTTTCGACAGCGATCACCATATTCATAGACGCCTCCTTGAAGTTGGAATCATCCTGACTCCTGTTGCCTTACCTAACCTCCTATCAAATAAGACGAAAGTGTGTGTTAAGAATAAACCTTGCTATAGATCCTCTATTCGCAGTTAAGGTCCATTCCCCGCCATAGCTTTACTATGGGCGTACATAAAGGCTAACACCAACAAATTTTATTGGCCCGAAAATAAACCTACCAATGGCCCACAAAATGTTTCAAATTGTAAGGTTTAGTGGGGCCCTTCGCGCATGTGGTCCTATTTCGGTCCCATGGTGACACCGAAAAAGAGACTCTTTTAGCATAGTATTGATTATGATAGAGTAAACTTCGAGGCAAGCATGGATGAAATTTTCTCTTTAATTAAACAGCGCATGGAAGATAGAAAAAAGGGTGAGCCTTTTTTGATTTCTATTGGTGGAGCTGGCGGATGTGGTAAGTCCACTTTTGTAAAAAAATTAGCAAGTTTTTTAAATACCACCGCAATTTTAGAATTAGACCACTATAAAACTCCAAGAGAAGAGCGTTATCCAAAGAGAATTTTTGGTGCTGATCCACAGGCGAATGAGTGCGATCTAATTGTTAAACATTTAAAAGAGCTTAAAAAAAATGGTACTATTGAACGTCCTTATTATTGCTCTACTGCAGGCCGTGCAACTCATAGTGAAAAATTCTTACCAGCAGAAATTATCTTAATTGATGGTGAGATAAGTAGCTATGAGCAGTTTCGGTTGCTATGTGACTTGAGTATCTTTATAGATTCATCTTTAAAGACACAACTCAAAACCCGCTTTAGTCGGGATATTAAAGAGCGGGGCTACTCAGCAAAAAAAGCTTTAGAAACTTTTATATATAGTAATGTAAAAGAGTTTCGAAAGTATGGTCTGCCGACTAAAGAGTTTGTTGATATTGTTCTTTTTTGTGACAGCAATTATACTCTTTCACTAGGTCCATCTTAAAATTAGTTTTTTGGGAGGGAACTCTCAATAATCGCTTCTAAAAAATCTCCAAATTTGTCACCGTTGGCCTCCATTAACTTTGGAAACATGGAAATCGGTGTCATTCCTGGAAAGGTATTTATCTCGTTTAAATAAATCTCTTCTCTGCCTACTAGAAAAAAATCAATGCGTGCTAAGTGACGTAGTTTTAAGCCAATAAAGGCGCGGTGGGCGAGTGTTTTAATTTTCTCTCGAACGTCAGATGATAGTTGTGGCTTGATATGTGTTGTACTTAGACTATCCTTAGAATATTTTTCTTGATAGCTATAAAAATCTCCGTTAGGTGAGATGATTTCACCAGGATTAGAAATAACTGTTTTTCCATCTTTCTCATACACACTTACTTCTATCTCTCGGGCATGCAGTGTTTTTTCGATTAAGACGTAAGCAGAATGTTTGAAGGCCTTATCAATGGATACTTCTAAATCTTGAATCTGAGTTACGTGGTAGCATCCAATAGAGGAGCCTTGGCTCGCTGCTTTGATGAAAACATCTTGGTGGTTAGCAAAAAATTCTTTAGCCTGACGCTGTTGTAAGCGGTCAGTCAAAAAAGTATAAGGAGTATTAGGAATTTCTAAAGCATCAAGCCAGAACTTTGTTGAAATTTTATTAAAAGATAGCTGACTTGCCTCTGCGCGAGATCCAAGATAGGGAATACCATGCAGGTCTAAAAATGCAGCAATTTCTCCAGTCTCACCAGGACGGCCATGAATTGCTGGAATTACAAAATCGACTTTATCTAAAGGTAGATTACGAATAGAATTTCTATTTTCTAATTCAAAAATTTGTAGGTCATACTGACAACAATGTTGTAGTTGATGACGAATAAACTTGGCTGAAGTTAGTGAGATCTCATGTTCACTACCGCCGCCACCACATAAAATTGCAATTTTTTTAAGTCCCATAATTTACCTTAATTGTTGGGGGATATTTTCATTGGAAAGTACTCTAAAGTTATTAAATAGCTCGTCTCTGCTCCATGTTGCTGAATCTTGCTCACCATACTTGCGAACACTTGCACTATTATTTTCAACTTCACGATCTCCAATCACAAGCATAAAAGGGACTTTTGCTTTTTGGGTCTCACGTGTTTTTTTACCAATAGACTCATTTCTTAGATCTAGCTTTACTCTAAAACCCTTACGTTTAAGTTCAGTGTAAAGTTCTTGGCAATATGAAGTGTGTGCGTCTTGGTTAATGGGGACAATGACTGCTTGGACTGGTGCCAACCAAAATGGAAAGACACCGGCAGTGTGCTCAATTAAAATAC
This sequence comes from Bdellovibrionales bacterium, assembly GCA_030638415.1. Taxonomy (GTDB): domain Bacteria; phylum Bdellovibrionota; class Bacteriovoracia; order Bacteriovoracales; family Bacteriovoracaceae; genus DAOWEO01. The sequence goes on along the minus strand of DAOWEO010000095.1, from coordinate 19,937 downwards.
CGATAAATCTTTCGAGAGATCCTAGTAGGGCACGGTGAATAACAACTGGTCGTTTTATCTCACCTTCACTGTTGGTGTATTTAAGCTCAAACCGTTCAGGCAGTTGAAAGTCAAGTTGAATTGTACCGAGTTGATGAAAGCGGCCGATAGCATCAGATACTTCAATATCAATTTTAGGGCCATAAAATGCTCCATCACCCTCTTTAATAGAGAATTCACGACCACTTGCTTGGAGTGCTTGTTCTAAAGCAGCTTCTGCTGTATCCCAAGTTTCATCGCTGCCAACTTTTTTAGCAGGTCTGGTTGATAAGTTGATCTTGATTTTATCAAAGCCAAAGTGGCCATAAATCATAAAGACCATTTCCATTAGCGTTTTAATCTCTTGTTGGACTTGATCCATCTCTGCAAAAATATGTCCATCGTCTTGAACAAAGGTCCGAACACGGGTGAGACCTGTAACACTACCAGATTTTTCATAGCGGTGTATTCGACCAAAATCGGCATAACGTAGCGGCAGATCGCGATAGCTAAATTTATTGTGCTTATATAAAATCATATGAGCAGGGCAGTTCATGGGTTTTACTGCATATTCTCGATCATCAATATTAGAGAAAAACATATTCTCTTTGTAGTTTTCATAGTGACCACTAGTGTGCCACATTTCAACATCCATTATTTGAGGGGTGATGACCTCATCATATTCGTAACGATGATGGATTCTTCTTAAAAAATCTACCAGCTCATTATAGATGACAGTTCCCTTAGGGGTGAAAAATGGCGAGGCAGGAGCCACTTTATCAAAAATAACTAGATTTAACTCTTTGGCCAGAATACGGTGGTCACGTTTTTTTGCCTCTTCTAACATTCTAATGTGCTGCTTGAGATGGTCTTTAGCAAGAAAGGATACCGCATATATGCGTTGAAGCATTTGACGATCACTATCTCCACGCCAGTAAGCACCTGCAATGCTAGTTAGTTTGAAAAAGGGAGGTATTTTTTTGGTGGATTCTACGTGGGGGCCACGACAAAGATCGGTAAAGTCACCTTGAGTGTAACAAGATATCTCGGTGTCCTCAGATAGATCATTAATAAGCTCTACTTTTAAGTTTTGGTTTTTAGCCTGAAAAAACTCTAACGCCTTTTCGCGAGTCATAACTGTACGCTCAATAGGGAGATTTTCTTTAAAAATCTTTTTCATCTCGTCTTGAATTTTTTTAAGATCAGCATCTGTGAGCTTATAATCCATTTCAATATCATAATAAAAGCCATGTTCTATAACTGGGCCAATTCCAAATTGTGGATTATATTCCTTATATAGACGATCAATTGCTTGTGCCATAAGGTGTGCTGCAGAGTGTCTAACTGTCTCTAGATCTAAGTTACCCATAAATTCTCCAAAATATCTAATACCGCTACAAGTTATCAATATTCAGTAGTTTTATCAAGTGTGAAAAGACTGAAGATACTGGATAAGAATCATAACCGAGCGCAATACTCCGTTTTTTGACTTTAGTAGGTCACCATGGTACTAAAAGTTAGAAGTGCTGGTAATCTTACTTTTTGTAAGAAAAGTTAATAACTATCAGCCATCCCTTTAAGGAGAGTTCATGAATTTAGAAAACATGGTTTTAAATGAAGAAATTATCCAACAACATCTAACTGATGAGGACAGCTCTTACCGTCCTGAAGTTGATGGTGATCAAGTGGGACGCTCCTTTTACCAGTTGGCTAAAGTCCATTATGACAAAGCGGATTTGAAAAAAGCAGAAGAGCTCTTTCTAAAAAGCTTAAGTTATTCAGTTCTTCCTCGGGATTTTTTCTTTGTTTTTAAAACATATGGATTTCTAATTCGTATAGCGTCTGAGAGGTTGGACGGAGCTCGCGCACAAGAGATTATTGCAGACTGTCAGATACTCTTTGATAAGTACGAGACAAAATTAGGTAGCCTAAATGCTGAGTACTTTTTAAGTTTAGGTGTTTTATATAATTACAAAGGGAAGATAGAAGAGTCTCTACATATTTTAGAGAAAACTAAAGAGCTGGCGAAAAAAGAGAATGCTCCTGAAGTACTGGCCAAGGCACTTTATAGTTTATCTTCAATTTATTTTCATCAAAAGCTTACTGACAAAGCTTTAGAGACTTTGGGTGAGTTAAAGCAGCTGTTGCAAATTATCAATAAAGCTTACTTAAGAGGATCAATGAATCTTCTATATGGTCAGGTCTATTCAGCACTTAACGACTTTACAATGGCCGCTTTCTATTACAAAAAAGCTAACTTTTACTTCCAGGTAAAGCGTTCATGGAACCAGTATGGATATATCCTATTAGGACGAGCTAATGTTCATAAGAAAAATGGAAAAGTAAATGATGCTATGGCCTTATATGAAAACTCATTAGAGTTCTGTGAGCAAGGTGATTTTAGAAGGTTAAAGACAATTCTAAAAAAAGAGATGGAAGAGTTAAACGAGAGTAATATTGATATCTATCTTGATCGCTCTAACCGTAAAGTTTATGAAAAAACTTTAGGTATGATAAATTTTAAGCACCGCTTTGTACTGTTAGAAATCTTGTTTTTGCTTGTACAAAATCCTGGTGACTATTATGACAAAGAGATTCTTTCTAAAGAAATTTGGAAGGAAGAGTATAATCCTTTGATCCACGATAAATTGATCTACACTAGTATTAGTCGCCTAAGAAAATTAATCGAACCTAAAAATGATAATGGTGAAAAGAGAAAATACTTGATTCGTGGTAAGGATGGATATGCTTTTAATCCAGATGTGAAAATATCATTTCATATGAATATCAAAAAAGTTGAGAGTGAGATGATCGCAAATATTGAGATCAGTGATCCTGTTTAAGCTTAAAATGAGATGAAAGTTATAGCTCTGTTTTTTATATTTTCTTTTTTTATGAGTGTCTCGATAGACGCTGGTGATACTGCCATAGAGAATAAAAAATTTGTTGAGTATGATCGCTTAATGTATAGCGCCAATAAAGAACTATTCTTTTTTCGAACTTTAAATCAGACAAAAATGTCACTGACTACTATTCATGACCTTTGGCCTAGACACATAATGTTTAATATTTTGCTTTTTGATGATCTATTTTTTAATAATATAAAAATGATGAATTTAAGTAAATTATCGAAGTACAGTGGTGAGTGGAAAAAGATTTTTGACTTGGAAGTCTTTTATTTGGATTTGATGGCGCAAAAAGAGTTGAGTCCTGAACTATTCGAGCGTGTCGAAAAGTTGTTAACTCAAAATAAGCACTCAAAGTCTTGGAGTAAAGATAAGTATACAAATTTGAGAAAAACTTTAGCTGTTAGTTTATATTTAGAGTTTCGTTATGCTGTCTCGACACGATTGATGGCATCAGAAGTACAAAAAAATAGGCGGCAAAAAGAGCAACGCAAGACGCTTAATATTGGTCGTGAATCCATTAACTTTTCTAAAAAGCGCTTTGAGCTTCACTCTTTTTTTTAGGTACGGCCGTGCAAGTGGAGAAAAGTTCATTTGAAGATATACAAAAATGTTATGAGCTTGATTTAGCCCATCTTAGTAGTGCTTGGTCTCTGGATGATTGGCAAAAGGTGGATGATCAGAGTTATTACTATCGGTACGTCTTAAAAGAGGGCTCAGTCGTCATCGGTTTTTCTTTGTGGCAAGTGGATTTAATAGAGTACTCGTCCCATCTGTTAAAAATGGTCGTTGGTAGTGGTCAGCAAGGCAGAGGTTTAGGGAGAAAGTTGCTCGTAGAGAGTGAGCAAAATCTTTTAGATTCGGGGGTAAATTCTTTTTATTTGGAAGTTGGTGTCACTAACCATTCTGCTTCTGCTCTTTATCTCTCACATGGTTATCATCAGATTAATCAGATTAAATCCTTCTATCAGAATGGTGAAGATGCTCAAATATTATATAAAGAGGTATAAAAGTTGCTAAAGACCCTTTTTCTTGATACAGATATGGTACTCCTAAAGAGTGTAAATTTATGACTTAGGGGTGGAAGTTTTACTACCACCCCTTTTTTTTTATTATAATGAGGCTAAAGCTTGTATTTAGAAAAGAGCTATTCACCAGTTGAACAAAAATTTTTTGATGAGATCTCAGTGCAGATAAGTGCGCTTCCTGTGCAAATTTATGACATTGAATACATTGCAGGATCTAAAACTTTGCGTCTATTTATTATTGATGACGCTACAAATTCAGCAACGATTGAAGACTGTATTTCTGTTGATAGAGGTCTAAGTGACTATTTTGAAAGCAGTGAGTGGATTACTGATGAAATTGTTTTAGAAGTTTCGTCTCCAGGTATTTTTCGTGGACTCTTTAAAAAAGATGATTTTGAAAAGGCTTTGAATTCACCAATTAAATGTGAGTTTAAGGCAAAAATTAGTAGTGAGATGTTTGATGTTACAGACACTAAAGTACTGAATCAGAAAAAAATTATTGGTACTTTAAAAACTTATGATGAGCAAAGTTTAGGTGTTGAGTTTTTTGAGAAGCAGTATGAAATTTCTTATGAATTATTAAAAAAAGTAAATATAGAATCGAATTAGAATTACGGACAAAGGATAGAGTATGGATTTTGCAGAGTTAGGTAGTGTGGTTGATGCTTTAAGTAAAGAACGAGGAATTGAGCGATCAGTAGTGATTGGTGCAATTGAAAAAGCATTTCTTGTTGCAACTAGGAAAAAATTTGGTATTCAGGGTGAGTATGAGACAAAATATAGTGAGGCTACTGATGAGATTGAGACTTTTCAATATAAAAATGTTGTAGAAAGTGTTCGTGATGATATTTTAGAAATTACCTTAGCAGCTTCTCATGAACTTGATCCCGAGGCTGAAATTGGTGATCAAATTGGTATAAAGTTAGATAAACCAAATTTTACACGCGTTGATATTCAAACTATCCGTCAAATTATTTTTCAAAAAGTACGTGATGCTGAGAGAGAGATTTTATTCTCTGAATTTAAGCACCGTGAAGGTGAGCTAATTACAGGTATCGCTCGTCGTTATGAGCGTGGAAATGTTATAGTTGATCTAGGTAAAGCTGATGCAGTACTACCGCGCAGAGAGACTATTTATGGTGAGAATTTTAAAGTTGGTGATCGTATCCAAGCTTACCTTACAGAAGTTGTAATGGTTAATCGTGGACCTGAAATTAGACTGTCTAGAACAACGCCACTCTTTTTAGTGAAGCTTTTTGAAATTGAAGTTCCTGAAATAGCGGATGGGACAATTGAGATTAAATCTGCCGCTAGAGAGCCAGGACAAAGAGCAAAAATAGCAGTATATACACGTGATAGAGATATCGATCCAGTAGGAGCATGTGTTGGTTTGAAGGGAAGTAGAGTACAAAATATTGTGGCAGAATTACAAGGTGAAAAAATTGATATTGTACGCTGGGCAGATGATATTGAAACTTTTTCTAGAGCAGCACTGGCACCATCAGAAATTGAAAATATTATGATTGATTATGATGAGAAATCTATGGACGTAGTTGTTGAAGATGACCAGCTCTCTTTGGCCATTGGACGTCGTGGACAAAATGTTCGTTTAGCTGCAATGCTTTCTGGATATCGTATCAATATTATCTCTAAGACTAAGCTGCAAGAGCGTATTAACCGTGCCGCAGAAAACTTAGCTCAGGTTGAGGGAATGACTGAAACGAGAGCACAGGTTCTTGTTCAGCATAGTGTTATGGCAATTGGAGATCTAAGTGTAATGGAAGCTGAAGAGCTTGCAAAAATACTGAATATTGGTAGTAACGATGCACAAGAGATTTTAGATAATACTCATAAGGCGATTGAGAGTGGTAATATTACTCTGCAGCCTGATGAAGAAGATGAGTTGGTTTCGGCTTCTGCAGTTCCACCATATTGTGGAATTTTAAGCAGTGCAGATGGTGCTGAAACTTCTGAAGTAGACGAGAGTGATAAATTTTCAGATGCAGAGAGACGTCTTCGTGAAGAACTTGCTGCATTTAAATTAAAATAAGAAAAAACCTAGAATAGGGAGTGTATATGCCAATGAAGATATTTGATCTGGCAAAAGAGTTAGACATTAGAGCGATTGATTTAGTTGAAAAGCTAAAGGCAGAAGGATTTTCTGTACGAAATCACATGGCGACATTGACTGATGAAGATGTAGTTAAAGCAAGAGCAGTTTTTGTGCCTGTAGCAATAGTGCCGGCAAAGAAAAAGACTAAGCGTAAAGTTACTAAAAAAGCAGCAGCTAAAAAAGTTACTAAAAGCAGTGCGGATAAGCCTACTGAAAAAGTGGTAAGAAGACGTGCAGCGACTAAGGAAGAAGAGACAAATGTCGAAAGTCCCGCTGTTGAAAAAGCTGTAGCGCAAAAGGTAGAATCTGATGGCAAAGTAGAGGCTCTAGCTGAAGCTGAAGTTAAAAAAGATTCTAGTACCGTTGTTGTAAGACGTAAGAAAAAAGATATTGAAGCTGCGAAGTGTGAAGATGACCATCAAGAGATGAAAGAGTCTTTTGGATTAAAGGTTGTTTCTAGGCCTGAAGTGGTGGTTCCTGTCGCCGAACCAACTGAAGCTGCGCAAGAAGTTCAAGAGAGTTCTCCAGTGGAAGCGAAGAGTGAGCTTTTTGATGATCGTCCAAAAGTACATAAATTTACTCCTGTATTTATTCCTGAGCCAAAAACTGAAAAGGAAAAAGAGGAAGATGCTGTAAAAGAAGCTGCTAAGCAGCAAGGGGCTGGCGTAGCTGGTCAACCGGCTGATAAAAGTAAGGTGGGTAACCTTGCGGCGATGATGTCTAAGGGACGTGGAGCTACTGCGGCTGTAAGTAAAACGCGTAATCTTACTCAGATGAGAGCTGATGAAGAGATGAAGCAATATGCGCTTAATAGTTTGGGACGACCACTCTATAAGCAGGTCGGCCGTAAGAAAATGTATTCTGGTCCGAGTAAACAGACACGTCTTACTGATATTAAAGATAGTAAGAGAATTATTTCTATTCATAATGCTGTGACTGCGTTGGATCTAGCAAAAAAATTAAAAATTAAATTTAAAGAGCTACGTGATAAGTGTCTTGATTTAAACCTTTTGGTGAAGCAAGAAGATTACTTTGGAGAGGGGATTGCAGCTGTTATTGCAGGCCTATATAAGTATGGACTTAAAAATGATGCTTTTGATGAAAAAGAGATATTAGAGGCTGAAGTCACTCAAAATATCAAGTCTGATCTACCACTTCGCGATCCTATTATTACAATTATGGGACATGTTGATCATGGTAAGACAACTTTGTTGGATCATATCCGTGATGCAAAAGTAGCAGCTGGAGAGGCTGGTGGGATTACTCAGCATATTGGTGCTTATAAAGTTCAACGTAAGGAACATGGAATTTGCTTTTTAGATACTCCTGGACATGCCGCTTTTGGTGCGATGAGACAGCGAGGGGCGGACATTACAGATATTGTTATCTTGGTTGTTGCTGCTGATGATGGTGTAATGCCGCAAACTAAAGAGTCGATCAAATATTGTCAAAATGCTGGAGTGCCTATTATCGTTGCAGTTAATAAGTGTGATAAGGATGAGGCAAAGCCAGATAAAATTAAACAAGAGCTAGTAGAGTTTGAGCTGACCCCAGAAGAGTGGGGTGGTGATACCATGTATTGTAATATCTCCGCACTAAAAGGTGATGGTATTGATGATCTACTAGATCAAATTTTACTTCTTGCAGAAGTATTAGAATTACATGAGGATCCAAAAGGTAAGGCCAGTGGTCTTGTTATTGAGGCTCAGGTAGAGCAAGGCCGTGGGCCAGTTGCTACAATTCTTGTACAAAAAGGAAGCCTTAAACAAGGTGACTCAATTGTTGTCGGTGAGACTTATGGACGTGCCAGAAGCTTACTGAATCCTCAAGGGGATACTCTAAAAAATGCAGGGCCATCAACACCAGTACAGATTTTTGGACTGGCTGATGCTCCATCACCTGGCGACTCTTTTCATGTTGTGAAAAATGAGCGTGAGGCTAAAAAGATTTGTGAAAACAGAGTTAAAGAGAGAAAAGATATTGAAAATGTTCCACAAAAAGCGAAAGTTTCGCTGGAAGATTTCTTTGGTAGTGCTGTTGAAGAGAATGAGAAAAGAGTTCTAAATTTGATTATTAGATCTGATGTACAAGGTTCTTTTGAGGCAATTAAAAACTCCTTAGAGGCTCTTGGTAACGAAGAAGTTGGTGTTAAGGTTGTGACTGGCGGTGTTGGTGCAATTACAGAAAGTGATATTAACTTGGCCATCTCTTCTGGGGCCGTCGTTTTTGGTTTTAATATGCGTCCCCTTACTGCTGCTAGACGTCTGGCAGAAGCACAGGAAATCGAAGTTAAGACTTACTCTGTTATCTATGAACTAATTGATGATGTAACACTTGCTCTTGAAGGGTTGCTTGATCCTGAAATTTCTGAGGAATTTATTGGACGTGCGGAAGTTCGTGAAACTTTCTCTATACCAAAGATTGGAACTATTGCTGGAACATCTGTTATTGATGGAAAAATTGAGCGTGGTTGTAACATTCGTCTGCTTAGAGATGGTAAGATTATGCATGATGGTAAGCTTAACTCTCTTAAGCGTTTTAAAGATGACGTCAAAGAAGTTGGTAACGGTTTTGAGTGTGGTATGGGTCTTGAGGGATACAACGACATTAAAATTGGTGACCAGTTTGAGGCTTACATTTTAAATGAGAAAAAGAGAACGCTAAGTGATCTTGAAACTGCCCCTGTTGTCTAATTAAGCACAGGAGCACAACATGAGAAAAAAGAGTTATAAAAAAGAGAAGTTTGCAGAGCGAATTCAAAATGAAGTAAATTCAATTCTTCGTTATGAGTTAAATGATAAGCGGCTCACTTTTGTCTCAGTGACAAAAGTTGAGCTTTCAGCTGATTTCTCACAAGCTGAAATTTATTGGGATAGTTTTGATCGTGAAAAACGTGGTGACTGTAAGGCAGCACTTGAAGCTGTTTCTCCTAAAATTCGTTCACTACTTGCTGCTAAACTCGCTGTTCGCCATACCCCGTCCCTAGAATTTTTATATGATTCACAATATGAAGATGAAGGTACCATCTCTGCAATCTTAGCAAACGAGAAAAAAGAGGGAAAGTTTAACCCTGACCAAGAATAAAACTTTTATGAAGCGACCTGTAGTTGTCTCCGTATTTAAACCTACCAAAATTACATCTTACGATATTATTAGAAAATCTAAGCGGCTTTTAGGTTCTCTGGGTGAACGTAAAGTTAAAATTGGCCATTTTGGAACACTCGACCCATTTGCTTCGGGCTTAATGCTCGTAGGACTGCATGGTGCCAGCCGGTTAAATAATTATATCCATGAAGATTTGAGCAAGACCTATTTAGCGATTGGAAAATTAGGTGTTGATACACCTACAGGAGACCTAACAGTTGCCCCTAGCAAAATTGATGACAGCAGCCATTTACAAAATATAATTGCAAAATTTACAAATGAATTTTTACAAGAAAAATTGCAAGAGTTTGTAGGAGAGTATTGGCAGGCTCCACATGTATACTCTGCTGCAAAATTTCAGGGAAAGCCTCTACATAAATGGGCCAGAGAGGGGCATGAAATAAAAAAAGAGCCCGTCAGACGGGTGATTCATAAAATTGATCTGGTTAAGTTTAGCTTTCCATATTTTATCTTCCGCTGTGAGGTATCTTCTGGAACCTATATTCGTTCGCTCTTTTCTGATATTGCAAAAGAGCTAGGAAGCTGTGGAGCACTTGTTAGCTTGGTACGTGAAAAAATAGGATCTGTTGGCGTAGAAGATACCTTTCGCTTTAATAAGCACTCAGCAGAAGATCTTTATACTATTGGAAATATCCCTTTTACTGAAATTTTACCTTATGCCCAGATCTCCCTTCCAGAAGATAGAGCGAAGGCGTTTTTAAATGGGCTGCCAGTCTTAACATTTCAAACTCAGTTAAAAAAAGAGGGCACTTTACCGGGGAAGTTTTGGATCTTTAAAGATGGTGAAAGTTTTCCAATTGGCCTTGCACAGTGTAAAGACGAGCGTTACCACGTCCTAATTAACTTCCCTCATTAAGTCCTGCTACAACTTTTGCCCAACAGTGCTGACAAAAATCCATCTCATTTTGAAAGTCACATGGATAGACGTAGTTATGGCTAACCATAGTCATTTTGTGGAGAGGATTAACCAGATTAAGTGGAGAGAGCAGCTCGCGCGTTCCCTTGATGGTAATAGGTAGTACTGCAACGTCATTTATATAGGCAGCCTTTAAAAGTGGTAGGTGAATTTGGTCAAATTCCTTAATTGGTTTTTTCTTCGCCCGTGTCCCTTCTGGGAAGTAAAAAACAGATAAGCCTGATGTAAGCCGAGCAATACTTTGCAATAGGGCACTTTTTCGGCTGTTGCGGTCACCTCTTTTAACTGTAATTGCTCCACAAGCGAGTGATGGTAGAGTCAAAAATGGTATATAGAGTACTTCAAATTTCATCAAGGTACTTATAGGGTAGGCAGAGTTTAAAAACGGGGGGTCTACCATACTGCAGTGGTTGGCAATATACAGCGTTGATCTATTTTTTTGCTGTTTAATTGTTTCAGGAGTACGGTGGTCAATCTTTTCAATCTCAGCAAGGCAGCCGATATGAAAAAGTGTCTTCATCAGTAGGGGGCTAGGTAGATAAAAAATCTTCTCACGTAGTTGTTTTGGAAATGGCATGGCGATTATTGCCATAATATTCATAGCTCCAAAAGTAATAAAAGCGACTACTATTGCCCAGATAGTTGTTAGTAGTTGAAAAGGAATTTTACTGATTTGTATCATAATAATATTTACTAATGTTGTGATTTTACTTGGCCTAATGATAGAGAAAAGTTTATAGTGAAGCAAGTTATTTTCATCAGAATGGATCAAAATAGGAGTAGGAAATATGGGGCGTTTAAGCTTTATTTTTAAAAAACCTCGTTTAACTTTTAATAAATCTTCACATGGAACGCAAGGTTTTGCATTTCATTTTAGAGTAAAAAGTAGTTCACAAATCAAATATGATAGATTTAAAATTCGTCATTTTAATCCATTTGGAACTCCTGTGCAGAGTGAAGTTCTAAAGGCATTTTCTGATAAGCAGGGACCTTTTGCTCAAGATATGGACCTTGGTGAGGGGCTTAAGCAAATTCTTGCAGCAAAAAATGCAGATCGTTCGACAGTGCAAATTGAGATAAGCTCCTCGCAAGATGGAGTTGCTTTTCAGTATGATTATAACTGGAAGAAATTTAAGAAAAAACTATCTTCTATTTAGTGACAGGAATTTTGTGATTCATTATAAAATATTATTTCTATTCATTTTAGTAATGCTTCATTGTAATAGTGCGGTTGGGGAAGAGACGTCTAGTCGCTACTCACTCGCATGGAAGACGTCTCTGGCCAACGATAATTTTACCAATACAACTGATAGTTCAAATTTGGTTAAAACATCTCTAGGCTTTCAAGCTGGCATGAAGTTACTGGATACACTCTCATTAGATGCAGAGTTTAATTTTTACTGGTCAACCGGACGTGCGCAGTCGTGGTACGGTGCCGATGGTTACTCGACAGGGCTAAACTTTAACCAGGCCGTTATAAAATTTAATCCATTATCTGTTTTGGAGTTTCAAGCTGGTGCTATCTCTTTACGCTATCTTAACTCACCACTATTAGTTTCATCGGGACCATTTCCTGGGGTATTAGCTAAGCTGTATTTTGGTGAAAACCAATGGGTTGATTTTGGCTTAACAGGACTTTATTCACTCCCTACTTCGCGTAGTTTAAATAGTGACCGTATTGAAAAAGAAGTTGAGCCTTCCTTTATAACGCTATCTTTTGATGCTAAAACCGGTAAGCAGTTTGATCTGGTTGGTGGAGACGTACTGGTTTCCTTTTACAAGTATCAGAATTTGCCATCAAAGGTCGCATATGAAAGTTCTCTCAAGGGAAATACTACTAAGGGTGAAACTGATGCTGATTCCTCTTTTAGGTTTGAGTTCGGAGGTATTTCTGCTGGGATTGGTGGATTTGCCACTTTTTTTGAGAACTATATTGCAAGAGTTCGTTATACCTACCTGCTTAATACTGATGGGCATACTGTGGCAAATAGAGGCGAGTTATTGCAGATGTCAGTTGATATTCCATTGGAAGAAGATCTTTTCGTACCTTTTATAGAGCTTTTTTATAGTGAAGCGGATGCTTCTGTGGCTTATTATAATAGTACTCTATATGGGAATAATAACCGTCAGGGTTATTCTGTTGGAATGAGCTATGAATATCACGAACTATTTAAGCTTAAATTTCGTTATACTAGTGCAGACCTAATTTATGTAAATAATATGCTATCTAGTCATAATCAGATGCTTTTTGTGGGTATTGAAACTTCATTTGTAGGTATTCTTTAAATTAAATCATTTAAATTCAGTAACTTAGCTAAAGATGAGAGTCTTTTATGCAGTTAGCTGTCTCTTGTGGCCTACGCATTGCATTATAACTTGTAGAGAGAAAAAAGTGGATAATTTTTTCACAAGTTAGCACAGTATGTTGTCAAAAGTTTGTACAGGTGTAAAGTAAGACAACTATTAGCTGAACTAATGATGGAATAAGAAAAAGTTGTCACAATTACGAGGAAAACGTATGGAAACTTTAAAGAGAAAAGCCGCGTTACTTGTCACCATGATCATCATGGTGGGCATGGTAACAGGTTGTATGCAGCCGCGTCAGGGTGATGAAGTTGACGCTGCGCTGAATGGTACAACTGAGAAGATGCAGGTGGCGACGTTTTATGTTACGGGTGAGATCAAAGCGATTGGTCATACTAGTAAGGTATCTAAGGTTTGGAAATTACCATCTGAAAAAGTTTTTAGCTACACAGCATGTTTAGAGGATCGTAAGACAAAAAGAAAAGTTATTGGCCATGAATTTGAAATTATTAACTCTGAGAATGGAAAAATACAAAAAATCAAAACGAATGAAAGAGGATGTCTAATTTGGCAGGAGAGTGTTGCTTTTAATTTTAATGCTGATGCAACATATATTAGTGTAAATCGTTATGTTAGAGGACATGGAGTTCACAAGGGACAACAGATTTTAAGAATGGCGATAAACCCATGGGCACCGTATAGAGGTAGTAAGGTTCGTGAGTTTATTGATCTGTCTACAAGCGCACTGCCAAAAGCTCAGACGGTAGAAGCAGCACAGGGAACGCTTGCTTTAGAGGGAGTCGATGCAAAAGGTAATTTTATATATGATCATAACATTTGGACTGATGATGTTGGGATGATGATTACTAGTGGGCGAGAGCTTAAAGATGGAGTCGAGCTCGTTGTTGATATGACATTTACACCAAAATTAAATCATACAAATATTTTAGGAGAGGAGTCTGCATATACTTTAAAGCAAGGAGCTTTCAAAGTTTATTTTTCACTATTATCAAAAGTTTCAAAAGGTGGAACTGATCACCGAACAATTTTGGCACAGTCAGTACCAGTTGAATCAACTTTTTTTCATGCATCAAAATATAGACAACAAATTAAGTTAAAGCTTAAGAAGTATCCAACAGAGGGAAGCTTTGAAGCAGTTGTTCGCATTGTTCCATCTGAGGGTAAAATTGAGGTAAATGGGTTTGAAGGGCTCTTTCAATTGGGACAATATGACCGCCTGATTGGATTTAATAAAGGTAGCTTACAAGCAGAGATGAATAATCTGCAAAATAAAGATTTTAATATTGAGATGATTTTAGACCAGGCGGAAAAGGCAGACCTTGCAACAGAAGATTCTGGAGTAAGAGCACTTCGTCCATTTGAGTTTGGAATTATGAATATTCGAATGATGACATTTATGACGGGTGAGACTGCTACTAAGCGAGCATTACGTTATAAGATTAAGACTAAGGTGTCTAAAACACTTAACGGTAAAACTGCTCGTTATAAGAAATTTTTAGTAAAATTAGAGAGTGGGAAAATATTAGAAAAACGAACTGATAATGATGGTTACCTAATTTGGACGGATATTATTAGTCATAAGTATTACCAACCAGAAACTTTATTACCAAAAAAATATGAGGTTATTGATCCTGATTCACAGTCAAGTTATAAGCTTACTGCTTATCTGAATCCATGGGATTATGGTTGGACGTTTGGGCAGGATGCTCGTGAATTAGAGGAAGAAGTAATTGAAGATATTAAAAATAGTGAAAAAATTCCTTCAAAGCTTTTTGTGGACTCATACCGCTATGAGACAATTCGTTTTCGTTATGAAGTAGATGATGCATTACGCTTGAAGATTAAAAAGACTGTACTGTTAAGAGTTGATCCGCGTGTACTTCGTTATAGTTCATTGACTCGTGGACGAAATGCTCTTGAATACTTACGGGATGGAATTTATCTATTAAAAGTTGCAATACAAAAAAATTACTATGATGGAACAACTTCTGGAGTTGTAATTAAGCCATCAAAAGAAAATCCGAAGATGTCTAAAATTGAAGCGGGTGTAAGTAATAAGCAAATTGAATTTGTAACAGCAGTAAAAAAACTTGTACGAGTTCAATATGGAAAGATTATTACGCCAATTGAATTTACTATGACTGACTTAAGACTTATGAGAATTAGAACAAATTTTCTAATTCAAATTGAGACGGTAAATGAAGATTTATTAGATCTAGGTAAAGATATGTCTATCAGTGATTTGGCTGAAGATAAAATTAATGCAATTTTAAAAGATCTTTCTATTGATCATGTTGGAACTCCAAAGGATCCGGCTTATATTGGTGCTAAAAAAACCAATGCAACCCTGTCTGAAATTAAAGTGAATAAAGAGTTAGACCTAGAAGCATTGGTTGAAAAAGATTCAGGTCTTGATACAAGAACATTTATCGGACCATTAGTGTTTCTAAATAACTCTTTTAGTGCTGGTTTACGGCCAACGGATGATCTTACAGAGACAGTTTGTAATGTGATTGATTGTAACTCTTTGGCACAAAATGACAGTATTCCAAAATCTGATATCGATCCTGAACTGGCTAAGTACTATGGTTCATATAAGCAGTTTTCAAATATGTCTGTAAGTGATCTTATTAATAGAATGAATGCTATTGAGCAGAAAGACAAAAAAGAGATTAGTTTTCAATCTATTTTTGGAAACTACCTTAATACGTACCGTCTTGATTATGTATCAATGAGTGATAAAAAATTAAAAATTGTTAAAGATTTTGATGCTAAAAAAGGGGTTGGTTACTGTGATTCTGATGATATTAATGATTGTACCGTGGAGACAACGAAGGGAACAACTTCTTACAAAACGTTAATTAAGTGGCTAAACTTCTCAGGTAAGGAGTACTTAAATGTTGTAAGTCCAAGTGCTGATAACTATAAAATCCCGTCCGATACTTCAAGTAAGGTAAGGTCTCGTTGGATAACGAAAGATGGTGTTAAAAAGAGTGATGTAAAAGATTTTCTACAAAATGGAAAGTTGACAGATAAAATGGCCCAGAGACTATGTTACACATGGGTATATTATATGATGGGTGAGAAAGTTAATATTTCTGAAAAACTTAAAGATATGACAGGTACTTGGGCAATGTTAAGTGGTAATTACCTACCTCACGAGCAACACCTACTATATAGTGCTTGTCGTGAGCGTGCAGTGAAAAACCAGTTAAATGTGTTTAGTATTGCTCGTCACTTAAGAGTTGAAGAGTTAGGCGAGTATCAGTTTAAAGGTGGAAAATCGATGAACTTTAGTGTGGGTGCAAACTTTGGACTAAGTTATGGAGAGTCACTTTCACGCAGCTTTAGTGTTGATCCTCTGGGCTGGTTGAAATCGATTGGATCAAGTGTGATTGATACTTTGACCGGTGTATTTAGTGTTGGAACTTCTGCTTCAACTTCGAATGGTTATAGTGAAGGATCATCAGTTTCATCTGGAACTTTCTTGGCCATGCAGGAAGTTAAAGTTGATATGAATATTAAAAAGTATGAGCGATGTGTTTCAATTCGTATGAAACAAGAGTTTTTATCTGATATCCATTTTATGACAGGTTATTTTAAAGATCTGGATGATAAAACTAAAGCCGATATGGCGACCCGTGGCATGATGATTTGTCAGGGGGATATTGAAAAAAGTGAAGAAGTGGTTACGGAAAAGTACTACTACTTTACACAGCACTTTACTCAGGGTGATATGTTAGATAATGGTGATCTGTTAAACCATCCATGGCTTTTGGCACTACGTGGTGAGCGTGATTATGCTAACTTTGTAAATCTGCTTAAGAATCCATTTAATGGAGAGTTAGAGTATGAGAAAGTTAATTCAGATCTGTTTGGTTTTAATAAGTATAAGTATGCGGTAGATGGGACGACTGATTGGTATTATGATCGTTCTGATTTGATGGACTCTTCTGAGCGTGCAAAAAATACTGATCTTGCAGCACTGCCTTTAGATCATTTGATCTATGCATATAACCAAGTGATTCCTAGTTATCCTGGAATTTACACTGTTGCACCTAAGCGACTTGATTTCCCTCTTTAGACCTATAAAGACTCCACTATGTGGAGTTTTTACTAAATAACTTTGAACTCGTCCTAGGACGAGTTTTTTTTGTTTTAGGACTGGTCAGGTTAGAAAGTTACTCGTCCCAGGACGAGTTTTTTACTTTGAGATTGGTCAGGTTAGAAAGTTGCTCGTCCCGGGACGAGTGAGCAGTTCTTGTAATTTAAGTGGTTTGGAGCCGTAAAAATAGTCTGGCAGACTAGTTTGTAGATTAATTAATTATGTGAATTTTTTTAATATTTTTGTGTCCACATTCGGGGCAACGGGAACTTTCTTGAACTAGCATATTCTTATAATCAGCGAGGTGAGAGAAGCTAAGCTTAGCACCACATATATTACATTCAGATATTTGCTTTTTTACGTTTTTAATTGTTCCGTAGTATTCAACATATTTTTCAAAATTAAAGTCACTCTCTGCAGCCATCATTTCCCCTTCATTTTGAAGTTTTGTTTGTGTTCTTACTAACTTCTTCGGTAAAGACTCTTTTCGTTTAAGGTTTTTTTTCATAAGATAGGGTGCAGGCACATTTCCCCTAGGAAAAAGGTTCCAATATGGTTGATTTTACGAAAGTTATTCAAGCTCAAAGGCAGTCTCAGAGAAAAAAGTCTTTTTCTGATGAGATTTGCCAGACTAGCTACAACGTTAAGGCATTGTTTTTACAAGGTAGCAGTACGCAAAACCAAGATATAAAAGTTGAAGTTGTTACGTCACCAGTTACTCCTACAATAAGTTCAGAAGTCGAAGATAGTGAAAAAAATAGGGTAATGTCATCTTTAAAAGAATATATGGAGCCTCTGTTAAAGCAGAACTACTCTACTGGCATAGAGGGTGGGGAGATTGTTTCTAATAAAAGGGAAGACGATTTTATCCATCAAATTTCATTTTCTCCAAATTTCACCACCTGGAATGAATATCTGCACTCGCTGGCAAAATGTCAATTCTGTCAGGACAGGGTCTTTGCCGGAGTGGTCCACGAGTTTAGTGGCAAACAGTTTACTGCTCCTCTTGATGTCTTATTTGTATCAGATCGTCCCCGAGAGTTTGATCCTAATAGTCGCGATGGTGAAACTACCAACTCTGTGAATGGCCAGCAGTGCTTTCAAGGTGAAAAAGGTGAGATGGTCAAACGTATGATTCAGCGAATGGAACTGGCAGACGATAAGACGGCCCTCAGCTTTGTTGTAAAATGTGTTGGTAAAGACAAGCAGGGGCTTAATGAAATAAAAGATATATGCCTCTCTAACTTACTACATGAAATCTATTTTTTAAGGCCCAAGGTAATTGTGGCTTTTGGAGCGTGGTGTTCAGAGGTACTGCGTGGCAAGAGTGATAAATTATCTACTACCCATGGACAATTTTATCCTTTGCAAATCACTACTGCGACAGAGACAATTTCAACCATGGTTGTGCCGCTATTTCATCCAGATCTTCTTTTCATTAATAATGATATGAAAAAAACAACATGGATGGATGTGCAAAAAATTATGAATTTTTTAACGAGCTAAATTTACCAAGTCTGATCAATTGTTCCCATAAAAGCTGAACCACTAACTTGTAACTCTATATTACTAAAGCGTCCCGGATAGTAAGGATTATGAGTAAAGCTCAGTGCTACTCCTTGATGATCTCTTTTAAAGTAAAGGGTGTAATTTGCGGCCAGACGTTGATCACAGAACTGACCATCAAAGTGGGCATCGGCAGCAATAAATTTAAACTGCTCACCATTTACAAAAATTGATTTTAGAGTAGATGAGTAGTGCTTGTATGTTGCAATACTGGCAAGATGATCTTTAGGATCTCTATTACAGGTAAATAAATATAGACCTTGTTGTTGGATATCATCTAGCATGAACGAGTAGGTTATTTCGTTATGAACTGCCGTGCCAGTTCGTGGCCAGCCATCAATGGCAAGGCTAACTGTGGAAAGCATCATCGTAGCTAAAAAAAGTAGTACTTTCACAATCTTCTATGCTCCTGCAACGTCGATAGAGTTAAAGCGAATCTCAGGCGCAAAAAATGAACGATAATCATTATGAAAAGCTTGCTTTCCGACTGCTTCAATTTGGTTGAGTAGTGTAAAAAAGTTTCCTGAAATGGTTACGCCTTTTACATTTTGTTCAATTTTTCCATCTCGCATCAGCATTCCACGAACGCCCAGAGAGAAGTCTCCAGATATTGCATCTGTTCCAGAATGTAGACCATCAAGGTCAATAATTTTAAAGACAGTTCCATTTAATACGTTGTCAGTTGTTCCAGGTAAAATAACTGTATTTGTGGATTGCACGTTGAGTGAGCTTTTTGCTCCTCGGCTTGAACGTGCATTATGAGCGAGCTTAAAATAGTTTGCTGTTTCACTACTATGCAAAAAGTTTTCTAGCATGCCATTTTTAATTAGAGCAACATCACCCATGTTAAAGCCTTCATCATCAAAATAGTTTTTATGAAAAGCTTGTCCAAAGCGAGGCTGGTCTAAAATGGTTAACTCTTTGGCAGCGATGAGTTTTCCTAGTTGATCTTTAAATTTATTTTTTCCTTCCATGGCACTTTGACCAGAAAAAATAGTTTGAAAGGCTCCAAAAAAATCAGAGAGACTATTGATGTCAAACATAATGTCATATTTGCCCGTTGTACATGGAGTAGCATGGAGTAGCTGCTTTGCTACTTTGTAACTATTTGTAGCACATTTCTTTGCTTCTAGTTTGTTGAAGTTATTGGCGAGAGATAGATCAAAATATGTTGCACTATTGTCACCATCTTTTAGTAGTGCTGAAGTATAGCACTGGAAAAAATTTTCTTTTTGGTAGTTTATTACCCCGGTGGAGTTTTGATAAAACTTTTCACTCTCACCATCAGCATATGCGGTATACGGAACTTGTGCGTTGGAATCAAGCTCTTTAACGTCTGACTCTAGTTCAAGTGCAAGTTTGATTTTATCATCAATTGCTGTTGTATCACTAGTGAAATTAGCTTCGGTACTGCCCACCGGCTCACGTTGTAAACTGTTTTCTAGAGTCTGGTGAACTGCTGCAGAAGAGAACTTTGAATTATCTAGGGCCTGGTCGACCATCGTCTCAACTGAGTGTTGATCTAGTGATTCACTTGAGGAGAGACCGACTTTTTTATCTTTAATAACTCGAATACCTACTAACTGAGAGCTTGAAACTTGGTATTTATCGATGGCAGCATCAAAAGCAGAGAGGGATAAACTTTTTGATCTGTTCAAAATAATATCACACTCATCAGCACCTTTTTTTTGTGCTAGTTGAACTAAATTATTTAGTAATTCATTATTATCTATTTTCATTATGCTCTTCCTCCAACTAATATTTCATCGACTTTTAGTGCTGGTTGTCCAACGTT
>DAOWEO010000042.1 GCA_030638415.1 Bdellovibrionales bacterium | reverse complement strand
GATTTTAATAATGTCATAGCTTCGTTTGTGGGGACTAAGTTCATAAAAAATATAAGTAGTCAGAGACAATATAAACAAAAGATCTAAAAACATATAAGGGAAGGCGAGATAATAGCGAAAGGCATATCCATTCCAAAGTGTTACTAAAATAAAAAAGTCTTGAATATAAATATGTAAATTAAAGAGTTCCATTATTTTTTTTAGTATAAGCATCAGTAAAAAAATTATAACAATGGTAATAAAATAGACTGCTTTTTGTAATTCAATGCCTATCGTTTGAGTAACCACACCTAGTGCGTGAAGTAACACTGCTCTCTCTAAGTAGTGTTGCTCAACAGTGCTAAATGAATCTGTTTGGTGGTTAATTATTTTAAGATATTTAAATGAATCACGTGCAAAGTGGTGGTACGTTGCAGGAGAGTGCTTAAGTGAAACAAACTTATTTATGGATAGAAGAGTTAGAAAAACTAACAGAATATAGAGAGTGAAATTGAGAGATTTGTTTTTCATACTATTACTATACAACTCGTAGTGTTCAAAAAATAGACATTATAGTTTATTATACAAAATATATTTCTTAACTACCTAGAATAATGTCTATTGAAATAGTGAATTTGGCAGTGTTTTTGCATTAAATATACCAAAGTATTAAAAAATGGTAATGCCACGGCGGTGAGGTCTGTTATGAAGCTTGTAAAAAATCTTATGATGCTTATTGTATTTTCTCTCCTTTTTATAGGGTGTGATGATGATAGTAGTTCTAGCTCTTCACAAGTTGTTAAGTGTGAGTCATATGCAACATATGGAAATATTGATGTCGTTTGTGAGTGTAATGAAGCTCCTGCGGGGTGGCTAGAACACAATACTCCCAATTGCTTTTACCAAGATACTAATAAGGTATGTGCTACAGGTTCTACATTTATAAATGGATCATGCGTAACGGGAAATATTCCAGCAGTTGACGCACGTAATGGTACTGTTTTAAATACAACTAGATTTTCTTTTGATGGAACAACTGCGCTTGGTTCAAGTGTATGGCGTCGAGATGGTCTTTCCGGATATATTTCAAATGCAATGAATATATCTTTTTGGGGAGATGTTACATTTTCATGCCCGACTACGCTACATGGTCCAACTATTGGTAGTTTTACATGGGTAACCCCAAAAGAGGTTTATATTCCTTATCCTACCGCTGTTAGATCTCCACTTTGTCCAGAAACTGGTGAAACTGGTTCTAGTTATGTTGCGATACAAGATGGTGTTGGAGTTGGTGTCTCTTCATATGCTGGAGCTGACCCACGTTTACCATATGATGGTGTATTACAAACATATCCAGTAGGAACTCCAGGACGGTCAGGACTACTTGCAACATATGTAACCTTTAATCCTTCGTGGATACTAAGGCCTTGGACCTCTGCTACAGAAACGGTAGCAGTAGTATCAGAACAGTTTGTACCAGAGACAGAAGTTGATAATAATAAAACTCAGGTACAACAAAATATGCGAGTTGCTTTTATTAATGATTATTGTATGGCACATAGGCAGCCTGGCCAAAGCTGTCAGTTTTCTTGGAATACCAAGTTATATATTGAGGGGATTAATACCTCTGACAATAGTGCCCATGTTATGTTTGATCCTGCTCAAGGTGGATTGGCAGTGATTTTAGGTTGGACTGAAACATCTCCATACTGGGATAATAAAGGTGTACCCACACAAAGAGTTCCATACTATGGTTCTAAAACATTTCATATGGAGATGAGTTGGACACAGGCACAAAATCTTATAATAGATTTTACTAAAGCGGCATTTGCTGCTCAGGGTATTAAAAAAGATACAGTGACCTCTGCTGAAGTCGCCGTACATTTTGGTGATGCTTGGCAAAATAAAGCTGAATGGACTATACATGGTATTGGTATTGGACAAGAGGTCTATAATCCAGATAAGACTAGCACTTCATATATTAATGGTATGTTGAAATCTTTGGATGTGATTGCGAAGTAATACTATAAATGGTTCTACACTGCTAAAATAGATAACGTGTGACATCACATAAAAATTATAATTGGTTTCTTATATGTAACTTATACACACTTTACTGATTTAGCGGTTGAAAGGATATAAATGGAGTCATAGAGCAAAGTTTATTTTTTATCACCTTGCGTATTTGTGGAGCTAGCCGTTATGAAAATAAGATTGTACCAACTTTTTCTAGTTCTTTTACATGTTGTAATAATGAAAAACTTTCTCCGCTTAGTTGTAGGCATGCGCTTTTCAGATAACTCTGCTTTAAAATCGGTTGATCAATTTGTTTTTATAAGCAACCATAATAGCCATCTCGATTCCCCATCAATGTACTGCTCAATTCCTCCAAGTATTATTCATAATGTAAACTCAGCTGCGGCTCATGATTTTTATGGTAAGAATGCTTTTATGAGAGCAATTGCATGGTGCTTTAACTCTCGGTTTATCTATCGCACAAAAGTCGAAGGGGCGCCGAAGAGTATGGATGTTTTAGAAGGAATAATTCAAGAGGGACATTCATTAATGGCCTTCCCTGAAGGATCAAGAGGGGAGCCTGGAGTAATGTGTGATTTTAAACCGGGAGTAGGGGTACTTTTAAAAAGAAATCCTCATGTCCCTTTCATTCCAGCGTATCTTCATGGTGTTGAAAAAGCTATGCCACGAGGATCTAACTTTTTTATTCCATATAAATATAATTGTTCTCTTAATATTGGTAAGCCAATTTACATCTCTGAAGATATGGAAGTTGATGACATTTTAAATTTAATGAAAGAAGAGATTTTAAAACTAAATACAAATGAGGCGTAAGGGGATTAAGTTTTTAATACCAAGGTCCAGTTATAGCTATTATTTTTCTTGCCTCAATTAATCCTTGGTAATGAAAAGTTATTCCAAATGCAGGATCATGAACAAGTATACAAGGAATAAGATTTTCTGGGCAAAACTGACTGTATAAAACACCCTTGATGTCTTGTACAACATCCCATGGAACGTGGTGGGAAATTTGAAAATCTTTAATCAATTGCATATTGTCATCATTTTCAACTGAAACTATATTAATTTTTGTTGGCCTTGTTCCTCCACGAAGTTCCCCAACTAGATTCTCGACGACCTCTCCACAGCCAGGGCAGCTAGTCCTTCCAATAACAAGAAGGGTGATTCTTCCGCCATCATTCGCTAGGTTAATTGTCGTTGATTTTGTACTCGGAAGACTATAGTTCAACGCACTTTTAGGTTTTACGGTCGGCGTTGGTGTTGGAACTGGTGTCGGCAGAGGTGTCGGAGCTACCGCAGGAGCGGGAGTTACCACTAGTTGTGGGTCGGTTAATTGGGTATTACCAATAGTTCCTGGAGTACCATAAGTAATTCCATAAGATCCAGTTGTGTTCTCGTTAGAGTCGTTATCATCATCATCATTAGTATCCTCGGTTCTTTTTGTCGTATCGGTCTGATCTGTTTGAGGATAATCGAGTTGAGGCACACATGCTGTCAGTACAAGAAATATTAAAATAAAAATAGTATAAAAGTTTAAAGATTTCATTTTCCTTCCTATTCAACTGAGCAAAAGTACCTCTTTTAGCGTAGCATTAAATGTTATCTGTTACTATCGATTAGTTGCTACCGAGAGTGTGGAATAAGTGGTGGGGACTGGTGTATTATCACTATTCTAATTTAATAAGTAATTGAAATAATGACCTTCGGATATATAAAAATAGATGACCCAATTGACGTGATAGAAGATGATGAAACAGGAGCAATAATCATTAAGCCCATATTAAATTTACCAAAGGGTGTTTATGATACAGATGAACAAGACTTTGTTTCATATACTGAGATTTTATATTCTGATCTTGTAAGTGAGTTGCGAGTGGCCCATAGGGATGTAGATAACGAACCCGCTCATTGCATTGTTTTATTTATTCAAAAGTGAATAGCTCGGAGTATAATATCAATTTCGCAATCTTCGTTGCTTTAGATTAGATTACGTTAATTTAGAAAAAGGAAACTTTACAGTTGCGCCTTGCGTCATTGCGTGTTAGGATGACAAAAGTATTTTAAATATTTACCGAAACTTTTTCAGTGAGGATTTATGTACAACATACCTTTAGTAATAACCATCGCATTTTTCACAACTACCGTATGGGCCATTGACTCTTCTTCCAATGACTATTTTGGTGATCTTTTGCCGGAAGAAATTGCAGAGCTGTACCCAGACAATGATCTATTACCCGAAGAAATACTGGGTGAAGAAGTAGTTGAAGACGATATTGGAATTTGTGAAGTGGATGTTATTCCATCATGTGTTCCTCAGGGAGAATTTATCAATTCTAGTACTGGTGAACGTGTGAAGTGGGTTTGTGAAATGAGTCAGCCACCAGGATCTGGATGGGTTGATGTTGGAAATTGTTGTTATCACAAAGTAATTGAGGCAAAGCCCTATGCTTCGCATATTCCATCATGTGCAACTAGGGGGGAGTTTACTGCAAATACTGGAGAAGTTACCATGTGGGTTTGTGGTATGAATCTTTCTCCTGGCTTTGATTGGGTAGATGTTGGAGCTGGTTGTTATCATCTTGTTAAGACGGTTGTAATAAAATAAAAAACTACTTTATAAGCCTGTAGTTTTTAAATTCTCCTATCCTATAATTTGTCACCATCTCTATAAGATCAGTTAGTGCCATCCCGATATGCTTAAAGTGAAAATCACTCTCAAGTGAATCAAGAGTTAGATCGTTACGATGCTCTTTTATCCATCTATCCATTATCTTTGGGTGAGTCTGTTTAAAAGTTTTCAACCCAAAAACTTTTTTATAGCGAAATTCTCTCCCATCTTGATTCTGCTCCCCATTAAATAGCTTATCAAAAGAGTTTATCTTTTGCTGCATAATCATCTCATCTCTGGCCCAACCATAGTGAAAAATTCTGGCATCAATAAGTTTTGCAATAGGTTTTGCTCCATTTTTAAAACGAAACCCTTGAGCATCTTTATAGGAATGAACTCCACTACTCTTTTTAATAGTTCTGACCTCTCGCCTATAGATTGTTCGAGTATATTTATAGATATCAACATTTCCAAAAAAATGAATATATTTATAAACGAGTGCTTCAAGATCACTTCTATCATGCAAGCTTCTAATTCCCTGTTCAATGGCTTCAAGATCATCTTGATGAACAATCTCATCGCCTTGAATATATTGACAGATATCTCCACTACAAGCACTGAGGGCGATATTAGTCTGTTCAGACAGAATTAGACCGTCCTTTTGAATAGCAGGATTCCAAAAACTTTTTAAGAATTTATATTTTGGTCCCTGAAGATTGTCACGTAGATACTCCTCAGTACCATCGTCACCACTCAAGTTCTCATTATCGAAGCCAACGTTGATAATAACCTCATCACAAAGGGGATCGATAGATTTAATACTCTCTAAAATAGGGTAGCCTAAGGAGAGTCCATTTTTTATAAATGTAAAACCAGATACTAACTCAGCCAAGATACTTCTCCTTAACTACTTTATCACCACTCATCTCTTGAAACTTTGGAAATGCGTAATATTGATATATATAAACTTTAATAAGTGCTCTATTGAGAGCATGAAGCAAGCAGTAGACCAAGCTTACTTTTCCCCCTGTAAAGCTTCTAACATACACTTTAAAAAACTCCAGAAAAAACTAAAAAATGCTTCAAAAGCTGACACCCTTCTCCCTTTTGCAATCTTCTCATGAGCGATTAAAAGGACAAAACGAGGAAGTTTTTTGATCCAGCTGTCCATACCGTAGCTAACATCGTGAAGAACTCGTAGATCAGGATTAATATTTTGTACCTCTTCGGATGATTCTGTAATTACTTTTCCGTCAAGTAAGTGCTCATGGTGGTTTCCACCAGTATAGCGGATTCTTGATTTTTTAAATAGTCTCTCTTGATAGCCACACTTACCAAGGCCTACTTCAATTGCTTCGCCTAAGAAGTACTCTGTACGCATGACTCTATACATCGGTTTTGCATCAGAGTTAGAGATTATTTTAAACATCTCCTCTCGCAGGTCATCCGTACAGGACTCATCTGCATCTATCATAAAGCACCACTCGTGCGTTGCTCTATCAAGAGAGACATTTCTCTGATTAATAAAGCCAGGCCACTCATTAAAGAAAAACTTAGTGTTAGGAAATTCAGCAACAATTGACTCAGTTGCATCCTTACTTCCACCATCAATCACAATGACTTCATCGAACTGAACAAGCGACTCAAGAGTTCGCCTAATTGTCTTTTCTACATTCTGACAGATAATTAATACTGAAATAGGAGGCCTAACCATATTCTTTCCTTAAAAAAAGCTAAAGCATATTTTAACTAATCAGTTAGAAAAAGAGAAGTAAAAGTAGTACCTATTTCTACGTAATTTTAAATTAATCAAATATGTAAATACAAGAGATAAAAATGGAGGAAATGGGGGAGTAGGAAATTTTATGTAGGAAATGTGATTTTTTTCCTTTGCAAAATATGGCATGAAATCCAGTTGTCAAATTTTTAATATTTTATAAGTAAGTAAAAGTACTGAATGAGGTTATATGAAATTTATATAATGACTTCCTGCTTATTATATTTGTTACTTTCCACTAAATAACTTTTAATGCAATAAATAACTAAGAGGATAATAGATGAATGATAATATATTTGATGTATTTCTAAATGCAGAATTACGCACACAGGAAAATGATGTAAATGTCAGTAATACTCATAATGTGGAACACAGTAATATTTCCTCTGCTCACAGTATTTTTAAGAGTGAAGAAAAAGTAGAAAAGGTATTTGAGATAGATAATAAAATACCTCGTTTTTCACTTCCCTTAAAATCAACTACTAATACAAACACATCTGCTTATGAACTTAATTCTACTATGATTGTTCCTATCGATAAAAAGAAATCATTTTCAAGTTTTGTTGCAGGCTCTTCTAACAACCTTGCATTTGCTTCTGCACAGTCTATTGCTTTACAAAATAATGTTTCAGGAAATATAAGTTCACTTTATATTTATGGAGACACCGGTCTTGGCAAGACGCATCTATTGCATGCCATTGCTAATAAAATTAATGAGGAAGATCCAACACTCGTTGTCATTTTTCTCTCTGCTGCTGATTTTATGAATCAATTTATTGAAGCAACAATGGCCGGAGCGCTATCCCACTTTATGACAAAATATACTAAGCTTGTAGATGTATTACTAATTGATGATATTCAAGGGATTAGTGGCAAAGAAGCAACTCAAAATATTTTTTTCCAAATATTTGAATCATTACATCAAAATAAGAAAAGAGTTGTATTTACTTCTGATAAGCAGCCTAACGAGATCTTAGGTCTACCAGATCGATTAAAATCAAGATTAAAAGGAGGTCTTGTTGTTGATATAATAAAACCTGACTTTGAAACAAAAATTATGATTTTAAAATCTTATGCATC
This sequence comes from Bdellovibrionales bacterium, assembly GCA_030638415.1. GTDB lineage: Bacteria > Bdellovibrionota > Bacteriovoracia > Bacteriovoracales > Bacteriovoracaceae > DAOWEO01. Next base: position 8,369 of record DAOWEO010000042.1, on the reverse strand, counting down.
ACAGAAAGATGTATTTATTCCTGATTCCGTAATTGAGCTAATGGCCAATGCGAAAACAGAAAGTATTAGAGAGCTTGAAGGATTTATTAATCTACTCTCTTATACGAGTAACCTTGATGGAAGAGTGATAGATGATAGCTTGGCTAAGAAATATTTAAAACTTGATAGTATTCTAGACAAAGTAGACACGCCAGAGTCAATACTAAAGCAAGTTTCAATCAAAATGAAGCTAATGACTGCTGATATAAAATCGGTAAAGCAAACCAAAGACTTATCAAATGCACGGCATATTGCAATATATCTGATACGAGAAAGGTGTTCAGACCTTACCCTAAAGGCCATAGGGGAGTTCTTTGGAGGAAGGACTCACTCAACAGTGTCGACTAGCATCAAAAAAGTAGAAAGGAGATTAGTTAACGATGCGGCATTTTTAGTACTGGTAGAAGAGATTGAGAAGAAATTACTTTAAAAAAACTATGAAAGAGCTCATCTTTTACAAGGCGTTGCAAAAATATAAAATATGAGAGGATATGGTAAATTGAAAGGACAATTTCTCCTATGCTTAAGCTATGGGACAGATGAGAACAAAGTAAACCACTACGAATGTTTCTAGTGGCGAGTGGACTTCCTTTGCAACGCAGTTACTGACTAGGTGATGTCAGCCGAAAGACACACCGAAAACCAATGCCAATGTTTTTAAAGTTGGATGGAACGTCCAAATCTAGCATGTACACACCAGCGTTCGTACCATTGAGCCATCGACCACCACGAATGGCAGCCCCTCCGTCAGAATCGCCGTAGTACGTCCCCATGCCGTGTGTTGAATCAAATGTAGAATCACTTGGTAGAAGTGCTGTCACCGGAGAATGTGCTGGGAAATCATCTAGTGCTGACAGTTCTAAGTATTCAGCTACTGGATTACCACCAATACTTGCTTTATCGGCTTGAATCATATTAGTTGAAAGTTCTCCACCAAGAGTCCAGTCAACCCACTCAAAAATATTTCCAGAGAAATCAAAAATGGAGTTTCCATTATCTAAAAGTAGCTTTGCTGTGTTGTTATCTTCCATTCTTGATCCTACATTATCAGGATCAGCTCCATTATATCCTGAGGCGGTAGTTCCAGAGTTACCATCATCACAGGCATGAGTACCACCAATATTTCCTCTCTTAAGGCAGCCTATTCCTACGGAGTTACCTGTCCAGTTTTCTGCTACGTTTTCTACATTTCTAGCAATTGCCATCCATTCAGGATTTGAGATCAAGTCGTAATTAGCTCCAATTCCTGCACATTCCGCTTTTGCAGCGACTTGATCTATATCTCCCCAAGGTGCCCCTGAGTTTGTTGATACAGCGGTATTGTCTGCGCTCTTTTGAGCTTCATATTGCATAACACAAAAATTGTCAGGTGCTCCGACGGCTGTATTTGCAGGTACCATCACATATCCACTTGGACATGAGTTTAGAATATAGTTAACTGTTGCAGTGGAACAATCACTTGTTCCATGTACTCCTGTGGAGTTGGCGTAAAAATTATAAGTTGCTGCGGGTAAAACTGAAGTTGTGATATCGATAGTTATTGCTAAAGCTATCGTGGGGTTCCCTGTTTGAGCAGTACAGGCTGAGTCTGTAAAAAGTTTTATTGTGTCACCGACTTGTATTCCACTCACTGTGACTATAGGAGTTGTGTCAAAGTTTGGACTTGAACTTGGTGAGGTTAGAGCTAGACTTGATGGAGCAGGTATTATTTGGGTAAAATTGATACTATTTTGACAACTACTTATCAGTGCAAACAAGAGAGAGAGCGTCGGAAAAGATGTGATGTTTTTAAAAGTATTCATATAATATTATACCTCATGATGTTATCGGTAACCCCTTTCAGTACATTAGCAGATTGTTAATATTTTTATCTTACAGATATGCCAATAATATGAGGCGAATGAGTATAGATATCTATTGGATAAATCTTGGCTCATCAAAGGACAGCACTTGAAAGGTTAGGACGCTACATTGCGAGAGGAGCTCTGGCCAAAGAGAGAATTGAACTAGGAAGTGATGGAAAAGTTTTTCTAAAATTAAAGAATGCATACAACGATGGAACAACTAACATAAAACTTACAGCAGAGCAGTTTATAAAGAGATTAATAGCTTTGATTCCTCCTTTGGAAAGTAATTCAATTACAGGAGCAATTTCTCGTGAGCGAAGGTTGGTATTTATTTTAGAATAGACAAACTTTTCACCTATCATTTTTGGAATACTGTTAAAAACCTTTTCGACATGTGAGATCATCTTACCTTTTGAATATTTAGTAAAATATTGCTGGTATATATCAATAAGGCCATTGAGCCTATGATTTTGAGGAGAGTGGCACTTTGGATTTTGGAAATTGTAGGGCTCATTCTTCCTATACTTCAAGGTGTCTTCATATTAGTGCAAGTTTTACACAGAAACTCCAACTAAATAACTAAAATTGAACGGTAAACACTAACTCTGCTAATTTGTTCAAATCTGGCAGTTCTTATTCTTTTTGCTCAAGATTGACCTTAGTTACCCGACAAGTTTCATAGGGTAATATATATGGCAATACACAATAGAAAAAAGAGAAGAAAAAAACATAGGGTCGAAGATGACGGGCAAGTCTGGAGTTCATATTCAGATATGTTCACTACTATCGCCATCGTGTTTTTAACAATGTTCGTCTTTGCAATGATCAAAGTTGGTGTCTCCACCATGGAGAGAATTGCACAGAAAAAAGCTCATGAAAAAGAGCTTGAAGGCATCGTCACTGAACAGGTTAAAAAAGAGTCTAGAAAGAGAATGAAAAAACTCACCGACTCTATTGATCAAGTCAGTGAGTACAAAGATGTAATTAATCAAAAAATGAAAGACTTGGCCAAGATGGTTACAAAGCTAGAATCCAATAAAGATGTCATGCAAGACATCATCGAACAGCAACTTCGAAAAGAAGGAATGCTTCAAAAAGCTGCCAAAAAACTTCAAAAGAAAAAACAAGAGCTCGCTCTTAAGTCGAGTAAGAACGAGCAGCTTCAAAAAGAGCTAGTCACAAAAGAAGATCTCATCACTAAGTCAGTTAATAACGTTAGTAAACTCAATGAAGATATTAAAAAGCAACAAAAAGAGATGAAAAATGTCACAGAAGCCCTCAAAGAAGAGATGCAAAAACAAAAAGATATTGAACAAAAACTAAAGCAAACTGAAAACACTGTTGAGACTTTTGCAAAGCAAAAAGAAGAACTTAAGAAAAATAACCAACAGGTTTCAATAAAGTTAGAAGATAAACTTCAAGAGGTTCAAGAACTCAAGCAAGAAGTTACAAAGATGGCTCAAGAGAAAATGGAAATTGTAAAAGACTTCCAAAAGCAAAAGCAGCAAAAAGAGACTGAAGCAAAAGAATTACAAAAAAGAGTTGAAACGCAGTTGGCCCAAGTTGAAGCTGAAAAAGAGGAGATCAAAAAACTTGAAAAAGTTTTAGCTGAAGTTAAAGAGCATAAAAAGATTCTTCAAAAAGAGATCGTTGAAGTCACTGAACAAAAAGATATCAAAGTGACAGAGGTCAAAGTATTAGAGAAAACGGTAAAGAAAAAAGACCAGGATATCCAAACGCAACAGCAAAAGATCACTCAGATCAAACAGAGCCTACAGCAAAAGCTAGAAATATCTAAAGCTGAAAAAAAGCAGATTGAGCAAGAGCTTGTCACTCAAATCAATAAGCAAAATGTTCAAAATATGAACCTAAAGCAAGAGATGCAAACCACACTCGTTTTAAACTCTAAAGAGGTAAAAAAGCTTGAAATACAACTTCAAAGCCTGAACCAGGAAAAAGAAGAGCAGTCTCAAAAAATCACGCAGGCAAAGCAGAAACAAAAACAAGAAGACTCTAAAAATCAATCCACTGTAAAATCACTCAAAGCAGAGATTGAAAGAGTACTTCAAGAAAGAGACGTTCAATCAGAAAAAGTTGCAAAACAAAATTTTGAATCTCAAATGCAAGAGATTCAAAATCAAAACATGGTCAATCAACTCCAATCAGATATGCAAGCTCAAAGTAGTGCCAGTGCAAAACAAGCAAAAGACCTTAAGGCCCAGATAAGTAAAATGAGCAAAGACAAAAATAGTCTGCAAGGTGCAATGGCCCAAGAAAAAACAAAGTTTGAAGGCCAGCTCAAAGGGATGGAAAAAAATAATCAGGGACTAAAAGAGAAACTTAAAATGGCCTCTGTTAAAGCAGGAGATCTTAAGGGTGAATCTGGTGGACTTAAAGATAAGATTGCAATGCTTGAAGGTAAACTTAAAAACCTTCAAGACCATAATAGAGGACTAACAGTGCAGCTTGGTACTTCTCAAGGAAAAGTTGGAGAACTCCAAGGACAAAATGGTGGCCTTCAAAATAAGGTTGGTGCTCTTGAAGGTGACCTAAAAGGAATGGACGGAAAAAATAAAGGCCTCACTGCTAAGCTTGGCGCCTCTCAAGGAAAAGTCGGCGATCTTCTTGGTCAAAACGGTGGCCTTAAAAATAAAATTGGTGCACTTGAAGTCCAGCTCAAAGGCATGGACGGAAAAAATAAAGGCCTCACTGCTAAGCTTGGTGCTTCTCAAGGAAAAGTCGGCGATCTTCTTGGTCAAAACGGCGGCCTTAAAAATAAAATTGGTGCACTTGAAGGACAGCTCAAAGGCATGGATGGAAAAAATAAAGGCCTCACTGCTAAGCTTGGCGCCTCTCAAGGAAAAGTCGGCGATCTTCTTGGTCAAAACGGTGGCCTTAAAAATAAAATTGGTGCACTTGAAGGACAGCTCAAAGGCATGGATGGAAAAAACAAAGGCCTAACAGCAAAGCTTGGCGCAGCTCAAGGAGAAATTGGACAGCTACAAGGTGAAAATGGTGGACTTCAAAGTAAAATAGGTTCCCTCGAAGGTGAGCTCAGTGGTAAAAATAACCAGATCGCTGGACTTAGTGGCAAGGTCAACGACTGTAATGATAAAAATGGAAATCTCAATGGCATAATCACTCAGTGCCGTGATGAAAACAAAGGCCTTCTAGGAAGTCTTTCAAAACAACAACAGGTTAGTACCAATTGTAAAAAGATGATTGCAGGAATTAAAGGGAAGAATCAAAAGCTTGAAAAGCACCTCTCGGGACTTGGAACAAAGATTCAAGATTCTAAAAATAAGCTAAGAGCAAACATTGCTAGAAACATTGCTGATAACTTTAAAAAGCACAACATCCATGCAAGTGTAAATCCAAAAACAGGAACAGTAACACTTCTTATGGATAAGAACCTCCTCTTTGAGGTCAATAGTGCACGACTAAGCTCTGGAGCAAAAAAGAAGCTAGCAAAAATTATTCCACTCTACTCTGCTGCTCTTTTCAGCCAGGCAGAAGTTAAAGATAAAATTTCAAGCTTTAATGTTGAAGGACATGCATCACCAAGTTTTCTAAAGCAATTTTCAGACCCAATGAAAATTGAGCCACAAGCATATGAGTATAACCTCAATCTTTCAGCAAGGCGTGCGACATCAATTACAAGCTTTATCTTTAGCCGTAAGACGAAGTCATTTGCAAACAAAGCCTATATGCGAAAGATCACAAGGTCTGTTGGATACGGTTATATGAAGCCTGTTCTAAGATCAGTTGATTTAAGATCAATTGCCAGTGTTCAAAGAAAAGCTCAAAACTGTGGGCAATATGAATGTTCACAGTCTCAGCGAGTAGAACTCAGTTTTACTCTTAAAGACGACCCCAAAGCATTAGATAAAATTCTACTATATCAAGAAGGTAAAAAATGATTGAACTACTACTTGTCTTTTTTGGAGAGTACCTCATTGAGTGTATGACCTTTATGATCACAATTGCACTTGTCTTTAGATGGATCTCCTTTACTCACAGTAAAAGAGATGAAGGATACTTTTCTCACTTTACTCGAGAGCTCTCGTCAACTATTGATGAAGATAAAGCACGCTCAACAATCTTTAGTGATATTGATGACTATCTTGAAGATCTCTTAGGACGTGTAAATCAGAAACTTCCAGAGCGAAATCTTAGAAAAGAGATGGGAGGAGGGCGAAGAAAAACTGACACCAGTAACAGACGAAGTGTCTCACTCAACGAATACATGGGGAGTAAGCACGGACTTATTTCTAATATTCAAAACGAGTCAAGTGTCTTTAAGACCTCTGTACCTCCAGAATTCTCTGAACTGACAGAGAGAATTTTAAATGACGACGAAAACTGGTCAAAAATGTTTGGAATTATTCCCATCGATGGAGTCACAAGAATGCTTAGTGTTCTTCCAACACTCTTTATTATTCTAGGAGTCTTTGGAACCTTCATTGGTATTTCGATGGCCCTACCTGAGATTGCAAAAATGGACTTTAATAACTTAGAGGCATCAGGAAAAACACTTTCACTGTTCGTTTTAAACGTTACCTTTGCAATGAAGACATCAATTGCAGGTATCTTTTTTAGTATTATTCTTACTCTTTTAAATACTCTCTTTCCTGTCGATGCAACGAGAGAGAGAACTTTTGAAAAAGTAGAAAATGTACTACAGGCTCTCTGGTACCACCTTCAAACAGATTCTAAAACAAACACTCAAGAGGAGGAGACAAGATTAATGCGTGAGACCATGCAAGCAATTTTAAAAGAGCTACAGTCAAAAGATAATCCTAAGGTAAAAAAGGCAGCGTAGATGAGTACACTTCAACTTGTTCGTAGCTGTGCTCTTTTTTATGAGCTCTACGATGAAGAGATAAAAAAAATTGTTAAAAGCTCTGTCGTTTTAAACCTTGAAGATGGTGAATACGTTTTCAAAAAAAACGACGTTGGAAATGAAATTTTTCTTGTTCTTAATGGAGGTGCTGAGGTTAAAAAAGGAGAATATACTATTGCCAAGCTCAGGCGAGGAGATCTGTTTGGAGAGATGGTACTTCTAAAAGAGAATGTTAGAAAAGCTGATATTTTAGTTCCCAACTCCGCCGATATTTTAGTTATTGATTATGCCCAAATTTTTGGAAACTATGAGTCTAATGCTGAGATTTTCAGTATTTTAATGCTCAATCTCTCTCGTATGCTCGCCACCAGACTCAATAAAGCAGGTCTCAAAATTGAAGAGCTTATTATCGAAAATAACCAGCTTAAGTAAACTTATTAATGACATACCTAAAATCCACCTTGTTGGAATTACTCCACTGGAAAAAGAAAAGAACTATTTAATTAATAAATCTGTTCCCGTAAGATTTAAAATACCCAATCATTTAATTTCTTGGACTTTTGTTCGACTTGAAACTAAAAAAGGATGTATAGCTTATTTCAAATCAGATTGTGACTCTCAAAATTACTGGGGAGGGCTTTACCCACAAAACTAATCACTTGCGAAAGCCGTGGCCACTACTACCCAAAAAGGGCAAAGTTGAAATATGGTCGGGCTGATATGATCTACGCTGACCATTTTTATTTTAGCCATAACATCTTAAAATAACAGTATTAACAAATAGTTAAGCTCTCTTTTTTGAATGTGATATTTCACTTTTATTCATCTTATTTCATTCTATTTCCATGTCGAGTTGGGATGGAGTTGGGATTTAATATGAAAAGAGACTTGAAGTACCTGATAAAAAGTCAACAGTGTTGACCGTGTAGTCAATACTATGACATAGTAAAATGAGGAGATGTTAATGGTAAAACCAAATGATATTACAATTAAGAAAATAAAAAAAACTAAGATTAATGACTATGTAATTGATCTGCTTGAGATTGACCTGAAGCACATCAATTATGGACTTAATAAAAATAAAGAGTATGCCAAGAGAACGCGCTCAAGCTTTTCTATTATTGAGGTCGCAAAATTCTTTTTATCTTTAGATGGCATTGAATTAGATTTTGATTCTGATGATACATATGATTATTTTGTTGTTGAAAAAAGTTATTTTTCAAAATTGCAAACATATCGAATGGTATTTTGTATCGAAAGGTTAAACCTACTACGAGCGGTGTGATTACATTGTTTCAAGTTAAAAAGGAGGATTAATGAGCTATCCAGACAAAGACAGAATATTAAAAGTTATGAGTAATCTTGAAAAGGGAAAGATGAAGCCGACAAATATTATAGGAAAAGATGCTTCTCCTATTGATCAGATGAAATTTAATATTTGTCAGCAGATTATAAAATTTAAGAGAGTGAATGAATATACAAGCCGAGAAATTGCTGAAATTTCTGGTGTTTACATAGAAAAAGGAGTCAGGGTTTCTCCTCTTGATAACAAAAAAAAATGGAAATTTAATCCAGAAATTAAAAATGGTGAAACCGTAAATGAAGGAACAGTAATTGGAGAATTACAGGAAACTGAATAT
>DAOWEO010000024.1 GCA_030638415.1 Bdellovibrionales bacterium | reverse complement strand
GATGCGCAAGTCATTATAGAGATGCTGCCACTCTTTCGACGATCCCTAATTTAGAAGTCAAAAGATCAACACATGAGGCTTTTGGAAACAAATTTATGAACTCCTCACAAGGGAATTATTCAACTCAGATTGGAAAAAAAATATTTGCGATGGGAGGAAATGCATTCGATGCCTTTACTGCCGTTTCCTTTGCGATTGGAGTTGAGAGACCTCAGTCTACAGGCCTTGGTGGAGGTGGCTTTTTACTATTTAAAACAGCTAAAATGGCAGAGCCGACTGCAGTTGATTTTAGAGAGAAGGCTCCGCTACGTGCTCACCGTGATATGTTTTTAGATAAAAATGGCAAGGTATTAGCTAAAAAATCACTAGATGGTATTTTTGCAGTTGGTGTACCTGGCCTGGTTGCAGGTGTTTTAGAAATTCATCGTAGATATGGGAAGCTACCTTTAGAGAAAGTATTAGCTCCTGTTGCTGATTTTGCAGCAAAGGGATTTAAGGTGTACCCTGAAATGTTTCGTGCTTTAAAACATCGCAAAGACGTGTTAGCACAATTTCCAGCAACAAAAAAAATATTTTTCAGAGATGGCAGACCGCTACAAGTTGGTGAGCTATGTGTACAAAAAGACTTGGCTAAGAGTATTAGGTTAATTGCTAAACAGGGACGACGTGCTTTTTATAAAGGACGTATTGCGAAGCAAATTGTTAAAGAGAGTCAGCGATTAAATGGCATGGTTAGCTTGAAAGATATGGCTAGTTATAACGTTGTTTATAGGGCTCCTGTTAAGGGTACGTACCATGGAGATGAAATTTACTCTATGTCTCCACCAAGTTCAGGAGGAACTCATGTCGTTGAAATTTTAAATATGGTTGAGAAAGATGGGCTTAAGGCCAGTGGCTTTTTATCACCTCGCCATGTCCATTTAGTGGCATCAGCGATGCAACAAGCATTTGCTGATCGTGCGAAATACCTGGGTGATGCTGATTTTGTAACGGTACCAGTGAAAGGTTTAACATCTAAAAAATATGCCAGTCAAATGAGAGCAGCGGTCCAAGAGAGTAAGGCAAAAAAAATAGAGCTAGTTGTACATGGCAATCCTTTTCCTTATGAGTCGAGTGAGACAACTCACTTTACTATTGCCGACAATGAGGGAAATGTTCTTACTACTACGCAGACCATTAATGGATGGTTTGGATCTGGAGTGATTGCCCCCGGTACAGGAATTCTATTAAATAATGAGATGGACGACTTTGCAGCGCAGGTAGGAGCATCCAATCTTTTTGGTGCTGTTGGTGGAGAGAATAATTTAGTGGAGGCACAAAAAAGGCCTTTGAGTAGTATGTCTCCAACTATTGTTTTACGTAATAAGAAGCCATTATTGGCATTGGGAACACCTTCGGGAACTAGAATTCTTACCTGTGTTGCTCAAACGATGCTGAACTATTTAGAGTTTAAAAAGCCTCTTTATGAAGCAGTTGGTGCAGTGAGGTTTCACCACCAATGGTCTCCAGATTATATTCGCTTTGATGAAGTTCCACTTGATGAAAATTTAGTTGATGCATTAGAGGATATGGGCCACACGGTTAAACAGAGAAACTTAGGATGTCGTATTCAGGCAATTGCCTTTGAAAATGGTAAGTTGCATGGGGTTTCTGACCCAAGGGGTGAGGGTAATTCTCAGGGGGATTTGTAAATACTTCAAAGTAAAGAAAACTTAACTTTGAATTCACCTGTTATCATAGTATTGTAGTCACCTAATTAATGGAGTAACTTTAAGTGAAATTACAAAGAATTATCATTGCTTCGCCTGACCATTCGGTCATAAATGAGACGTGTTCTGATGCCGAAACGTTGTATTTTGATGACCTCAAAGAATTTATGCTGATGCAGTCTAGGCTGGAGTTATCACGTACTATGGTATGTTGGTGGTGTGATAATCAGGATGATATAACTCTATTAAAACATATTCATAATGACCTAAGCCATTGGCTTATTCTGTCAGAAAAATTGGATAGTGATGCTGCTGATTTCCTTTTTAACTCAGGAACTCACTCTATTTTACCTACAACTACACCTGTAGAAATTATAAAATTTCATCTGAAAAAGCTTGAAAAACACATTTGGAAGTCGTTAAATTCTTTTGATCCGTACGAGGGCGTTTGCTATCTCTTTGGAACGAAAGTTGAGGGATTGACCAAGAAAGAGATTCAGCTATTAAAGCTATTTCTACAAAAAGATGATCATCGAATTATAAAAGATGAAGTCGTGAGTGCTATTTGGAAAGATATTCTAGTAAATAGTAAAACTCTCGATGTACATTTTTACAATCTACGCCGCAAGCTAGCCCCGTATAACATTAAGATAAAATTAATGCGTCGTGGCGAGTGGCAACTTCAGCTCTAAGACATTAAATTTATTATCTTAATTATGCATAAAATAGTGTAATTTTTACAACTTATCCCATTTCGAATAGATATCTGTTAAATTTATTCATGCGCACTGCATTATCGTCTGGAGATAGGTTCTTGAGAAACAGAATTTCAATTTTAATTATACTTGTTTTACTAAGCTGTAGTAGTTTTGCAGGAGTCCTATTTATTGAGCAAGATAATGGGGGACGGCCCGCAGAAGACCTCACTTTCGAAGGTCAGGCAATTAACTCACATCAGTTGATTGATCAGCAGAGATTGGGACAAGATTTATCTCTTTTACAGCCTCAAGAGTCTTTGCTTTGGAAAGATAAAAAAAATAGTACCCGAATTACAAAAATCAAATTCCAAGAGTCCAAGTTTCACTCATACTTATCGAGTACGAAGGGACTGTTTCGAAGTAGTTTGGATATTGTGGGTAGTGACGGCATTATTGAGCCAAAAACTTTAACAGTAAGTTTAAGTAATCATGGTTCACTACTTAGAGTTGCGCTACTACGTAAGCTTGGTTATCAGATTGAAGTACCAGAATATATTCAAAAAATAAAGATCTCTTTTGATTCACTGAAAAAGAAAGAACATTTTTTAGATGCAATGAGTGATAGAAGTTTAACTTCTCGTAAGCGTTGGATTGTTGAAAATCCTAAAGATGAGAATTGGGTGATTCTAAGAGATGTTGTCTTGGAAAAAGGACGAGTTAAAGTTCATCCACTGCATTGGGGAATTATCTCAGATATGGCCATTCAAAATAGACGAATATTTCGAAGTCTTATTATTCCATATGTACTGGGTGATTTTTATGAAAATATAAATCTATTTAGCTGGACGATAGGTAAGAAATTTAATGATGCAATTAGCTTTAATTATTTTTTGGCAGAGTCTTTTCATGGTACTACTTTTGACGATGCAAAGTGGATGTCAAACCGAGTGGCAAATTTAAGCCGCAGCGATTGGGAAGAGATTGTAGCAAATTCTCAACTGCCATATGATGTTTCACAGCTGTTATTACAAAAGCTACTTTCACGTAGAAACTCTCTACTGCACTACTTTAAATTGACGAGTTCAGAGTTAAAAGTTGATTCACATATCTCAGTTGGTAGTGTTACGAATGGAAAATTAGATAAGAAAAATTATGCTGGTTATGCTTTAGAGTTTTCCACGGAAGACCCATCAAACCCATTGCGATTTTCTGAAATGTTACGTTACTTTGCTATTGAAGGTATCGGCATGGGGATGCAAGAAGTATTTAAAAAGATTAATGATTATCTTCAGTTTGCTACAGTTGGCGATGCCATTATGGGGCACAGAGAAGATATCTTTAATGCATATCTGGAACATTTACAAACTGCAGGTGCCGAAACACCTTTTTCTTTACCACGAAAAGTATGGGCCGACCCATTAGGTGGAATTAATATTACAGCAGGTCGTAGTGTGGTTTCAGGTACATATTATGGTAGTGATGCTCCAATTCAACTTGTTGATAGTTTAGGTGTTCGCCTGAATTTAGGTTTTTTTGGCGGTATAGATGGTACTGGAGAGGCGATAACTTCACTATTTGGTGGAGTTTCTTTAAGTCGTAACTATATGCATTTAAGACCTGTTGAAACAATTAAGGATGGCTTAAAGACACCGTGGAAAGATCTGTTAGTTTCACAGTATATGAAAGGGCTTGGTAAAATTATTTCCAGTAATTATGAATGTGCCGTGCCTAATCATGCTTGGGTCTCAGAGTCTATTATTGATGAGCAGACATATCATAAAATAAATTATGATCGAAAGGATCCTAAACAAAAAAAAGAGGCTTTAGAGCTACGAAAAGGGTTGGTAGAGAGAGGTATTTCTCTATCCATGATATTAATGGCGCCAATAAACCGAGAAGAGTTATGCAGTAGTGAAGTTGAAGCTAGCCTTGATGATGATGTTAAAAAATTAGTTAGTAAAATGGTTACAGGTGAGATGATTGTAATTGCTGATGGAGTGTCTGCAAATATGTCTATTGATGCATCAGTTCCGATATCTGTTTTATTGGGGAGTATTAAATCCGGTAGTGTCACTTTCGCTGTAGGTGGATCTTATGCGATGACCAAACGAACAATGATTGCCAAAACAGAAGATGGGATTCAAATTTATATTCAACGTATTAATACTAAAGCGCTGCAAGAGAGTATTAATATGCAATATCTTATTTCACTACTATCTATCTCAAAGTCACAAAGCTGGTCCGTGGGCAAGACTAAATTTTTTAATCTAGATTGGAGTAGTGACGATAATGAAACTAAGATTGCAGGACTACAAGGACTAAAGGCTATTTTAAAAAATAATAACAGTGAAGTTATTGAAGAGGATTTAAGGCCATACTTACTTACTCATAAAGTTAAAAATAAAATATCACGCTGGAAAGTACTACTAAGGAAATGGGATTTTTTAAGACAAGAGCACTTGCTTGACATTACTCCACCTGAAAGTGAGCAGTATATTAATAGTGATTTTACAAGAAAGCTGTTTTTGGTTCAGCGAATTAAAAGAAGTGGTATGCGTCTTTTTGGTTTATTTAGCGACGTGTTTCGCTACCTTACGCAAGGAATGTCTTTAGCACAACGAGAAGGTGAAAATCCAGGTAATACGATTGGTGGATCTGCACATTGGACCAGTTTAACAACAGAGGGAGAACTAACCTCTAAGTACAAGGTCGAACCTGTTACAGTATTTGAGGAGGTTTGGAATGGGTGGAGTATAACTTACAAAAAAATGCTAAAAACCATAAAAAAAGCAGAAGAGAGGTTTTTACTTCCAGAAGAAGCACGTATTGATAAGACTATTTTTAATACTACAAGAAAAGTACTGCTATATGAGGTGCGCTCCACTTTAATTTTATACCCACAATTCGTAGAAGGTTTATTAAAAACATTTAAAAGAGGGAAACGACCACTATTTGAAAAAATCGTATCATTATACGGAAAAGATAAATTTATTAAAATGTGTGATGATGCCAAAATATGGGAAGAAGATGAAGATGACTTTTTCTTGGTTGATGATCTGGCTTTTTTACCAAAAAATCATACTTTAAAAAATAGTTGTCTGCCGCCTTGGGCAAATTCAATTTTGCACTTAACACGAAAATATAAAAATCTTAGTGATAGGAAAAAACAGATCCGACTAATTAACCGTATTGTTGAACATTTATTAAAGGTAATTTCTCCTGCTGATTTAATTAAAAACTTGGAAAAAGAAGATTATTTTGTTGTGGTGAAAGTAAATGGATTTCGTAGTGGGGATGCGGTAGGAAACTTGGGATATCTGTCGGATACTGTCGGAACTTATAATAATGAAAAAGGAGCTGGTATCTTTAAAACACTGAGCTCACAGATAGGGGTATCCTCTTATGAGATTTATGCAAGATACTTTTCGGAGGGATTTTAAATGAAAGCTTTTATTTTTACATCCCTTTTTATCTATCTTATCTCTTTGTCTATTAATGCTAGTGAGTTTATTCTAACTCCACTTAGTGAGAGGGGTAAAAAAGAGATATTGCTGGTAAAAACTTGTGCAGAGGTAATGAATGTAACTCCTGTTTTCTCCATCTCTGAAAGAAAATATCTAAAGTCTCAGGACATATTAAGTGGTGCGTCTGTTTTGGTGAAGGTGTCTAATTACGATCAATTCAAGCTTTGGGCAAAAGCACGTTTAATACAAGTTGAAATAAAACAAAACTTTGTAGTTGAAGCCACATCTGAATATGACCCATTATTTAAAGAGCAATGGGGATTAGAAAATAGAGGAGATAATCAAGAAATTGATATTTCAGATATCCATGTCATTGAACTACGGGGAAAAATAGGAAGTGACCTAGGACTAAATGGAGTTCCAGTAGAAAAAGACTCTGACATTGTCGTTGCTATATTAGATACTGGAATTGACTATACACATCCTGATCTAAAAAAAGTAATCCATCGTAGTAAAAAAGAGTGTGATGCCCTTTTAAAATATGAACAATGTTTGGTTGAATCGAGTGTCACAATATGTGATAAGAAATGGGCGACACATGATGCTGACGGAAATGGATACCCACTGGATTGTGCAGGGTGGAATGTTCTTGGTAATGGAAATCCACTGAGCCCTGTAAAGGGAAGTAATGATGCTAGCGATTCAATTGGACATGGTACCCATATCGCAGGAATTATTGCGGCAGAGAAAAATGGCGTAGGAATTGAAGGGGTAGCCCGTCAGGTTAAAATTTTACCAGTTAAAGTGATGGGTGATGTAAAAGCCGCGACGAGCGATGATTTGCCATCTAATCAGGAGCAGGACTTAGCTCCTATTGCTACATATGCAGATATTTTTGCACGCGGACTATTATATGCAATTAGAAGTGATGTCGATATCATTAATATGAGCCTCGGGTGGTCACGTAGTGTAGACTCTGTGCTCATGAGAGATCTCGTCAAGCTTGCTATCAGTAAAAAAATTGTCATAGTTGCTGCTGCAGGGAATGATTCAACGGCACATCCAATCTATCCTTGTATCTATGATGGGGTGATATGCGTGGGAGCATTTAGTGCAGATGGTACTATGTCTCACTTTTCAAACTTTGGCAGTAGTGTAGATATCTCAGCCCCAGGGCAAAAAATTATAAGCTCATGGCCAATGAAGTTAACTCCTACCTATTTCACAGAGCGTAAAGGTTATGAATTTAAAAATGGTACTTCAATGTCTGCCCCTTTTATTGTTGGTGCCATCGCAAGACTATTGAATGCTGGATTTTCAACAACAGAAGCATATGCTAGGTTGATGTTAGGGACTAATAAAGATACAGAGTATGTTCTAGATAGTGGAGTCTCCAAATTTACCCTCTCTGGAAATGCGAACTTAAAAAATAGCTTTGAAGTCACGCCACGTCCACTAATCCTACCTGCTAAAAAAGGGGTGAACTATCTGGTATGGAATGGAAAAGATCGTGAGCTACCACTGAAAATTACATTACAGAATTTTTGGGTAGCTGGTAAAAATATTTCTATTAAACTTAAAGTTAAAAATAGTAAAGGTGATTTTACATTTGCAAAAAGTGTATTTACTTTTGATAAAGTAGATCATTTAGAAAAGATTGAAATAGATACAATGGTTATGTTCAGTAATAACAGTATTGGAAGTGAGTTTACTGTAGAGCTACTTGTGACAGATGGGGAAGGTCGAACTTGGACTACCTATGCTGGAGTAGAAGTCGTTTTACCAATTACAGATAAACGTCACCATCCACAAGAGATTACACTCTCATTCAAAGACAAGTTTAAATTTTCTGATGAACTAAGTATTAAAAGCTTTGTCCGAATAGGATCTAGAGAAGAATTGTCGTACTTAATTATAAAAAAAATAGGACGTTTTTCACAACTAACTTTATTAAAAGGAAAAATAGATGGGCAACAAGCAGAAATATTAAACTCTTTTGAATTTAAAGGACGTAGTGAAAATATTGCTGGTCAGTGGCAGCTAGATATTGATGGTAATGGTACCCTAGAATACGTTGTGGTAGAGCGAATTTTAAAAAGTGTTCGCACTAGAGGTACGAGAAGTTCCAAAGGATCATCAAATCAACTTAAATTTTATTTTTTTAATAGTGATTTTTCACCACGAACAGTACAGCTTTTGGGACAGAACTCAAATGTCATAACATATGATAATGCTCATGCTGTTATTGGGAAGGATTTTCGCTGGATTAGGAATGCTGGTGTACTCGTTCCTGCATGGATTGGTAAGGGAGATGATTTGAGTAAGCTGAATCAGCCTATCAATCCATGGGAAACTGATACTGCCTTGAAAGGAACTTTCTTTTATTACTTTGGTTCTGATAAATTGGAGAGTGTAGCGCAACAAGCTAAGTCAAAGTTTAAATTAATTAATTTTATAAAACAAAATACAAGTCCAATAGGAACAACTTCTGTTTTATATGCTTTAGGAACTGGATTTAAATATGAGTTTTTCTCACAAACATTTTTTGATATTACTGAACTGAATGAGATAGCAGGGACGTCTTTAGCATTTGATAATTACTTTATGCTAGGTGGAGCAGAAAACTTTTCTGTCTTGGGGCAAACAGCAGAGACTAGCTTCATGGATATTAACAAAAGCGGAGGACTCTATCTTGGTGTTTGGAGTGAAAAGCTAGGTAGTAAACTGTTGTCACTAAAAAACTCTACAGCTATTGATCCTATACATACAATTGCAGGGGTTTTTGATCTAGAAGATAGTGTGTACTCTTTTGCATTAGGTAAGTATGAGCTGCTTTATTTTCAAGATGAGACACTACTGAGCCAGACAACATTAAAGCGTTTTAGCTTTATGCCAGGCATGACTTTTGATAGTTTTTTCTATCCTGCTTTTGTTCAAAGTGGCCAGCCACGGCCTGCAATATACTTTCCTGGGGGGCTGGGCGTTTCACTGTCTAGTGAGGTAATTACAAGCCGTAGTGTAGATAACAAACTAGAGCTGTATAGACCGGCACTCTTTAGGCTTTTAGCCACAAAAGGGTGTAAAGAGCTCAACCATATAGAAAGTAGCCACAAAACTGATTTAGTCTTTATTTGTAGTGACGAATTACGAATAATTCCTCTTGATTTCAAATAGTTAGAATGCTTTTTGGCTTCGTGTCATTGACGAATCTTTGATATAGAGATAGGGTTCCCCGTCATATAACTTTTGGAGGTTCGAATGAGTGCGAAAAGAACGATTGAGTCTGTTGTATTATTTGGTGGTGCTGGTCTAGTAGGTAAACAGATAGCTCGAAAAATATGTCGAGAATATAAGCCTAAAAATATTATTATCTGTGCACTCTTTGAGCATGAGTGTCTTGAAGCCGTGGAAAAGTTAAAGGTTGAATTTCCTAATATTGAAAATATAACTTACGAGTTTGGAAATATTTTTGTCCGTAAAACTTATGCACTGACTGATCGACGTGATATTTCAACCAATGATAAAATCGTAAAAGATCTATTTGATGATGTCTTTGATAAGTCACAAATAGACAAAGAAGAAGACCAAAATTTTATGGGATATATTATTGAAAAATATCGTCCTGACGCCGTAATTGATTGTGTTAATACTGCAACTGGAATTAGCTATCAAGATGTAAAAAGTAGTTCTGCAGTAGTTAAAGAGTATAAAAATGAGCTATATAATCTTATTACTGGATGTTCTGTTGCTGAAGTAGAGCGTGCAGAGCAAGGTGATGCGACTGCTCAAAAAAATGTTTTTGATTTTGCAAAAAATATTATCAATGTTTCAACTACACCACTTGAAACTGATGCTTCATTAAATAAGATGAATATGTTGGATCTTCTACTCGTTTCACAGGCAGTTCCGCAGTTAGTTCGCCACGTTGTACTATTACAAAAGGCACTACTTGCTGCAGGAACAAAAATGTACTTAAAGGTTGGAACGACTGGAACTGGTGGAATGGGACTTAATATTCCTTATACGCACGGAGAAGATCGTCCGAGTTTTACTTTGATGGCGAAGACTTCGGTAGGATTTGCTCATACTGGATTACTCTTTTTACTAGCTCGTTCTCCGGGGGCTATTGTTAAGGAGATCAAGCCAGGTGCAATGATTGGTTACCGTAAAATTGATTTTCGAGCAATTAAGAAATTTAGAAATCCAATTAAACGTTGGGAAACAAAAAGAGAAACTCTGCAATCGAACTTGTTACTAAAGGACAGCAGTGATTCATATAGCGATAAGGGTGAGTTAGAGCTCGTTGGAATTGATACAGGAGAAAATGGATTTTTCACTCGTTCTGAATTTGAGGCAATTAGTTATCTGAATCAGATGGAATTTGTTACTCCTGAAGAGATTGCTACATTAGTAATTCGTGAAATAAATGGAGCGAATACAGGTAAGGATGTTATTGCAGCTATTAATAGCTCTGTACTTGATCCTAGTTATCGTGCGGGTTATATTAGGCAAAGTGCCCTTGATGAGCTACGTGAGCTAGAAGATGTGAAAGGGATTCCAAGTATTGCTATTGGTGAGCTAGGGCCACCACAGTTATCAAAATTTCTTTATGAGACATATATCATTCAACAATTTTGTGCCAAGGTAGAAGAGTTGGCAGGAAGTAGTGCTGTTGATCTTGCTGCAAAATTAGAAAATTATGTTTTAGAAAACAGTGAGCTACAAAATCTTGTAACCTCTTTAGGGTTACCTGTATTGCTTAGTGATGGAAAAACTCTTTTACGTGGACCGCAAATACATATTCCAGAATCCAAAGTTCATGCCTCTATTGAAATTCAAAATGATACTGATATTGATAGTTGGGCTAAGCAGGGATGGATTGATCTACGTGCAAGTAATATGGAAACTTGGATTGAGCGTGCTAAGAAAATGCAAGCTTCTGTACAAGGAAGTCACATCGAAGGATCATCTGTATATGCACGTGAAATTTATGCATCAAAATTCCTTAAGACTGGTGAGGTCGTAGGATGGATTTTTATTAATGAATTTAACGGTGGTCGAATACTTTAGATGCAGACTTTTCTAAGTGAATCTCAAATTTATGAGTTATTAAGCCGTACCGGTTTTATAACTCCCAAATATCGATGCTGCCAAACGCTGGATGCTATTGACACCTCTCTTTTTTCGGAAGGAGAGGAGATTGTTATAAAAGGTGAAGTTGATCAAGTTTTTCATAAATCAGATATCGGCTTAGTACAAATTGGCAGTTATTCTGTTCGTGAAGCACAGGAATACTTTAAAAAATGGCAAAGCAAATTTGGAGAGCGTTTTAAAAGCTTACTTCTGATTGAAAAAGTATCTTTTAAAAGTATTTCAAGCTTTCCGTGTGAAATATTTTTAAGTGTACGCTTTGAAGCATCTTATGGACATGTCGCTCGTCTGGGAATTGGTGGAGTTCAATCTGAGTATTGGGGTAAACGTAATCCACCTCTGATTATCACAAAAGATCGTTCAATGAATGATATCTTAGAAGAGTTAAGTTATCATTTGATGGGGCATATTTGGTTTGGGCTTTTACGTCAAAAAGAAGCTCTTGTTACTGTCGAGATGGCGAAGGAATTTATTAAAAGTATTCTTACTCTATTGCACCGTGATGATCTACCGAATTTATTAGAGATTAATCCAATGGTGGTTACTACTGATGACCGGATTGTAGCACTTGATGGTGTCGGTGTAGAGGAGGAGTCTTATAATATCACGGCCTCTGAAAGATCTGTTTTAACCGAAGCTCTACTTCGGCCAACATCTATTGCAATTGCTGGTGTATCAACCAAAAAAGTAAGTTTTGGAAATATGATATTAAACAATATTGTGAAAAGCTCGCTTGAAAAAAAGAACATTAAGATTATAAAAGATGGTCTGATGGACTTTGAAGGAATTGGATGCTTATCTTCTATAAAGGATTTGCAGATCGCTCCTGTTTCAAACTTGATTTTAGCACTTCCTCCAAAAGGATGTATAAGTACAATTGAGCAACTCTGTGAGCAAGGTTGTGGTGCTGAAATTGTATACCTGGTCGCTGGTGGAATTGGTGATGGTGCGGACTTAGAAGGGCTAGGATTGCAGCTGCAAGAGTATTTATCTAATCGACAAGCTAAGAACTTATGGTGTCCCCAAGTAGTTGGACCTAATAGTTTAGGTATTATACTGGCACCTTTAAAACTTAATACTCTGTTTATTCCCGAGTCAAAATTAGAAGTGAAATTTGCGGCCAAGGGAAATATTGCATTTTTAAGTCAAAGTGGAGCCTTTTTTATTACAAGACTGTCTAATATGACAGACTTGCCTTTGAAATATGCTTTTTGTATTGGTAATCAGCTTGACCTCACAATGGGTGAACTGCTGAGTAGTTGTGCTGAAGATTTAGACATCTCAGTTTTTTCAATTTATCTGGAAGGTTTAAAAAATCTTGATCTGAAGAGGTTGGAACAGAAGATTGGTGAACTAGTTTTTAGAGGAGCTAAAGTTATAATTTATAAAGGTGGCCGTAGTGAAGAGGGCTCAAAAGCGGCTGCTGGTCATACCGGTGCGATTGCGGGATCTTATGATTTTGAGTTTGATATTTTAACTCGTGCTGGTGCGATGGTATGTAATACAATGGAAGAGTTTTCAGGTAAAACAAAATTTTATTCTGCTTATAAAAACTCTATTGAGAGTGTTGGAGTTATTTCCAACGCAGGATTTGAAACGGTATGTGGTGCGGATATTTTTGATAGTCGATTAAAAACTTTGTCATCGACGACATTAAAAGATATGGATAGCTATTTTACTCAGCACAAGTTATCACATTTAGTGCATGCAGCGAATCCACTTGACCTGACTCCAATGGCAAATGAAGTAGTCTACCTAAGTAGTGCTGAGCTGATGTTACAAGAAGTAGATTTGTTAGTAGTTGCAGCAGTTCCATTAACTGAGCGGCTATGTACTAATGGGGAGAGTGCTGTTGATTTTGCTAGAGGACTACTTCGTTTAGAACAGAAATATAACAAGCCTATTGTGATTGTTATAGATTCCGGAACTAAATATAATGAGTATCGCAGAAATTTTTCTGAGCAAGGTCTCTTAACTCTAACTTCTTTAGAGCAAGTGAAATCTCTACTTTAGCCTTTCGTTGTATGGGTATAGACACCATCCCAGCTCTCCGCTGGAGGATTTATTAAATATTTTTGACATCTTTCTAGTACATGCCGGCTGGCCCTTTCAAGAGGTTTTCCATCTTCAATAGGATACTTGTCTACAATTGGTTGCAGTAGATCGACTGCTTGTTGAAATTGCATGTTTTGGTAACATTCAAAAGCTTCCAAATAGTCT
Source organism: Bdellovibrionales bacterium (assembly GCA_030638415.1). Classification (GTDB taxonomy): domain Bacteria; phylum Bdellovibrionota; class Bacteriovoracia; order Bacteriovoracales; family Bacteriovoracaceae; genus DAOWEO01. Next base: position 20,813 of record DAOWEO010000024.1, on the reverse strand, counting down.
TCATGAGATTTTGTATCACTCATCAGGTGATGAAAGGAGTGATATACCTCATACATCGTTATAGGCTCAGACTTTCCTTTTACCCGTACTTTATCTAAAATACGGTAAGTCAGTTTATTTCTCTCATCTTCTGGTAGAGCGGCCATGGTAAATTCTGATACATTTAGCTGTACGCCATAAAACTTACAGAGACTTTCTAATCGGGCTCCTAGGTTCATACTGTCACCTAGTGCTGTATATGAGAAAATTTTATCAGAGCCCATGTTACCAACAGAGCAGTCTCCAGTATTTAGGCCAATTCCATGGCGAAATTCAGGGTATCCGAGCTCTTTAAACTCTACATTTATACTTGGCAATACTTCGATCATTTCGATAGAAGTTTTAACTGCTTTGAGTGCGTGATTTTCAACATCGATAGGGGCACCCCAGTAAGCAACTATCGCATCTCCAATATACTTATCAAGTGTACCTTCATTTTCAAAAAGTAAATCTGTCATTACACCCATATATTTATTTAGACATGTTGATAGTTGAGTAGGTGTTAGACTTTCTGAAATTGTTGTAAAGTCACGTACATCAGAAAAGAAGATCGTAATATTTTTTTTCTCACCACCAACTTTTAGCATTTCAGGATTTGCTAACATTTGTTCAACAATTGCTGGAGCTACGTAGCTAGAAAATGCGCCTTTGATCTGTTTTTTTTCTTTATTAGCAAGATAGAAGTTAATAAATGTATTCCACGAATAAGTGGCAATAATTGCAAAGAGAATAAAAAATAGTTTGTTGTCATGACCTTGTGGTATTAAGTAGTACGTATCTATAAAATAAAATGTTCCAGTAATTAAGATAACCATAAACAGATCTAAAATTGCATATCCTAAAAACATAACCAGCGAAATTAAGACTACACCTAAAACGAGCATTCCCCATGAGTATTTAGCTGTTTCATTTTTATCTTTAAAGTAATAACCATCAAGTAGCATTTGAGTTAGGTTCATATGAAAGTATACTCCTGGAAGCATCGGGTCTACTGGGGTATGTCGTAGATCGTGAGCAGCATAAGCAGTGGATCCAATATAGACTACACGACCATTTAGTATTTTCATTAATTCAGGGTCACCATCTTTAGCTTTTAAAATCTTTTGGATACTAATACTAGGGAAAGAGCCAATGCCACCAGACCAGCGTACTTTAGTCTCTCCATTTAGATTAAGACTTATTTTTCCATTTTTAGTTTGTAGGGAAGGATTACCAATGCCTAGCATTTCGAAAACAACGGGGTCTTGAGTAAATGCTTGATATGCACTTAGTGCAAAAGATGGAAAATATAGGGTGTCGATATTAGTTAAAACTTCATAGTGCCTAAATATACCATCAGGGTCATCTTGTGCTCCAATAAATGCTAAGTTGGCTTCACTGTCTAGTAGTTTAGGAATAGGAAAAGTAGATTTTCTTAAATATTTAGGTAGTATATTTAATCCCTGTGCTTGTTTGGTATCTACAATAGAATTATACATAATATCTGGTAACTCTTTAAAGTATTCATCTCGTCCGTCTGTCAGGGAATATGATAGAACCACTCTACTTTTCCCATCTGCTTGAAAGTCTTTGATAGCATCTGCCATCAAGGTATCTGGTGAGGCACCTGAACATGCAACTTCTGGTTCAGAAAAAATAACGTCAAAGGCTAAAACTTTTACACCAAGTGTTTTTGTCTTTCTAATAAATTCTGCCCACGTCTTTCTACTCCATGGCCAGCGTCCAATCGACTGCAAAGAAGGGTCATCAATTTCAGCTAGAACAACTTCTGGGTGAATTTTATCACTTAGAGTTTGAGTAGATCTAAAGTCATAGAAGCGGTCTTCAAAAAAAGATGTGTAGGTAAGATATTTATGCCACTCATATGATGAAAGATCTCGACCAGCAAAAGATACAAAAATACTGACGGCAGAGAATAGAATTAAAAGTGAAATTCCTGCAAAGCGAATTATTTTAGTTAACATGAAGATCCTCTAGTTAGAAACTCAGTTTTAGTTCAAAAGTAAAAGTCTGTTTTATGTATGAGTAGGTTGTATTTTCTGAACTTTTCTTAGAATAATCATAGGTAAGTGCATAGGTTACTTTTCGATTTATTTTTTTAGTAATTTCAATAGATGGGGTAATGGTCTTTTCCCATCCACGTGTCTCTTGCTGTGCTTTAGTATCGAGTAGGTTAAAAGAGAGGCCAAAATGTAGACCAAATCCATTCGCAAAGTTTGGAATAATGTAGTCACCTCTAAATAGATATGAGTCAGTATCACTGTTAGGATTTGTAACCATTCTAGTGAAATCATTTATATACATAAAAAGTGCTAAATCTCCATTTTGACGGATCATAACTTGGGTAAACTGTAGTGTGGTTGTATCGTAATCTCCGTTTGTATCAAAACTACTATAGGCTTTTTTCTTAATTTTAATGGTTGAATCACCCATGGCAAAAACTCTAAATTTTTGCCCTATGGTGAAGGTTGTTGAGCGGCCATAAAAAATCTTATTTTTAGTTCCTTCTCGGTCACGATTTGTTACATTATGTTCAATATCAAAAAAGAGACTGGCCATCTTTCCAAACATCGTATGCTCTAAACGGGTACGTAAGGTAGGGACAACGTAGACAGTATCATTTTTATATACTTCTGAAATATCACGATCTCCATAAGTGGTAGATACCATCCGTAATTCTGGAGTTATAACATATCTATGATAGAGAGGTAGCTGGTATCTTATAAATAGTGAACTATCAAAAACAAAAGATTCTTTTTGAGTAGAAATTGTAGTAGGAAGATCAGTTGCCATCGTAACATTATCATCATATTTAAGTTTTTGATTAAACTTCAAGGAGAAGCGCTTATTAGGTATAGCTCTACCGTTGATCATCATATTAGGATCTAAGTGATACTGTTTTTTGATCTCAGCAATCCGTATTTTGATATCAGCAGCAAGTTCGGATTCGGTATCAATAGCTAAAGCTGCTTGGTACTTTGGTAATATAAATCTAATCACAGCGTCGCGATCATCGTCATCATTTTGGTTAAAGGTAGTAAGGACTTCAGCGAGTTGAAAGGTGGAAATCTGTTTTAAGTTATCATCAATATTTGTATGCATACTTAGTTTCATGTAATAAAATTTAGCTTTTTTTAACTGATCTAAAAGTTGAGATATATATGCCATATAATATAGAGAAGTTAATTTTTTATATTCTAAATGGTAGGATTTTTTAAAGACCTTACGAGCTGCTTCTAAATCATTATTAGCATATAGAGCTTGGCCTAACTCATAATATATATCTTGATTAGTTGCTTTGTATTTTATAGCAAGTCTAAAAAAGTTTGCAGCCTTATCAAAGCTTTGAAGACGTGAGTTACTTAATCCCAAAAGATAATATTTAGTGGAATATAGCTTACTATCTTTAATGCTTTTAACCTGCTCAATTACTGTGTAATAATTTCCTTTTTTAAAAAGGGAGAGGGCAATAGCGAGATCTTTTTTATTGTTAGCAAAAGTATTTACTGAGAAAAAAAGTGCACTTACAAGCAGAACTATGCTTAGAAGTTTCATAAAAACATCCTTGTATTAATTATTTTAATATATCTACTTAATATTATGCCTCGATGGGATCATCGAGGCAATTTAGGACGTTTTTGCTGTATTTTGATAAAAATCGTTGGTTATACTACTGGACGTTGATTGTCGTTGCAGTAGTTCCTGGACTGACAGTGTTTAACAAATCTGCAGCTTGATCCTCGTTAAATTCATCCTCTACTGTTTGTAGTATATCTTTTTCAATAAATGTTAACTCTTCACCTATCACAAGGTCTGGATTTACTAGGACAATATCACCACCAGGCATTACTATTGGTGGTGGTGGCAGTAATGTAGTTGTTGGAGGAGGCAGAGTTCCATCTGGCAGACTAGCAGGGGCACGGTCGATAACGACTATTGCAGGATCTACAACAAATTCACCTGTAGGAGCTAGAATCCATCCTGCTGGAGCTTCATAACCACCTGTTATAGGATCCATTGTTCCAATTGTTGGTGGTGGTACAAATACTCCAGTATTACTATCAAACATACTATCTTCTGGTGGTGGGATATATAGTGCTGTCTTCAAATCAAGATAACCACCTGCTTTAGGTGCATCTTCAGTTGTTTCTGGCATCTTATTAGCGGCCCACTTAGGGTCTTGGTAATCTTCTTTAGCAACTTGCTGCTTTACTTGAGTGACAAGTTTGACACCAGTGACGGCAACAACACTTTTTTCAAGACCCTTTGAGCTGTTGGCAAACGCTTTAGCATTTACTCCTGGAGGAACAGGGCTGCGAAATTGTTTTTTTGCAGGTTCGGCAGGAGTATGATGTGCTGATTTATTGAGAAACTTAGCATTGTTAGTTGTTCCTTTTAGAGTTTCTAGTTGAGTTGGATTAATTTTAGTTGGAGGAGTTGCTTTTGGAGAAGCTTGATCAACTCCAGAATATTGTCCTTTAACCACTATAACTGCATCTTTACTAGAAACCATTCTCTCTAGTGCTTTTTGACTAACTTGGTTTACCTGCTCATCAAGCCGTGCCATGGCAACAGCTCCCTCAAAAGTGACAAGTGAAGTTACCATGTTTTCACGGTTAAAGTTAACTTGAAAGTCGGTACCACGAACACCCATGGCAGCAGATTTTGTTTTGATAAATAGTTTACTTTTATTATTACTACCCATATTCATATAATTCTTACTAATCTTCGCTCTTAGCTGACCATTTAAAAGGTTAATTATTCCAGCTTTTTCTTTAGGAAATGTTTCAATTTGCATCTTACTTTTAGGACCTAAACTCATTTGTGATTTATCAATAAAAAGTAACTTACAAAAACTGCGTGGTGCTGTTTGAATTACAGATCCTTCTGATAGCCACATACCTTTTTTCAAAGAGATTATTTTACTATCTGTTTTAGCCTTTACTTGGCCACGTAAAATAATTACCCGAGCAACTTTTTTATTTGCTGCCAGTGTAATGGATGGAATAATTAAAAATGACAGTAGTAGGCTGAAAATTGTTACATTGGTGAGGTTGTAGGTTTTCTTTTTCATAATATCTACCCTTCGTAGTTTAAGTAATCTCTTTTGCTTATCGTCTATTATAAAATCTATATTAGAAAATAATAATTAAAGTTCTAATTAGTTAATAACTCATGAAACTGAGAGAATTTTGAAATATATTAAATTTTAGAGTGCCTAGAAGATGGGGCAGTTTAAATGATACAAGATAGTCAAGTTATCGTAGTAAACAGCCGAAAAGAGATAGAGGGTAAATACTCATGTGTCGTAATTTTAGATATATGAGATGATTAACTTCTACCTAAAAGGGGGACTTTTATAGCGAGAAATACACTTATCTCTATTCTACTTCTATTTGCAATTCGAGCATATAGTGCACCACTGTATTGTGAGCAGTTTGCTAGTGGCTTAAAACAACAGATGATTAAGGAATGTGATAAGTTTTTACTCAGTGGTGGTGAGAGTGATAAACAAATATTGTTCCTTGATTCAATTAGTCGCGGGCTTAGTGAAAATTTACAGCAACTCTCATCCAAAGATATTCAACATAATTTATACAAGCTTGCTCTATCTCGGATGGTAGAAAAAAAATATGCTTTTTATTCTTTATATCCAGAGTTGTCGGTACAGAAACAATCTAAAGAATCTGCACAATGTGTAAAAAAACATATGAAGCACTTTTTACAACCTAAGCAATCGTCACAACAATTCTTGAATAAAAAAAGAGCATATTTAGCAGAGCTAGTTGTAAAGTCCATTAGAGCTAAACAGCAGTGGAACTCTCTACCTGGTAAACAGGAGGAGCTGTCGATTGCACAAGAGAGTGCAAGAAAGGTATGGCAAAAAAGAAATAATCGTCATAGGTTTTTGAGGCTTTCTAAAATAGAAAAAGAAGAGATGATTACAGAACATGAACATTTAAAAAAGATTGTTACGAAAAAGAAGCAAGCGGTAGATATTTTAAAAAAAGAGATACTGCTAGATCCTTTGTGGAGTGAATCTACAGGAACTTTTGAATGGAGTAAGCAGGGACAGTTTGATGATTTTAAGCCGTCTCAATACTTACGCGATATAATGGGAAGCTTTTCAAAGGTTAAAGGCAACAAGCACCAAGGAGATAAATTTTTAGGTTATCTTCAAGGACTGGTTGTATCCGGCGATGAGACGCGGGCAAAGATAAGAGTAGAACAGCTGCTTAGTGCAGATTCACATTTTTTTGACACAATAAACCTCGCAACAAAGACAAATTTACAGATACAGCTATTAGACGTTGATAAAGGGATCGAGCAGCTATGTGAGTCTAAAGGTCAAGGTTTGGTTCATTACCAACATCTGGTTGATGATCTTGCTTCTCTTTACACGCAAACAGCTTTAGCTAATAAAAGTGATGCAGAAGATGTCTTGTTGAAATTTAGAAGACAGCACTGCACGTTGCTACAAAAACCTGTCAAGAATGATCTTTCTAAAACTTTAGCATTTGGAGGAATACTATTAGCGGGTGCTGCTTTAGCGCCTTTTACGGGAGGAGGATCGGTTGCTGTAGGACTAATGCTAGTTGGTGGCACAGGGTTGACAGCACTTGATGGAATTGCAGCTTACAATAGTTATAAAAAATACAACTTAGAGAAAGGTTTAGTACGTGCTGATATGCTAGATGCTCAACAAATGCGTACTACTTTGCATGATGTGCGCGTTAAGACTGGAATGACTGCTTTAGACGTAACTTTACTACCCCTTGATATTTTTGCACTTGGGAAAGTGGCTGTTAAGAGTAAAAAACTAGCATCATCCACAGAAAAATCATCAAAAAGTAAGCAAGTTATTTTAACTATACCTAACAAGTCAAAGCCTATTGATCGGAATATGGTCAAAAGCTCACCTCAGGCACTTGCTTTTAAAAATAAATATGCACAAAGAAATCTACTTCTAGATAATACAGCTTTCATTGATAGTTTGAAAGAGACAGTGCCTCCTGGAAAGGTCCCATTATATTTTGATGTGGAAAACTCTGTTTTAAAAAAAATAAATGATGTGGTCTTTGAGGAAAAAGGTTTTGGTGATGCTGCAGGAAATCTTTTTTCAAACAAAGTATATGCATTAGTAAAGAATGATCCAATACTTAAGTCTAAGTTAGCTGCAGAGTATAAGGATTATAAGTCATTGCGCTTTAAGTTCCTACTTAATGAAGGGGACGATTCGGTCCAGGTTACGAAAAGGCTCGAGAAAATTTATAGGCAGGCAAATGATGAGTTTGTTAGAGAATTAAAAACGAGTAAGTTGGCTCCATTATGGGGGGGATTAGAAGGACAGTTAGGTAATCCTGCACAGTGGTTTTTAGCTGGTACGGGGAAGACTGCACTTCAGGCAAATATGGCGAACAGAGGAGCGAGGGAAGCTCTTGGGAGTTATCCTACAGGGCTAATGGCAAATTTTTCAGCTAGAAAACAAGGTATTCAAAAACACTTGGATAACATTGTTGAAATTCGTGATGAGCTTAGTTCTAGTAGGAAGTTTCGCGATAGTGGAATAATGATAAAAGGAAGTAGTGGCGATTATATTTTAGATGATGCTGCAGTGGAAATTATACGTAAATCAACAACGTCTAATGGTGACGCTTTTCGCATAGATGAGGTAGGGCAGCAAGTAAAAAAACTATACGGCACAGACCTAAGTAAAACAGAGCGAATAAAAATGATAAATTATTTTGAAGAGACTGATGCTATGAGCCCTCCACTTTTTATACATAATAGAGAGGTGATTCCAATGGCCAGGGCTCAGCACGGTATTGTCTCCGTTGATTTTACAGGGATTGGTGTACATAATACCCAAAAGGCAATGGAAGGAATAAACCTTGCTGTTCGAGATAGCTCAAAGCATACTGATTGGGTGGATAGAGGCTTGTCTAGTATCAACAACAAGGTTCAAGATGTGACAGACCAGATGGAGAAGTCTAAAAAATATTATAAAAACCTTATAAAAAAGCAGTATAAAGACAGTGATGATATCTACTTTTCGGGAGATGATGGAATCTATATGCCTAAGCGTGAACTTACCCATAAAGAAAAGATGAGTGTTGTGGGAAAAATTAGTAAGCATAACCCTACAGAGTTTCGTATGACCTTTGTAAAGACTTCATACGCTGATGGAACAATAGTTCCACCAGATTTAAGATCAAAGCTTGTCGTACAAGCTGAAAAGCTGGAAAAGTCTATTCGTAAAGATATTGTTGGTACTGGAGTAGACGAAATTTCACGCCATAAATCTAAAAATCTAATGATTGCAGTGGATTATGTTCCATCGACAACAGGAGAGGGGACATTTAATCTGTTTGTGAGTGGAAAAGTATCGGCAGAAGATCTTAAAAAAGTTGATGCTAGTTTTCATCGTCAGGTGCTAGACCGGCAGAAAATGGGTGAAATCTACTCTGTCCACGAATAGAAATAAAGCTCTATTGAATAATATTCTATTATTAGGTATAACTCCTTTAAAGGAATTAATATGTCTTCATTTTTAGAAAAATTATATAAGGAATCTCTGGCCTACTCAACGCTAGATAATATTGAGCAATTAGTGGAGGAGGGGCATAATCTAGATATGATTCCAGTTCAGCCTCTTTATTTTGCTTTAAAAAAATTACCCTTAGATCAAGTCTCCTTATATCTAGATAAGCTGTCACCGATGCAGAGAAAGGTTATTCTTGATATTGAGCTATGGACTAAGGACACACTGGATGTAGACAGTTTTCATGATTGGTTTTTAGCCTATGCCCACTGTCCGGTAGCAGAAATTCGTTATGAATTCATTCAAAGTGAAGAGTTTTTACTTTTTCTAAAAGGTCGATTTGGAGTACATACATTTGATGTGGAAGATCCTGAGTACCCTGACCATGATAACTACTTCTTAACAGATGATAACCAATTATTAATAGAGTTTGATGAAGACTTTGTTGATATCAATGAGCTTAAATTACTGATTAGTGAATTATATGATGTGAAAGGGGTTGAGGGAGCATATACCTATCTGTTTAAAATGGTTGCTGATTCTTTTCTTATTTTTATGGAGGAGAGTTATCAGCAAAAGATTAAGGATTTGGATGCTTTTGGTATTGTGGATTATTATCAAGCTCTAGAATTGTTAAGTAGTTTTCCATCTCGCTCACACCTAGACTATTTTATAAAGTCCAAGACAGTCATAAAAGGATATGTGAGTGATGAGAGTGCCAATCAAATTTTGTCGTCACGCTATCTAGTAAAGCTGAAAGATAATTTAAAAAATTGTTTTGAGCAAGAATTTGAAAAAATTGATTCTGAACGTAAGTTTGATTGGATGCGCTTTAACTTTGTACGACTAGTAAATGCAAAAATGGTTTTTGATGGAGAACTCAAGCAAAGTAGTATTGGTATTAATAAAACAAGTAAAGAGGTTTCCGCATACCTTAAGCTTGGATTGGATTTTGTCTTATTATCACACTCATCGACAGTATCAATATTTGAAAAGTTTACTTTTATTGACCTTTTTCGAATTGGACAATCACTAATTGAATTTGAAAAAAGAAGTGTTGAGAAAAGTATTGCTAAATATCCTAAGGGACTTGAAACCTTTTGGGGGCAAGTTTTAAATAATAGTTTTGAAAATTTGTTAGAGACTCCAGTACAGGTAGGAACACTATCTAAAAAGGCATCAGTGGTCGACAATATTGAAAGTTATAATGAACTAGCACTTCAGGTGAAGTCAATTAATTCAATTCTGCCGATTGTAAATCAGTTTTACCAAACATTTGAGAGTTTATCGGCAGGAGGTGAAGTCTCAGCAAACTTTTATCTTAACTACTCATTAGAAGAAATTGATTTTGAATCTGTGATTATTTCAACATTTTTAAATTTTTCGTTAGGGTTTTATAAAGATGAAAAACATGCCAAAAAGCTAGGCATAAAGGTTGATGATTTTAAGTCATTTTTAAAAGAGTGCTTTGGAAATTGTGTTTTTCAAACAAAGAGCACTATTTTGAGTAATAAAGTTGCAGCTTTTACTAAGCACTTTGGGCTTGATCAGATTGACTCATTTTCAAAATATTTTATTTCAGTAATTGAAGAGAACCTATCAGGTTATGAATTTGATCATCTTTCTTATGATGACTATAAGCATATTGGTGGTCCCATCTTTCTATCAGAAAATTAGAGAAACTCGTAATAAAGCATTGCTGTATTTGCTACAATCATTAAAAATACAATTCCATAACTAATCAGATTGAATATTTTTGAATTTGTATATTCCCCCATGACGTCTGGATCATTACATAAGTTGATAATGAAAATTAGAATCAGTGGAATTAAGACCCCGTTAAGTACTTGTGACCAAATTAGAATTCCAAAAAGATTTATATTAGGAATTAGGATTGCTCCAGCAGAGACAACAATTAAAGCAGTAAAAATTGTGAAAAAGTTTGGAGCTTCTTTAAAACTTTTATCAACGCCAGACTCCCAGCCTAGGCCTTCACAGACGTAGTAGCTCGTTGCTAAGGGAAGTAGAGCAGCAGCGAAAAATGATGCATTAAATAACCCGATACCAAAAAGCATCGAGGCGTATTTCCCCGCTAGAGGTTCTAGGGCTAAAGCAGCATCACCAGCAGTGTTAATTGGAATACCTTTACCATACATCGTGGCGGCACAGCTAATAACAATAAATAGAGCGACGACAAACATTAGGAGGCATCCAACAATAATATCAATGCGCACTTCCCATAGGTTTTTTGGATCAATTCCTTTTTCAACAATAGCTGATTGAATGTAAAATTGCATCCAAGGGGTAATGGAAGTTCCTATTAGGCCAACAATAATTGGATAATCAGAGGTTTGAATAGTGGATACATCTGGTATCAGTGCTTTTCCAATTTCTAACCAGTCGGGGCTGATAATAAAACCTGAGACAATATAGGATAGAAATACTGTGCATCCTGCTAAAAAGACTCGTTCAACAATTTTATAATCACCCTTAGTTATTAGTAGCCAGACAAGTATGGTTGAAATCGGGACCGTTATATATTTGGAGATACCAAAAATTTCACCAGCGGAGGCTATGCCTGCAAACTCAGCCATGGTATTTCCTAAATCTGCAAAGATAAGAAAAAATAGAGTATAAAACATAACTTTGAGGCCAAATTTCTCTCTGATCAGATCAGCTAAGCCTTTGCCTGAAGCAAGGCCCATTCTTGCTGACATCTCTTGTACCATGATAAGGGCGATTGTTATTGGCAGAAGAATCCAGAGCAATCTGTATCCAGTGGCTGCTCCAGTCATAGAGTAGGTGGCTATTCCTCCAGCATCATTATCAATATTGGCAGTAATTAGTCCTGGGCCAACAATGCTTAGTAAAACCAAAAATCTTGTAATATATGGATGTCTAGAATGGGTTTTATTTTGCGTACTACTCATTATGATTTTTCATCCAATAACCAAGGTAAGACATCATCAACGGATACAATACCTAGTAAGTGTAAATTTTCATCTGTAATTGGAACATTGATTAAATTGTATTTACTCATAAATTCAGCAACTTCTCTCCATGGAGTTGTTGCTTGAAGTGATTTAATATCAGTATGGTTCATGATCTCTTTAATAGGAATATTCTCTTTTTGGATGAGAACTTTATTAAGTGGACATGTGCCGATTAAAGTTTCGTTACTATCTACAATATAAATATCATAGATGGATTCAATATCGTCATTTTCTGTTTGTATACGATGCAAAATTTCTTGCTTGGTAATATTCGGAGAGACTTGAAACTCTTCTGTAGACATCAAACCTCCTGCTGTATTATCTTTGTAGGCGAGTAACTCTTCAATATCATCTTTAGCTTCCTGATCAGTAATGTTTTCAATGATATTTTGTGCATCTTTTTTATGTAGTTCACTAAGTAGATCTACCGCTTCATCGGGGTCCATCTTTTCTAAGATCTTTGCTGCAATTTCAGGAGCTTCTTTTTTGATCAGTTTTGTTTGAATATCCTCTTCTAATTCTGAGAGTGTCTCTGCTGCTAATTCATGGTCTAGATTGCTAAAAAGTTGTTCTCTAGCATGTCCGTCAAGATCTTCTAAAATATCTGCTAAATCGGCAGGGTGAATATTTCGTATCTCTTCATTGTCTAGGGTTAGCCTGACATTTTTTTGAAAGCTTTTATCAGGTAAAGCATGAACAAATTTCCAATTAATATTAATATTATTTTTTAGGTAGTGGGCATTTTTATTAAATGTTTTAATCACTGTATCTACTACCGTCTCATAACCTAAGCGGCGAACAATACTGCGAAACCCAATGACAGCATGTGTAATGCGCATTGACTTTCCAACTTTAATAAATAATAGATCATTAACCCGTACAACTTTTTTTCCAGAAGTATCTACAATTTGCCTATCTAGTACCACTTTACTGATACTAGGGTAGTCAACTGTTTTACCTCTAAACTGATTGGCCAAGAGGCTCGTGATTACTTTAGGGTTGTAAATTTTAGGAAAAGTTCTGCTCCGATGTTCATGAGCATCATTGCTAACAATAATACAATCGAGAGAGAAAGATATTATATCTTTCCATTCAATATAAAACAGATGTCCACTTCTTTTAATTTGAATGGCCAGTACCTGAGGATAGATTTCTTCATAATCAACAAAAAAATCAGCAAGTTTTCCAAGAGAAGTACTGTTTTCTCTGGTTACTCTGATACCTTGCATTCTTGAAAAATACAGGGTGGTATTTGATGTATTGGCAAATATACTCATAAAAATCCTCTATAAAATCCTATCGGTCTAATATTATTAGGTTTTAACTTTTTAATAATTTGTTGTAGGGTAGGTAAATAGAGACAATTATGAGGATTTAATGAAAACAGTATTTATTTTTCGCCATGGTGAAACGACATGGAACTTAAAAAATATGATTCAAGGGCATTCTGATATTCCACTGAACTCTCGTGGTTTAGAACAAGCTCAGACAATAGTTCCAAGACTAAGAGATGCTACTATTGAGAAAATTTATTCGAGTGATCTTATACGTGCTATGCAGACAACTGAAATTGTTAATGAACATCTACAAGTTCCTATTGAATTTCGTAGGAATCTACGAGAAGGGAACCTTGGTACTGCAGAAGGTCAGACATTGGACTGGGTAAAAAATAACTTTGAGGCTCTTTTTTGGGACCTCTCTGGTTGTACAGGACCAAACTATTGGGAATTTGCTTATCCAAAAGGAGAGAGTCGCCATGATGTGGTTAGTAGGTTTAGTGAGAGTATCGAAAATATTAGTGAGCAGGTTAGCGTGGTTAGTACGCATGGTGGGGTTTTACGATTATACCTCCTACATCTTATACAAAAACATTCTTTGCAAATGATGGATCTGCCAATTCCTAACTGTGCTCTATACTGCATTCAATTTGCAGAGGTTCCAACAATTTCTCAGTTAAATTAATCTTCGATATAGCAAATTTCCATATAAAAAGGGCCATGTGCAGAATTGATCGGAATTAAAATAACAGTTGTGCCATTAGGATAGGTCAGATTATGTGCAGGACCTTCAATTAGTGAGGGAATGGCCATACTTGATGTATATCCCATTTCAGCCAAGGTTCTTTTTGCATTCCCCATAACCATATTACTAATCTCACCACCAACATCGGCAATTTCAGATGAATATTTGGTATGTGTTTCCATAAGCATGGCACTAGCTACTTTTAAATATGTCTCATAAGGCCAAGATAGAACCAACATTCCTTTATAGGGAACTTCAACTCCGTCTTTATTTAGGTTTCCAGTTACTCCCAAAATTGCAGAGATATCACCTTTTGAAGTTGAATCTTTTTTTATAATGGGTTTTTGAGTTTCTAATTTTGTAAAAATCATTGTTTCAAAGACATTTTTAGATGCTTCAACAAATGGTTTAGAAAATTCGATAAAATTACTTGAAACACTCATATTACATTCCTAGTGATGCCATAAGGTCATCAATTGAATTTTGGGACATATTGTCTTGTGCATCTCCACCAACAATGCCACCACTGACTTCAGCAGCACATGAAGCACGATCAATATCTTTAAATTTATCTGAGAGCCATTTCAGGCGCTTTACAAATGCTTGTGTATTTAAGCTTTGTAAAGATGCTTGATCTCTATTTTGTACATTTTTAATCATTTTTCGGAGGAGGTCTACAGCATCAAATAAAATAGCAGCGACTACATTTAGTAGAGGTGCATCATTGGTTTGACTTGATTTATAACCAATTATTTTCCCTAGTTCACAGAAGGTGGCAATTTCGGTTGCTCCTAATGATTGTGCTGTACCCATTATTCTATCAATAAGTTGGCCAAAAAGCTCCAGTCGACTGCGGTCGCTAGGATCATCTTCAAAGTCATTCAGACACTCTTCAAGTTGGTCAAATAATGTGAGCGCTTCACTGCAAAACTCATCAACAATTTCTTTCATATCAGGATCGTCTATCATTTCCATCTCTATATACCTTTGCTAATAAAAGTTAAGGAAAAATTTTGGCTATTTTCTCTTTCAAGACTTGAGCCGAAAATGGTTTGACAATGAAATTACTAACACCAGCCTTTACAGCAATTACAACGTTGCTCTGTTCAGCTTCAGCTGTAATCATCAGAAAGGGGAGAGCTTGATACTCAGGTGTCTCTCTTAAATGCTTCAAGAGATCTAATCCTGACATCTTAGGCATATTCCAATCTGATACGATAAACTCATAGGGAATTCCTAGTTCTGTGGCATCTTTAATCATTTGCCAAGCAGGCGCACCATCATCAGCTTCTGTAAGATTAGTAAAGCCAATTTGACCTAACATATTCTTAATAATTTTTCTCATTGTTGCCATATCATCAACAACTAAAATTTTCATATCAGCTTTTAAGGCCATTACTATCTCCTTCAGTATCCAATTGTTCTTTACCTATTTTTTGAATTGATTCTAATACTTCTATAATACTTGTAGGAAAATTCTTTTCAAGACCGGGGGAATTAGTGCCTGATACAATTTGTGATATAACAGACTGGATCGCTAAAGTTTGGCCACTTGTCTTACCTTGGGCATGGTCAAATATATGTGAAACAATACCTATAATCTGGGATGGGAGCGTAATACTTTTTTCTGACTTCATGTAGGGATATCCATTTCCATCAACACGCTCGTGGTGTTGTAAAATACTATTAAGAGTTTCATCTGAAATAGGTAATTGAATTTTTTTAAGTAGATGTTGAGTTAGTCCTGCGTGTCTTCGGTAGTAGCTCTTACTTTTTTCAGGAAGTTGCATATATGGAATCTTAATAAGAGATCTATTTAGTTGCGTAAATCCAAGATGAAAAAGAAAAGCAGTACAAATGATCTCTGATAACGAAGAAATATCAGTTATCTTTAACTCTTTTGCGAGTAAAAAGCTAAGTGCAACTATTTTATTTGTCTTATTATCAATAATTAATAACTCTTCACAGAGTTCAATAGCAAGAGAAACAGTTTGTGAAATATCTAAAGGAAAGGTTAATACTTCATCTCTTACTTCTGAAATGAGGTTAGAGAAATCATTGGATAAAATAGACCGTTTAATTTCATTCTTTCTAATAAAAGGTGGGAGCTCTTCCTGTTCAATCTTTTCCTGCTTCTGTGCATACTGGTGTAGATAGATCTCACGAGCTTTTTCTAGTGGATGCTTTTCATAAGGGATTAGTCCTGGAACATCTTTAGCCTGTTGATTTGTTGAGGCAAGAAAGGTTTTTTTTTGTGAAAAATCGATTGCTACAGATCCTGCTTTTGATTCTAGTAATCTTAAAAACTCTCTCTTATTTATAGTGAGTGGTGAGTTAGCGTTTAAAAAAAGTGAGTATTTACTATTTATTGGATTAAAAATATAAAGATTAAATGAAAAAATCTCTTGCTTATCGGGTAGATGAGTCAGTGAAATTAAAAAGTATTGTATGTTTTTTGTCATAACTTACCCAAAAAAACGAGATAATAGTCCCGCCTTTTTTTTCTTTGGTTGATCCTGCTTTGTTT
Organism: Bdellovibrionales bacterium; assembly: GCA_030638415.1. Taxonomy (GTDB): domain Bacteria; phylum Bdellovibrionota; class Bacteriovoracia; order Bacteriovoracales; family Bacteriovoracaceae; genus DAOWEO01. Next base: position 4,690 of record DAOWEO010000024.1, on the reverse strand, counting down.
CCATATTGTTGTTTATAGTTGTATTGGATAGTAAGTCTGTTGGTAAAGGAGACGAGATTTTTATTGCGTTACCCATCTCCTCTTCGTACTCTTCAATAACAATACCACGCAGGCTTTCTAGAATAACTTCAAGTAAAAAGGTTTGATTCGCATTTATTATAGTATTCATCGCAATAACGATAAATCCCTGTTTGGTGCTGTCTTGGAAAAATGGAAAAATAAATTCATTGTCTGGTAACACAAAAGATTCGTCTTTCCATGTTGGCGTATTTACACTTCCCCAGTATTCAAAGTTAACGAGCTTAATTTTTTTCCAAGAGTTATTAGTTTCAACATGATCGGCACTGGGTAACTCAAAATTTTGAAAACGATCAGTAAAGGAATCACTCTCTTTGTTATAAGTAAAAAGTGCCATATTTGCTTGGAACTTTTCAGTTATTATCCGTTCTGCAGTAGTAATAATATCATCACTACTTTTAGTGGAATCCTCATATATAGTATAAATTTTGATTAGATGCTCGACTCCTTTAGAGTGAGGTTCATAGATTTTTTTTGGGGTATATAGTTGTTCCTGTCTTTTTTTCTTTAGCTTAGCGATATCATCACTTGAAAGAGAATTTAGTTTTTGTGATAGTTCTTTATATTCTTTTTTGATTTTAGAGTAATCAATGGTTTCTCCTTCTCCACGATTCTTTTTTTCAAAATCAATTTTCAGCTCTCCATGGTGTTTTTTAGATTTTAACTTGTTATTCATATGCTCAACTACAGATGAGCCTTTCATAACATCTAGGTTCATAACCTCTGAAAAATCTTCCTTCTCTTTATGAAAACCTAATGATTTCTCCTCTTTGTGCTTTTTAGAATCTTTGTTTGATTTTTTAGAACCAAGCATCGATGAATTAGCTTTTTCTAAATCTAATGCTGAGTTCTTTTTTCCTAGTTCAGAATCATTGTTTTTTGTCTTCTTTTGAGCTTCTACTTCGTCTTGGCTTTTTTCTAAATCTAATGCTGAGTTCTTTTTTCCTGGTTCCGAATCATTATTTTTTGTCTTCTTCTTTTGGCCTTCAATATTATTTTCATCTGTTTCAATTGTTAATTTCAATAGATCTTTATCTTTTTTAGAGATGTTCGCAGAAATCTTATTTTTACTTTTTACCATTTGTAGATCATCTGAATTTGAATTATCTTCAGATTGGTCCTCTGTGGGAGAACCATCCATTAGATGTATCTCTTGATCCGACTTTTTTTTATTTTCTTCTTGTTCTAGCTCTTGCTGTAGAAGAGACTTAATTGAGGTAAGGTCATTCTCAGTATGCTCCTGCTTCTGTGGCTTATTATCCTTATTAGCAATATCAGACTGTAATTCAAAATTCTTCTTAACGTTAACTAGTTCTAAATCTTTTTGCTGTGAGTTTGTTATTTGACCGTTTTGACTTGAAGAATCTCCTTCGTCGAAGTCCAGCTTTAAATCTAGTGATCCTCTACTCTTGCTATTATCCATAGTTTTGTTAATGATATTTAGATTATGATCAGCCTGTTGATGCTTTTTTAGCTCACCACGATCATGCTCCTCTAAAATCCCTTTTTCTAACCTTTGTTTTTCATTGTCTGCTACATCATTTTTATCAAACTTGCTTGATTCTAAAATAAAATTTTGATCTTCCTCTTTCTCATCCTCTTCAATTTGAGTTCCTGAAATTGATTTCAGAAGAAAATCACACTTATAATGTAGTGACTTTTGAGCTACTGGGCATTGAACATAGTCGCTAAGACCTACAGTCATAAGTTTTTCAATAGTTGGATTTGGAATATCTTGTGGTGTGACTAGGATTACTTTTGATCTAAATAGCTTTATAAATTTTTTATTTGCTTTTAACATAAGTGCACATGTTTTAGCTGCAGAGGTTAGAATAAGTGCAGGACCGATAGATGGAATTAGCTGATTTGCTTCTGCTAAGTTAGCAACATCAAGTATTTCATATTTTCCTTGATCATCTCCTGTGGAGTACTCAACATGTAGCTCTTTGAGACTATCAGATAGTGGTGGAATAAATATTACATTTTTCTTGTCCAGCATATTTCTACATATCGGCTTAAGTGGTAGTAAAGTCATAATCTAATAGGTGATGGGCAAAAAATTCCTCATACTTCGGTAGTAGTTAGATAATAAATTTCGCGTAAAATAAATAAATAAATCATAAGAGGTAAATTATGGATTTTGTTCCTATTCGTTTGAGTACGTTAAGACCAAATGTTAACTTTGAGTTTGATATTTATCTAAAGCTCAAAGCTAAATATATAAAATATGTTCATAACGGTGATGATATTGAAAAAATACGTTTTAAGCAGCTAAAAAAAAATAAAGTTCGTCAGTTATTTATTGAAGATAGTGATGAAGAAAAATATCAAAATTTTTTAGATTTCTCCTTAGAAGCTGCAGCAACTGATCCGAATCTTAGTGCTGAAGATAAAGCAGAGACTGCTTCTGGTGTTGCAAGTGCTGCAACAGAAGACTTTCACGAAGATCCAGAGAGTATAAGTGCCTATAAAACTGTTGAGCGAGCTTCAAAAGGGATTATGGAAATTGTTGGTAAAAATACTGACGTACTAGTACAGTTCTATAAAAAAGTACAAGATTCTGGAAGTGATGTTATATTTAAGCATGCTATTAGTACTACTGCTCTTTCATCATGTTTGGCTGAGTTTTTAAAGGTTCCAAAAGAAGAAATACAAAATATTGCTATTGCTTCAATGGTTTTAGATATTGGTATGGTGCGCATGCAAGAGCACAAGGAGTTATTTTCTAGAAAAGTTGAAGAGTTTTCTGTTGAAGAGATGAAAGCTTATAAACAACACCCACTGTTATCATGTGATGTTTTAAATGGTAAGGATTATATTAATCCTCGAATTTTAGAACTAGTGAAAACTCATGAAGAGAGAAAGTCTGGTGATGGTTTCCCAGAGGGGACGAATCAGTTAGATCAGGCACAGAGTATTATAGCAATTTGTGACTTTTACGATCGGCTTATAACTTGTTATGGAATGGATCATAAGGCTGCGACAGAAGAGCTGATCATTAATCAGGTTGGTAACTTTGATCTGGAGTTGATTCAGCAGTTAAAGAAGGTTATAAAAACGCAGGGGTTCTAGTAGTGGACTGTTTTGCTCTTTTTTGAAAGTAATATTTATTCATTTTTTTCTTAAGTATTTTTTCGATACTCCGAAATAGTTCTTGTACGGCCAAAAGGATTGTCCGACATAAAATTTAATTTTTAAAGCAGTAAGCTTATCTTCACTCACGGTATGAGTAAGAATCCTAGTATGGGAATTATTTTCACCAAGGAGGATGAAGATGGGTTTACGAATTGCAACAAATGTTCCGTCGCTTTCAGCGCAAAGATCACTATCAGTGAACACAAAGGAACAACAAAACACACTAGGTAAGTTATCATCAGGTACAAGAATTGTTAAGGCTGCTGACGACGCTGCTGGACTAGCAATTAGTGAGAAGTTGAAAGCGCAGATGCGTGGATTACAGCAAGCTGGACGAAACGCAAATGATGGTATTTCAATGATTCAAACTGCAGAGGGTGGATTGAACGAAGTATCAAACATCCTAATTAGACTAAGAGAGCTATCTGTTCAGTCTGCTTCTGATACGGTTGGAGATTCTGAAAGAAAGTTTACAGATCTTGAGTACCAGAATTTGAAATCTGAAGTTGAGAGAATCTCTCAAGTGACAGAGTTCAACGGTAAGAAACTACTTGATGGCACTGGAGATAAGTATGATTTCCAAATTGGTGTTAATAACAATGAGTTTCAAGACCGTATTAGTTACAATGCTGGTAATCAAAATTCAGGTATCGAAAGCTTAGGTATTGACGGACTGGAAGTTTCTTCAAAAGAAGGAGCACAAGGAAGTTTAAATACTATAGACGATGCGATTCAGAAAGTGTCTGGTCAGCGAGCAGAACTTGGAGCGGTTCAAAACCGTCTAAGCTCAACTGTTAATAACTTAGCTGTTACTAACGAAAACTTAAGCATGGCAAACTCTCGAATAAGAGACACTGACTTTGCTGCAGAAACTGCAAAAAATACTAAACTAAGTATTTTAAACTCTGCGGGTGTTTCAGTATTAGGGCAAGCGAACTCACAAGGACAAGCTGCACTGAAATTGATTGGCTAAGCAGAACAACACATGCATTAAAAGATCATAACCCCTCGAATGAGGGGTTTTTTTATTGGTTTCTATTCAAAAAATAACTCTTCAAGATCTTCATCATCAATCTCACCAGTTGCGATTCCTTTTAGAATCATTGTGAAAAGCATTGTATCTAAAACGCTTGTACCAACTACATCAGCAATGAGAGCTTTTACAATAATATCTAATTGCTGTTCTCTTAAGCTGGGTTCAACTTGATCAGATATTCTAGTGCCTTTACATATATACTCAAAATTTCGTTGCATCTCATTCAGTACTTTTGCATCTTCTGAATCTCTCACATTATCTCGTTGTTCATTAATAACGAGTTGCCCTGATACTGCACAATAGTCAGTATTTTTAATTTCTGTTGCAAAAGATATGCTCGCTGCCAGCATTGTCGCTAAGATTATTAATGTCTTCATGCTTTCTCCTTTTGGAATAGGGTCAGTCCTATTTTATTGTTTGGTTAATGGCAGATTAACACAG
>DAOWEO010000023.1 GCA_030638415.1 Bdellovibrionales bacterium | reverse complement strand
GTTCTGGATAAAAGAAGATGACCTGTATCAACGCTATGTCATTGATGAGGAAATACAGTCTTTCGATCCCATTTCTGAAGCTGTTAGTATTTCAAATACTGACGATACGAAACGAAATACTAGAAATAAAAAATCAGGTGGTCCTATTAATAGTGATATCACCATAGTTGGTGGTATCGCTATTTCAGCTTTAAATTCTGAGCAAGCAGAGGATAAGTCGAGTCTACCATCAGATGAAGATTTAGAATTTCCTGAGATGGGTAAGATATCGTTTGATCCTATCGAGGGAGGAGTGTCTACAGCAAAATATGAGGAAGAGGTTGTTGTCATTTCTGAGCACACTGGAGAACATCTTAATCATAATATTGCATTACCAACTGATGAAGATTTAGCATTTCCTGATTTAAAACCTGCAGGACTACCTCTGTCAGGTGGAAGTGGAGATATAATGGCTACTGGTATTGATGATATTCCACCTGAGGCAGTAGAGGAAACTGGTGATATCGATCATAGTCAAGAGCTGAAAAAAAGTAAAAAAAATCTTCCTAAAAAGAAGCAAAAAAAGAAAGTAAAAAAATCTAAAGCAAGAGGTGATCGTAGAGATCGACATGAACCAAAGCGTAACGATAAGTTATTTCTTTTATTTGCAGCGGCTCTGATCTTTATCTTACTAATTATTGGATATTTTTATTTAGGGTCGAATGCTATTGTTAAAGTCTCAAATAAACTAGTAGCCACCAGCTTCGCTCAAGAAGTTCAAAAAAAAAAGTAGAATTTCACCAAAAGCAGCAGCTTTGGAAAAATAGTAAGTCTTCTCCCTATGATATATCAATACTACTGAAAGTAGAAAAACAAATTAAAAATAAGATAGATGTAACAAGAGAATTAAAATTTCTTGAGGGTCAAAAATCTTTTATTGAGCAGTTATATATCATTGCAATCTATCTGAACTTTGGTAATCAAGTTGCCGCTCAAAAGATAATTGCCAATTTGTACAAAAAGCCACTATTTAAGTGGTACGACTCGAGATTATCACTCTCTGCAGTAAATCGAAAGAGTCTTGAGAAAAGCAGCAACTTTATAATTCTTTTTATTTTAGGACATCTAGAAAAAGATAGGTGGAGAAAAGTATTCTGGGCATACTTACAGAATTTTGATCTACCATTTTTAAAATTAAATGAGGTGCGTGATTTTAAAATTCATGCCGAAGAGGAACTGCTTAAAATTAGTAAATCTGCGATATTCGGATTTGATTTTTTTACTGGTTGGGTCAATATCTACAAAGAACTTGGTTTGGATAAACCACTTATTACTTATATGAAAGATGTGGATCCATTAAAGATAAATATTAATAATGTGGAAGTTCTTCTACCTTATTTTGATCATTTGACATCACTGCAGAAAAAGAAAGTATTATTTATTGTTCAACATACTTCTGATATAGGTTTTACTACGTTTAATAGTACCATACTTGAGGAAATACTTTATGATCAATGATAATCCAGTATCTATTTTTATATATCCAACTGATACTGTTTGGGGGATGGGGTCTAGTATCTTTGATGAACAGAGTAATATAAAGATAGCACATATCAAAAAAACATCACCTGATAAGCCTTTGACGATTCTGTTTACATCCATAGAACAATTATTTTTTTTTATTGATATTAAAAACATTATGCAGAAAGTTGATTTAGAAAAGCTGTTTGAATTAGAAATAACAATAGGTATACCGGTTAGCTTTATAAAAAACAATGCAATTCCAGAATATCTTATGGCGAAAAGTGATGATATATATTTTCGTTGCCTACCTCAATTAAAAGGAACGTTTGTAGACCCTATTACTACGACGAGTGTGAATACTACCGGAGAAAACCCTCTAAACGATATAAATAAAATCAAGCACTTTTTACAGGAGTCTAATGAGGTTTATCCTGAATGTAATTTTAAGATAATTGAATTGGAGTGCATGGTTCTATCTGGAAATTCATCGACAATTGTTACATGGAAAGATGGTACTCCAGTTGTTATACGAGAAGGAAAGTATGTGCAGCAAATTAAAGACAAGCTTACAATATTCTCAACCTGATTTTTATCACTTTAGTGAGGACTCAGTTGATCTTGCTGGATATGTAAACAAATGGTTGATTGGGAACAACAAAAAAAATCTTACATGTGCTGATATTTGCTGTGGATGTGGAATTGTTGGTATGGAAATGCTCAAGGAATCTCACAGTATAAGTAAAATAGATTTTTATGATTTTGAAAAACAATTTCATTACTTCTGGAAAGAAAACCGAGATAAGTTTTTATTAAAGTGCAAGAAGGAGCAAGCATCATTTATATTAAAAGATTTTAAAGAGATAAATGGTGAATATGATCTTATCGTCTCTAATCCTCCGTACTTTGTTGATGAGCATTCCAGAAGGCCTTCGAATATAAATAGACAAAATTGTCGTATGATGGCATTGCAGGATTTTACAACATTCTATAAACAAGTTGAGTCCTTACTTAGCAAGGATGGACATGCGTTTATACTATCACGAATTGATGTTTTAGAGTTTCTTCCAAAAGAGCTTAAAGTTTTAAAAGAGATTGAATTAGAGGGGGGAAGTATCTTTCATTTGGCAAAACGTGATTGAATATAGATAGATATGAGCTGTTCTTTTAACTCTAAATCATCTATATCTTGATAAACCTCTTCACCCTCTTTATTAAGTACTTTATACTCTGGAGAGAAGCGGTGAGGGATAATCTGCTTTTCTTTTTTTAAAATAAATTTTTCGCGTTCAACAGTCTTTTGCAGAAAATGGTTAGGGTTTACTTGGAATCTAATTTTTCTAATTTCATTTCTAAATGATGGGAACTTAGTAATAATTTTTTTAACTATTAAGTGCTCTGTAAAGGAGAGCTGCTCAGAGTAGGTACTATGTGGAGTTAGAATATAGAGGGTCTTGTAAGAAATTTTAAGTGGGAGAGTGTTTTTTCCAAAATCTGTTCCTATTATATCATTCCACCCTTTTATCAGTTGAATAAAGTCAATAGAGTCACCGAAAACCTTTTTTTTCTTATCTGTAGATCGTGACTGGTCATTAGTAAATGATTTATTAAAACTCAGCTTTGTTAGCATCGTACCCCTTTTCTTTTCTTACCAAAATAGATACTTTAAGATAGAAAGAAAAGAACGAAAGGGACTGTATATAATGAAAATGGGAAAACCCTTAAAAAAACAGATTGTTAGGAGTCGTGGGATAGGTGCTCTTGTATTATTAACCGTTATTCTAGTATCGTGTGGCGGATATAAAGTAAAAAAAAGAAATAATCCTTGGAAAAGCTATAATATTTCACACGTAACTGTACCTCTGTTTATAAATGAGAGCTTATTTCCAGGGGTTAATACTGCTATTACAGCTCAGATTATAGAGGAGTTAGGTCATTTTACAGGCTTAAAAATCAGCTCTGGTAAAAGTGGAAAAGCAGATGCATTACTTCTTGGCATAATTTCAGGAGGATCTCATTTTAAGGATACATTAAAAGTTATTGATAAAAAATATTTAGGAGATGAATATAAAGATAGCCTAGGAAGTAGACGTGGATTTTACATACCAAGACAGCAGAAATATGAGCTTGCAGTGCAGCTTGTACTGATTAAGAACCCAACGACAATGGATTATAAAATTTTAAAGTCTTCGTGGAGAAAGTACGTGAGACCTAACAGTAAGATAATTTTCAATGAAACACTAAACGTCTCTCAAACAATTACAAGAAATATTTGGAATAGGGGCACTGTTGATGATGGTGGAGTGGTCAATTTCACTCAAAATGATGGCATTGTTAGACGCTCTTTTAATCACATTGCAAAAGAAGTCAGTCGCCAGTTCAAGGAGCTTATTTTATATGCATTCTAAATTAACTGTTTGGAATATTAGAGATATTCAAGGAGCTTTTTATCAACTTTCAGCTGGAGCAAGGGCATTGTTTACTCCTGACCCATACATTGAAAGGTTGGTGTTAGAGCGAGTACGACGTATTGCCAATCATAGTGAGACCATTATTGTCATGGGTGAAGAGCTCACAATAGGATGGATAGAAAACAATTGGGAGAGCTTAAGCCTATTTGGTGGTGAAGACCATTATCTCATCTTGGATGCGCAGAAAATAAAAGTAGATGTTGAAGAGTTGCTATTGAGTGACAGAGTGGATCTTACTGATAAGGATGTGCTATTTTGTTTTGCTAAAAAATCAGAGCTTTATAAAAAAATTATTAAAAAAAATGCTTGGCAGGTATTTACAGTGGAATCACCACCATTCTGGAAGGATGGCGAGCTTTTAACGATGCTATGTGATGAGTATAAAATTAGACTAAGCTCAGAAGCACATCAATATATTTTACAGGCCGTACCTGGAACAATTGAAGATTTTTCTCTGTTATCCTCTCAGCTCGCTTTATTATTTCCAAAAGCAAAAGAAATCTCTAAGGAAGAGATCAGGACTGTAATTTCTCCATATAAAGTTGATCAGTTTCATCTTGCCTCGCTTTTAGCACAAAGAAATAGAGTAGGTTTTTTAAAAGAGGTCTTATCTCTTTCCCTCGGCTTTCAGATGATGGAAGAGCTTTTTAGAATGGTACAGTTTCATTTTTTAAAACTTATTGATACGTCTTATACAAAAGGTAAAACTAAGCTTAGTAAATACGATAAAGAGATATTAATCCATTCAAAATTATGGAAGCAAGAAGATCTAGAAAGAGTTATATTTTATTTTAAAGAGCTTGAAATTCAAGCGAGAGAAAAAGATCCAACAATCCGTAATAAGCTTAGAGCAGCACTGTTGGTTAATTTAATAAAAATGTAGGATAAATATATTATATATTCATCCTACTAAGAATTATGATATTAAAATATTTCTAGACTAAAGATTTTTTACTTGTTGCACTAGACGAGAAGTTCTTCTGGCTGCATTATTTTTCTTAATAACGCCTTTTGATGCCATTGTTCCTAGAAGACTTTGTAGCTTAGGCAGAAGAGCTACTGCTTCTTCTTTACTGCTAGTCGAAATAGCATTGCGAAGTGCTTTAATCACTGTTCTGCTTTCTGTTTTTTGAACTTTATTACGAAGTGTTCTCGTAATTGTCTGCTTTGCTCTTTTCTTAGATGATTTATGATTTGCCACGGCAAACTCCTTAAAAACTCAACTTGGTTAACATTTCCCCAACATAATAGAGATTCATATCTAAACTATTCTCATATAATTTGCAAGTTTTTTGTTCTTTTTTATCCTGATTTTGTAGAATTTTCCCTTTTTGGTTGGTAGTGTAGGTGCGTAATAATATTAACAATAGATAATGCGACCCGTCATTGGGGGCATATAATTGAATATTTTAAGGAGTATATATGGAAATTGAATCAATTGGAGTTGTAGGGGCTGGACAGATGGGACGAGGTATTGCACAAGTTGCTGCCATGGCTAACTTTCAAGTTATTATTTTCGATGTTTCAGAAGAAGCACTTAACTTTGGTCTTAATTTTGTCAAAAAGCAGATGGAAAAAGGATTGGCTAAGGGGAAGTGGGATCAGGGGAAGGTTGATGATACTCTTGCTAGAATCACAGGATCTCTAACACTAGAAGATTTTTCAGATTGTGATCTTATAGTAGAGGCAGCAACAGAAAATAAATCAGTTAAGCTAGATATTTTTAGAAAGCTAGATGAAGTTGCAAAGCCAGAGGCACTACTTGCATCAAATACTTCCTCTATATCAATTACTGAAATTGCAGCTGTAACTAAGCGAGCATCACAGGTTGCGGGAATGCACTTTATGAACCCCGTTCCAGTTATGAAACTAGTGGAAGGTATTAGTGGACTTGAAACTTCTGATGAGACATTTAAAACGGTACAAATTGCTGCTGAAAAAATGGGAAAGGTTTTTATAAAAGCAAAAGATATGCCTGGATTTGCAGTAAATCGTATTTTAATGCCAATGATTAATGAGGCTGTATATACACTACATGAAGGGATTGCATCGGTAGAAGATATTGATCAAGCTATGAAACTAGGAACTAACCAGCCAATGGGTCCTCTGACTCTGGCTGATTTTATTGGTTTAGATACTTGTCTTGCTATTATGGAGGTTCTACATGAGGGGCTTGCTGATACAAAGTATCGTCCATGTCCACTTTTACGACAATATGTTGCCGCAAATAGATTAGGTCGTAAAAATGGTAGAGGGTTTTATGAGTACTAGTTTTAAGTTTATTCGCTATGAAGAAGATAATGGTATTGGAGTTTTAACACTCGATAGGCCAGATAAGCTTAATGCTTTAAATTCAGATGTTATTTTGGAGCTAAAAACTTGCTTAGAAGAGATAAATAAAGATGGAAGTTTCACTATTAAAGGTTTGATTTTTACCGGAGAGGGAGAGAAATCTTTTATTGCAGGAGCTGACATTTCAGAGATGCAGACAATGAGTAAGGATGAGGCTTACAAATTTGGCTGGATGGGACAGAACGTTTCCTTACTGCTGGAGGATATGTCTGTACCAGTGATTGCTTGTGTTAATGGATTTGCTCTTGGTGGTGGTTGTGAGATGGCCATGGCATGTGATTTTATCTATGCAACTGAAAATGCTATTTTTGGGCAGCCAGAGGTTAAACTTGGGTTAATTCCTGGCTTTGGTGGAACACAAAGACTTGCAAAGGTTGTTGGGCGAGCAAAGGCTAAAGAGTTGATCTATTCAGGACGAAATATGAAAATTGATGAGGCTGTTGCATGCGGACTGGTTTTAGAGAAGTTTGCAACAAAGGGAGCTATGCTTACTAGTGCAAAAAAGTACTTAGAAAAAGTAAGCTATAATTCACCTCTCGCAATTAAGTTAGCTAAAAAGGCAATCAATGATGGTGTTGATCTAGTAACTAAGGATGGTCTAGAAGTTGAGCTAGACTGTTTTTCAAAAGGCTTTCAGTCTGAGGATATGAAAGAGGGAACTCAGGCATTTGTCGAAAAAAGAAAAGCTATTTTTAAGGGATGTTAATATTTTTGGAGGTATAAAATGAGTATTGAAAGTGATTATAAAGAAGTTAGAGATATGGCCGCAAAATTTGCAGATGCAGAACTTGCTCCATTAGCAGCGCAGATTGATAAAGATGCCTGTATTCCTGAGTCTATAGTGAAGAAATTATCTGAAAATGGATTCATGGGAATATTTGTTCCTGAGGAGTACGGTGGGTCAGATATGGACTATATTGCATATGCCATTATTATGGAGGAGTTGTCTCGAGGTTGCGCTTCTTCTAGTGTGATGGTTTCAGCACAGAACTCTTTGGCAATTTGGCCAATTCTTACATATGGAACTGAGGAGCAAAAGAAGAAGTATCTTCCTAAGATGGCATCGGGTGAGCTAATTGGGTGTTTCGCCTTAACGGAGCCAGGAGCAGGGTCAGATGCGGGAGCATTGACTACTTTTGCCGAAGACAAAGGTGATCATTATGAAATAACTGGTTCTAAGATTTTTATAACCAATGCAAAAGAGGCAGATATTGCAATTGTTTTTGCTAAAACAACTAAGACTAAAAACCACAAGGGAATCTCAGCCTTTATAGTTGAGACTAATTCTCCTGGATATGAGGTTGTAAAGCTTGAAGAGAAGATGGGAATTAAGGGATCATCTACAGGTCAGCTGGCATTTGAAAAAGTAAAAGTACCTAAAGAGAATCTACTCGGAGAGTATGAGAAAGGCTTCAGAATTGCCCTATCTACATTAGATGGAGGTCGAATTGGTATTGCATCTCAAGCTCTTGGAATTGGCGTCTCAGCATTTCGTTATGCGCGTGCATATGCAGTTGAAAGGCATCAATTTGGACAATCATTGAGTAATTTTCAAGGGATCCAATTTATGCTGGCAGATATGAGTACTAAGCTTGATGCATCAAGACTTCTTATTCATGATGCAAGTATGATGGAAATGTCTGGTGATAAAAACTATGGTAAGCGTGGCGCTCAAGCCAAGCTTTTTGCATCAGAATCAGCAATGTGGGTAGCTACAAAAGCTCTTCAGATCTGTGGAGGTAATGGATATACTAAAGAGTATCCACTAGAAAGACACTTTAGAGATGCTAAAATAACAGAGATTTATGAAGGAACTTCTGAAGTTCAACGAATTGTTATTGCATCAGCAGAGCTTAAAGAAGTATAGAACGCTTATTCGGGGGAGTTTCCTGGCAGACTTGCAGGATACTCTCTTTTTTGATAGAAAAACACTTATCTTTTAAATGCATACAATGCAGGAGTATAGTCTATGGCCGCAAAGAAAGTTGCAAAAAAAACATTGAAGAAAAAAACAACAGATTCTAAGAAGAAAGTTGTAAAAAAGGTGGCTAAGAAAAAAGTACAAAAGCCTGTGAAAAAAGTTGCGAAGAAAGCTGTGAAAAAAGTAGCTAAGAAAGCTGTGAAAAAAGTAGCTAAGAAAGCTGTGAAAAAAGTAGCTAAGAAAGCTGTGAAAAAAGTAGCTAAGAAAGCTGTGAAAAAAGTAGCTAAGAAAGCT
>DAOWEO010000061.1 GCA_030638415.1 Bdellovibrionales bacterium | reverse complement strand
GGGAATACTATTTCCAGTTAATTCTTTTTGGCAGAAGATAACTGTCGGACAATTTCGTAGTCTGCTGCATATTCAGCTAGGGCAACTTGAGGAAGCACTGGAAGAGCTTTTTATAGGTAATTCAGATGATCTTTTTTGGAAAGGGTTACAGGTATTTGTTGAACTTGATGAAAAGCTTTCAGATCGTATTGATAATAGCTTGAATACACTCTTTGGTGAAGCCAATATGAGTAAAATTAAGGAAATAGTGATAGAACAAAATATGTCAGAGCTTGCTGCATTTGATTTTTCTCTACACCATGATTTGTTAACTATTTTAAAAAAGGGCCACAAATAAAAAAGGTCCTCTAACGAAGACCTTTCTACTACGACAATGATGAATAAACTTATTTAAAATCAGAGTCAGTATAATGATCAACAAAAGTATTAATATTAAATATGTGTACTGGAATTACAAATCCATTTTCTGTAATGAGCTGTGCTAACTCTAGTCCTTTATAAAGACGTTTTGTATTTAGCAGGTTACTTAAACCAGCAGTATTTTGTTGCTCAAGTAGCATATTGCTAACGAGTTGATCAACAAAATCCATCATTTCGCTATATTCAGAAATATTTTGGCCGTTACGTTCGATAAGATTTTGTGTTTTTGAAAAAAGCTTAGTTGCAAGTTGTTTTTGATACTGGTGGCAGTTGATTAATTGGTTAACAGAATTACTTTTTGGCTGAGCAATATAAATTGGCTTAATCTCATTAGAAACTTCACGTTTAGGTTGAGCAACATGAATTGGCTTAATTTCGTTATCAAGCGTTGATCTTTTAGGAATATTGATAGCAATTGGTTTTGGCTGGTTGTCTATACGGTTACCAAGAACTTTATTTCCGTTTGACTCGGTAATAGCGTTACATGCTGAATGAAATTGCGTTAGAGTTGAAGATATTGATGTACCAATGTTTAAAAGAGTCATCTCTTGTTGAACAGATGCATTTGCAAAGTTTGACCAAATAAATAGTGAGATAATTCCAATTGCTGCTTTCATAATAGTCTCCTAAACGACCGTGTGTAATTTCTTACATCTTCTTACAAGAAGGGTTATAGTCCTAAGCTCTGATTAGTGAAAATTATTTATAATAAGCCTTTAGCATTATTCTAAATAATGCTAAAATGTTCTAAGGGGTTATAACTATGGATATTAACTTAAATTTATTACCAATATTTGAAGCAGTGTATCGAACTAGAAGTATGACCATAGCTTCGCAGGAGCTATTTTTAACTCAATCGGGTGTAAGTCAACATATTAAGACCTTAGAAGAGTACCTGGGAGTTACTCTGTTTGATCGATACAGGCATAAAATTGTTCCAACCAGTAAAGGAGATGAGTTTTATAAATATTGTGAGGAGTCTCTATTTCTTTTTAAGCAGGGAGTTGCTGATATTTCTAATAAAAGTAGAGTCGTAAAAGGTACTGTTAAAATAGGAATGCCTATTGAGTTTGGTAATAGTATTATTTTGCCGCTGCTCGCAGAGTTTCACCGCTTACACCCTGAGGTGATATTTGAGTTTGAACTTGGCTTTGCATCACTTATGAATAGCATGCTGCTTGCTGGTAGCCTCGATTTTGCTTTTGTTGATGATTTTAAAATGGATACGGTAATTGATGTAGAGCCTATTCACGAAGAGTATTTAGAGCTCTGTGTTCATCCCGATCTCATCGATCCTAGCCGTATTAGTAAAAAAACTTTTAATAAATTAAATTATATTGAATATGCAAAAGGTAATGATGTCTTAAAGCTATGGTTTGAATCACACTATCAGTTTCATCCTAAGCTAAATGTTGTGGCCTATATTATGGACGTGCAAGGTTTGGCAAAGCTGATTGTAGAGGGTGTTGGAGCGGGAGTATTACCTCGCTATGTTGTATCAAAACTTAGACAGAGAGGAAAAAAAATATATACTTTTCGTGGTAGTGGAAAGGTATTACGAAATTCAATTAGACTTGCCGCTCTGAAAAATAGAACTCACTCTATTGCGGCAAGTGAAGCGCTAGAGTGGTTACGTGAACATTTAACGAAAATGATGCAAGAAAAACGCAAGGGACTTAAAAAATAATTTTTAAGGCATCCCTGATAGGAAGTATGGAGTATGCGGAGGGATGGTGCCATATTGTGGAGGTGGTCCTGGTGTAAAAGTTAGTGGTTTTCTCTCTTTATCTTCATCCTCTTTGTCATCTTCATCTTCTTCTTCTTCTTTATCCTTAGCTGGCATTTTGATATCTTCTTCAGTTAGTGTTTCGTATCCATCTGCCGTTAGTACACAAGTAATTATTATTTCCTTATCTTCCTTATCTAAAGTAACTGTTTCATTGAGTTTGCTTGGCCCTTTAGGAGTACACTTTAAAGTTGCAACCACTCCCTCTGGAGCAGAGCATTCTGATATTATAATATACTTAGTATCGTCATCAGTACTTTCATCTCCACGTACATCAATTTTAAATCCCTCTTTTTCTGCAGCGGGTGTAGGTTCTGTCTTCGCCTCAACAGTAACAGTACCTGTTGCATCATCGAGTCCTGCTTTGGTTGCCGTACATTGAATTTGTTGTTCTTCATTTGTTAATGTGACACTACTTCCTGGTTTAAAATATTTTGTAGCATGGTTTGGAAGCTCTTCTTGAGGATTT
>DAOWEO010000128.1 GCA_030638415.1 Bdellovibrionales bacterium | reverse complement strand
GTTTGTAGTCAAAAGGGCCAGTCAACTACTTGGGCTCAAGGCAGATGTATTAGAGCCACTGTCTAACAATCGTACATTTAATTACTACTCCACACTGCATAATAAGTGGGAAACGGTAAATCATTCAAATATTGCTTTTAATCAGTAGTCCCAAAAAAGATCGCACCACGTAGATATAAAATATGCAGGATAAAATAGTTATCCTGATAAAAAGTATCAATTTTGGGGAGCGCTTCCATAGAAAAAGAGTCTAGATAAGTAAGAAGTTCTACTCGCTGCTTATTTGAATGAATAATATATTTTTCTTGATTGATATAGACACTACTTTGGTGAAAATTAAACCGTAGATAGGGATGTCTATAAACTGGATTCGTTTGCAGAAGATCCATAAATTCATCAAACTGAAGATGGTCGTTAGGTTCAGGCCAATATCGTGGTTTGGTGAGGTTTTGGCGCAATATGTCTGTGAGATTTTCAGTTGTAGCGAGCTTTTCCCAAAAATTAATTAAGTTATTTTCAATTTGAGGGGAGAAAGCAAACTCATCATTCGATTTTTTAAATGGTAACTGTATAAAATCGTCATCCTCTACGTGGCTTTGCAGATTTTGATACATTGATTCAAAAAAGTTTGCAGGCTTTAGTGAGTTAAAGCCAAGTGAGTAGGACATTCCCTCAGTAAGTGATACTCCAAAGTGGGCAACATGTGGAGGAATGTAGAGCATATCTCCCTCTTCAAGTATGTACTCTTCAGTAGAGTTAAAATTAGAGAGTATTTTAAGTTCTTGCTCAGGATAAATTGCAGTATCGGGTTGGCGATTTAGTTGCCAGCGTTTGGTCCCATGGCCCTGTACAATAAATACATTATAAGAGTCAATATGAGGACCGACATGTCCATCTGGCATAGAATAAGTAATCATAACGTCATCAAAATTCCACTGTGGAATAAAACGACAATTTTTTTGTAGTTCAAATATTGGTTTATGAAATAGATTTACTCCATGGTTGATGAGAGTCCAAGCTTCACCATTATGTTTTTCTAAAAGCTCTGGAGTCACTGGATCATGAAATAGGTGCCACTCTTGCTGTTTATTTTGGAATAGAAATCTAGATTCAACCTCTTCTTCATAAGCCATGTCTATCATCAACTCTTTAGTCATTAGCTTTGAGGCTTGAGGTACGGCTTGTTTGATTAGTAGAGGCTTTTTTTCCCAGTATTGCTGTAGAAATTGTTCCTCAGTTATCTCTCCTAAAAATGAATTATTCAAGTCCACACTCCTCTTTGCAAGCTTCTAGTATTTTGAAATAGTGACCTTGTTCTTGTGGGCTTAGAGTTTCTACTGTGTTAGCAGAATGTTTCCTTATTCCCTTCGTTTTAATCTGTTCATTTAAAAGTCGTATTTTTTTAGTCATTGATTTTGCTAGTAGCCCCATCCAAGAAGGCATTTGTGATTCAATCTCAGTTACAGGGATTTGTAAAACTTTGGCATCCTCTACACAGATGATATGAGCACTGCGCGGTTGCTGATCAAAAAAAGACATTTCACCAATATATTCATCGGCAGAAATATAGCTCAGGGCCGTAACCTTATTACCATCACTAACACAGGCTAGAAACTTTCCTTCTTGTACAAGGTAGAGGTTAGTATGCTCATCTCCTTGCACAATTAGTACTTGATCTTTGAGAAGCTCTTTTTCAATAACACTTGCCATGCTTGTTCCTTGTTAGGTTTAGATTCCTAGAATTCCTTGGATTTTTTTTGAAAGTCCTAGGATAAATTTATCATAATAGATACGTTGCGGAAATATGGAATCAAAAAATAGTAAATTTGTATTGTAGTATTTTAAAAGATAGGTATGAAAATTAATACTGGGAATTCCATAAGATTTTACTTGTGTCTCCAAAATAGAATTCATAACGATACTTCCACGCCAGTAATCACAATCATAAATAGTTGCTTGTTCTAACTGCTTGATTGCATCTTTTATTTTCCCCTGCTCGCGTAGAACAAATCCTAATAGTTGGTGGTTATGTCCATTTGTTTTATCTTTGTCGGTTAAAACGAGAGCTTCACTGTACGCCTCTTGTAAAAGGTCTTTATTGATGAGGTTTTGAATGTGTTTTTGACTTTTTTTCTCTTCAGTAAATGAGCTTGCAAGACAGTTATTTCTGATAGGAACATCTATATTTAGAGGTGGGATAATAACAAGCAACTTAAAGTTTTTATCTGTTGCAAGTTGAAATAGTTCTGCCAATTCTGTTTGATATAACTTAAATAGAATTTTGTTAAACTCAATTGTATTTTTAGAATTTAGTTCTAAGGTTTGAGTTTTAATTTTTTTAGGTAAAAATGTTAAGGTCTCGGGTAAATAAATAGCTTTTGATAATTGAGGGACAATAAATATAGATGTAAGGAGTATCGAATTGTCATATCTTTTAAAGTTCTTGGAGATGATCTTTTTATCTTTTAAGTTAAATTTCTTCTCCTGAAACTCCTGAGATCCACCAAAGTAGATAACCAATGATGGATATACGTCTAAGCTTTTTAATTTTGCAATTGTGCGGTGCAGCCCCTCACCATCCTCAGCCCAATTAAACATAGTAAAGCTGGAGTCAGTAGTCTTAAATACTTGCTCTCGGATCCGTTCAGCAAAGAAACTAAGTGATTTCCCTAGGCGGTCACCTACAACTAAGAGTGTACTCAATTCAACTTCCTCTGGGATATCAATGGTGGAGGAGATTATATAAGGGTATGGAATTATGCGGGTAGGACTATTTAAAAGCCTGAGTGTAACATAGGCTAGAAGTCCAAAAAAGAGTGGTAATAAAATAAATTTCTTCATAATGAGGCTTTTTTCCAGTATATCCTAAGTCTGTATCTAATATAGTGTAGATGAAGAATGAGAATACGCAAATGACAAAATTATGGGTCCCCGAATTATTGAGTCCTGCCGGGAATTTAGAGAAGCTAAAAATTGCGGTTAATTATGGTGCTAACGCTGTTTATGTTGGTGGTCAAAAATTTGGTCTACGCAGTGCTGCGGACAATTTTACTATGAAAGAGCTAGAGGAGGGGGTTGAGTATGCCCATACCCGTGAATGCAAGGTCTTTGTAGTTTTAAACAGTTTTTTGCATGATGAAGATTTTTTAGAGTTAGCTGATTTTATTACAAACTTGGATAGAATAAAAGTGGATGCGGTAATAGTGTCTGATATTGGAGTGATTCAATGGGTTCAAGAATATTCTTCAATCGAAATCCACCTTTCGACACAGGCCAGCTGCTTAAATGCACAATCTGCTAAGTTTTGGAAAGAGCAAGGGGTGAGCCGAGTTGTTTTAGGTCGTGAGGTTTCCATTGCAGATGCAGCTAAAATTAGGCAGGAGGGCAACATTGAAGTGGAGCTTTTTGTACATGGGTCTATGTGTATTGCCTATTCGGGAAATTGTATAATTTCAAATTTTACCCAAGGACGTGACAGTAATCGTGGTGGCTGTGCACATAGTTGCCGTTTTGAATATTCAATTGCTCCAAAAGCTGATCCGAACAAGCGTATTACTAATTTTTTTATGAGTTCAAAAGATCTGAATGGTCTCTCTCTACTAGAAAGCTATCGCGATAACCATATTGACTCAATAAAAATAGAAGGAAGAATGAAATCGAATTTGCATGTTGCAACTTTAACGCAAGTCTATGCTAAAGCGTTAGCTCATTTACAGATTGAGCAGTCATTAGGTGAGACAAATAGAGATAATCTGCTGAGTGAGTGTGAAAAAATAGGTCACCGAGCATATACCACTGCCAGTTTAATAAGTCCTGCAGATGCTAGCTCTATATATGATGAGCGAGATGGTGAGGAACAGTCGTTTCAGTTAGTAGGAAATATTTTAGAAAGCAATGAGAATTTTTTATTGGTTGAAGTTAAATCTCCTTTTTATATAGGTGGAGAGTTAGAAATCTTATCGCAAGATGGAATAGTCAGAACACATATGGTTAGATCTTTACAAAATTTTTACCAAGAAAATATTGAAAAAACTCGTCCTGGATCATTAGCTTTTTTGAACCCTTTAGAGGGTGCTTGTAAGGCAGATATTGTAAGGCAGAGAGTATTATGACTTTTATAAAAAAATGTACAGTTGCTGTTAGCTCCCAAACAGAGTTCCTATTCTATCAGCAAAAAGGTGGGCATTCATTTATAATTAGGACTGCCTTGCTTTCTAGAATGGGTAAAATGACAGTTGCACAGGCTGATGAATTAATTAAATTTATCTCCTCCCATGGAGAGATGGTTATTATAGAGTGGGATATTTTGATGGAGCAAGTTAGCTTTGAGCAGGCTTCAGCTCGTTTTAGTGAATGGCTAAATGATCTACAAAAGAGCTCAACGCAACTAGAGATGCGGGTTCAAGAGTTATTGGCCATGTACTTGAGAAAAAATAATGATCCTCATATCAAAATTCAACTAAATTTAGAAACGGGGCATAGGAATTTACCATCTATTAAAAAGCATATTTGTTATTTGGGGGAGCAGCTGAGTAGAATAATGTTATCTTTTGAATTATCCAAAGATAAATTACAGCTATATCGACGAGAGCTAAAAGTACCACTTGAAATTTTATTTCATGGTCGAATTCCACTTTTTTATTCTCCTCGTAAACTTTTGTCTCCACTTGATACAAATCAAGAGCAAGATAATTGGATTGAACGAGATGGTGAAAGTGAAGAGAGTCCACATAAGGGTTTTCCAATTATTGAAAATAGACATGGTACTTTTATGTTCAATGTAAAAGAGCTCTCACTTGTAGATGTCTACAGTGAACTGTCTGATATTGGTATTGATTATCTTAGAGTTGATCTTAACTCTTTTGAAGAGGGTGAACAGTTCAAATGGTTTGAACAGATTGAGTTAGTATTGGACAGTTCCGTAGATTTTACACAGTTTAAACGGGAATATCCTGCAGAGATTATTAGAGGATTTTATAGTGTTAATAAATCTTCAGTTCTATTTGAGAAATTAAAAAATAAGTTTTTACAACATGATGATGAAACTTATATTGGGGATGTTATTGAAGTCTCAAAGCCAAGACATATTGCAGTTCAAATAAAAAGAGGACAGTTATTAATTGGTAGTGAGATTTTTTATATGACTCCCGAGGGAAAGCGTATTGAAGTTATAATTACTTCCATATTAAATTCTCAAAGAGATAACATTGATGTAGCGACTAAAGGTGATATTGTATTTCTTCCTTACAAAAAAAGTCTCTCAGCAAAAAGTACTGTTAATCAATCTTACTAAAAATATGGAATTGAACTTTCAAACCACCATTTGAGAATTGTCTTTTTTCAATTAATTTATGCCCTGAAATTATAATTTTTCGATAAGAAAAACCACATGGAATAATAATTCCTAGTAACTGGGGTGAGAAGTCTTTATCTAGCTGCTCAAAAATATGGTGATAAAAATTTTCAATATGGTCAAAAGTTGGAATTCGTATTCCATATGGAGGATTTAAAATAATAACATTTTGCTTATGGGTTTGGGGAGCATCAGTACTCATGACATCTCGTTGGTGAAATGTGAGATTTTCAATATTAAAATTACTCTGATTTTTCTTGGTGATATCAATAACTTTCTCATCAATATCGTAACCCGTTAACTTAGTGAAAAAATGTGGATGAAAAGCAGTGTGAACTTTTTTGTGAAATGACTCTTTGGAATTTTTAGTCTCTTTTAGCAGTAAAGGCCAGACATCAAATGAAAATGTTCTTTTGTTATGTGGTTTATAAAAATTAGCAGCTTCAAATAAAAAAGTTCCAGACCCACACATGGGATCAATAAATTCAAAATTCTCTTTATGTAATAATCGGTACATATTATATAGCAGAGCAGCTGCAAGATTTTCTCGAATGGGGGCTATACTAGTAAATGTTTTTTGACCTCTTTTGTATAAGGCATTACCAGATGTATCGATACTAACCGTGCAGAGATCGTTGTCGAGTCTAATTAATACAGTTTGCAGATCTTGAGCATAGAGCATTTCTTGTTTTTTGGGCGGGTTACCTTGAAAGAAATGTTTAATACCATCATGTGCACTTTTTTCAATTCGCGTGGAATGGAATATTCGGGATTGATGAGCTGTCGCTTTGATTGTGATATTGTCATGACAGAAAAAATGCTTCCATGGTAACATTTGCATTTTTTTATAAAGCTTAGGGAAATCTCGGCACTTAAACTGGTCTATACGTAGTAGAATCCTTGTAGGTATTTTTAAGATAAGATTAAGTAAGAGTCCCTTGCTTAACTCCCAGTTTAGGGCAATTCCTCCAGTACTGATTTCTACTTCGGGAATTATGGCATCTGGGAAAAATAGATCTAGCTTTTCGTAAAGCTCATGTTTAGCCAGATCTTCTAAACCAACTGGTACAATTAAAAAAAATGAGCAAGTATCAAATAGTAATGTCTTTTTTGTAATTTTAACAAATTCCATAGCTAACAGATTAGCATAAATATGAGCATACTCATAGAACACACGCCTCTCTGAAAAAAAGATAGTGTGGGAGTGAATTTGAAACTTGATTTGTACGTAATAAATAATTTGTATGTGCCGCAAGTAACTGATCCTCTAGTATAACTCCTGTATTCGCTGCCTCTATCTGCCATTGGTTATGTGGATCCCATTGGTGAGTTGCTGAATTAATCATATTCTTTGAATTTCTAGGAGTGACTGCTGGTAGCCAATGCAGAGATTTAGGACAAAACTCTAATTTGTAGGAAAGTGGGTAGTAACTATTTTTTTGCATTGCGAGGTGAGTATTTATTAACCCTTGTGAAATCATAGGATAATATTCGGTATATTTTAGCCCTAAGCTTTTACACATCTCTTTTAGATCTAGCATAGCAAGATCTGTATTTTGTAAGTAATGTTCATTAGACACTTTTTGAAGTGTCCCAGATAAAGCAGATGTATGATTAAATGATACATCTAGTAGTGCTCGAACAAGCTGAATTTGTAGTGTCGATTCATAAGTATTTTTCGGAGCATCAAATAGTCTTAACTCCATTTTTCGTATATTTGGATCCACTCTAAATTGCTTACGCCATATAGCAGTAGAGCTTAAAATGTCATAATTAGAGGTGAGATATTGTGCAGGAATAATATCTTGAAAGTAGGCGCAAAGGTCAAGCTGGGCGTAACGTGTTTTTCGTCCGACTCTGCTGTTAAAAAATGTTTCATTATATAAAAGAGTTTTTAACTCCTCCTCTGAACCTTTGAAGTCTATTAGTTGATGCTGTAGCTTAATGCTAAGCTCGATGGGTTGAGCAGCTTTTAGGCGACTAATATGTTGAAACATTAGAGTAATGATTCCACGGTACTGATAAAATAGAGTTATAAATCGTGCTAATACATTGGGTTTTTTATGGAAAGGGGCGAGATCAATATTTATATGACCTCCTCCGGTATGTGCAGTGGGAATAATATTATAAGAGTGAAAGGTTTTATATACTGCTGCTATATCCTCAATTGTTGGAATAAATTTAGGGGTGATTAACTCTACTGTACCTCCACGGCTAGATTTTTTAATTAACTCTCCATTTGGAGAATAATTTCGAGACATTCCATCCCACTCAACTCGCCACTGTCTTGTGTGAGAGTCAGTGATGGTAAAGCATATGTCTATGCCATGCCCATGGGGGTCATTTGATAGTTGAGTAACTGTCCCTTCACCATGTAAATTATTTTGCAGTTCGATGGCAACACTTTTTAAAAGTTCTTTTCGTTCACTGTAAGTTAGATCAATGAGTGTACATAGCCACGGGTTACGACCATTTTCAAGTGGTGTAACAGAACCTTCGCCACTATAGCTTAGCTGTTGTAGTGGAAAGCATCCTGAAAATTCAATACCAATATTAATAGTGTTAACATCTATTGGATTTTGTATTGATTTACTAGATGTTGATTTAAAATACAAAAGGTGATTGTTAGCACAATGAGTATAGTTGGGGTGAGGTGTAATATAATGGCGAATATCAAGATTCAAGTTGGTTGCTAGTGCCCAATATTTTATTTTGGAGTAAATACTACTTCTTAAGTGTTGCGCACAAAGATGTGACATCTTAGATACTTGGTAAATAAACTCAGCTGCTAGCTTATCTAGTAGTTGCCGTTTATGAAAATGAATAAAAGGAATAGTTGATGCAGTCCAACTCCAAAGCGGTAAAAGTTTAGTAGGTTCAATTTTAGCTTTAGTAATGGCATTCATAAATTGATTAATTACATTTCGCTCTAACTCATATTTACTGGAGAGCTGGTCACTAGTGTGAGTATTTTGAAGTGTGCATAGTGCAATCTCGGAGAGTCCACTAAAGTCATCTGTTTCTAATCTTGACTGTAATATTGCTTGGCAAGAGCTACTATGAGTTGGATGGTGTCCCTGTGTCTCTTCAATTAGCTGTAAAGACTGTACAAGTTCAAAAAGTGATAGCATCTTCTTTTCATCAATAGAGTTATTATTAGTCCAGGGGACATATTCTAGTTTTTTAATGGCCAAGTTTTTTAATTCTGCAGTATGTAGTGCAGTCACGATTTCATTATAACGATGATAGGCAGAGTAACATGATCTGGTACAAAAATTCAGCTTAATAAGTCGAAATGAAGTAAGTGTAGAATTAGAGATTAGTTTTATCATGTATATATAGTTTTATTAATTTCAGTTAGTTATGATGTTATAATTATTATGCTAACTATGTGTACAATTGTAAAATTTACCTTCTTATGGCTTTTTACACTCAACAGCAGGGTAATAACGTAAGATTAGTTATGCAACGCGTTAAGCTGTTTTTATTTATTTTCTCACTACTTATAAGCCTTGATGCACAGGCTATTGGTAATAAATCTATCTATAGTGGTGATGACAGAGTTTCGATATCAGAAGCTTCGTTATTACTACGCAGACTTGCTGCTTCTACTGCAATTATGGTTAGTAATTACTACTTGATGCCAAACATTGATTATGATCAATATGAATTATTTGCACCTTTAAGCTTACGTGAGAAAAAAAATGTTTGCTCTGACGTAGCCTTTGCATCGGACTACGCAATTGGTAGTTGTTCCGGATTTTTAATTGCCCCTGATAAACTTGTTACGGCTGCTCATTGCATACCAACTGGTGAGGAGTGTGCAGAATTTAGTTGGGTGTTTGGGTTAGAACAGGATCAAGATATATTGTCAGTAGATCAAGTATATACTTGCAGTAAGGTCAAGCGTCCTCGTTTGAATTGGAGCTTGAATAATCCAGATATGGTTATCATTACATTGGATCGTAAAGTTAAACATTATTATCAGTTAACGATTGATAACGAAAGGCAGGTGGATAAAGGTGATAATATATTTACCATCGGTTCACCGTTAGGACTGGCACTTAAGTTTTCTGGTAATGCTAAAATTACAAAACATACAAGAAACCACTGCTTATCAAATCTTGATACTTTTCAAGGAAATTCAGGTAGCCCTGTTTTTTCGAAGCGAACAGGTAATGTTATAGGAATGGTAGTAAGTGGTGGGCAAGATTTTATCTACAATAAATATAGAAATTGTTTTGAACTAAAGTACAAACGAAAAGGTCAAGAAAAGGTCATTTGGCTTAAAAAAGCGTTGAGAGAGCACTTCTAGGCAAGAATTTAGTACTTGGTAAAAAAAACAACTGATTATAATTTTAATGTATAATTTAGCAGTACTATATTATTGAGGAATATGTGAAACTAAAGATTGCCATATTTGAGCCTAAAATTTCTGAGCTAAAAAAAGTTCAATCATTTTTAACTTCTTCAACTTATGATGTAGAAGTTTTTAGAGCGTCCAACGTAGATGCTGCGACTAAGATTATAAATGAACAAAATCATTTTCACTTTATTTTTTTGAATGTGCGAATGTCTCCATATCAAAAAATTAATACACACTTTATTCAAACTGTTTTAGCACGGTTTTCCGATCAAAAATTTATTCTCTTATATAGTAAGGAGGAGCATAAAGATGTTAGTGAACTAACTAATGTTCTTGTTGATCAGCTTGATTATGATCCATGGATGGAGTTACCATTTAAGCCTCTCCAGTTTTTTAAAGTGTTAGAACAGAGTATTTCTGAGTTAAGCAAATTTGTACGTAGCGATAGTCGTAGCCAATATACATCCATAAAAGCAGTTGAATTATTGGCATTAAAAACATCACCATGTGATGTTTTTATTAAGCTTGGTGATGAGAAATATGTAAAAGTTTTTAATAGTTTCGATCCTTTTGATGCTACATTTTTTGAAAAATATAAAGTGAAAGGTGTTAGATCTTTTTTTGTAGAACGAGCTTGCTTTAATAAGCACTTTAACGATTTTTTTCCTCCACAACTAGTGGCCAGAGACTCATTTAACTCTGATGAAGAGTATGCTTTAGGTGCTCAAAAAGCCTTGTTTGGTGTTGTGGCAGAATTTGGTATTTCAGAAGATGTTGTGGAAACAGCTACAGAACTTGCAGAAGAAGCGGTAGATATTTTAGAAAAAAATAATTTGACGAGTATGCTAGCTCTATTAAAAAATGGAAAAGATTCTTTTATATATGATCATAGTTTCTTACTATCATTAATATGTTTAGAAACAGCAAAGAAGTTTAAATGGTACTCGTCTAAACATAATAGAATTATTTGTCTTTCGTCCTTATTACATGATGCTAGCCTGACTGATCCTCGGTTTCACAGTATTGAATTAGGTGGATTAAGTAAATTGGAGAATTGCTCAAAAGAAGAGCAAGTTGCCTTTAAAGATCACCCGTTAGAGATAGCGAATGAGCTAAAGCGTATTATGGATATTCCATCAGATGTTATAGGCCTTGTACTGAAGCACCATGAAGGATTTGGTACTGATAAGAGTTTTCCATATGGTCATTATTCTCAACAATTATCTGCTTTAGAATGCATTTTTGTAATGTCACATGAAATTGTACTAATTTTTTATAGAAACTTATTTCATCCAGATAAAATTGAGCATGCTTTATTACAATATTGGGAAGAGCTACATAAAGGAAATTTTAGAAAGTATATTAAAGAGCTACAAGAAGTAGTTGAGAGTATTCTAACTGCCTTGAAAGGGGAAGCTTAAAGCTTCCCCATAAAATCATTATTTAAAAAAGTACTTTGACCATTTTTATATTCATATTCCCTTGTGTTTTAACCATCAACTTGCCAAGCGTGTCGCTTTGATGAAGGTTAAAGCGTAACTGTTGAGTACCTCTAACCATCTGTCCTCTAGTACATGTGCGGTAATAATCGTTATTACATATTTCGACTTCACCACGAACCCCCGCCTGAACATCCATTATTACTGTGTTGACTCTCTGTTGCGATTGTCTGTGATCAGCATTTAAAATGTTAGAAAGCTTAAGTAATGAATTAGCATAGACTGAAATGTTAACTCTTTTTGCAAGTTGTCTGTGATCAATTCTTCCGTTGTCATGTCCAGAAGTACGACTCTTCTCTAGAACTGCAGTTACTTTGGTTACATCAAAAATGCCATTTAATTGTATTTCCATATTTCGGATTTCTTGGCCAATGATATCTTCATTGGGGTTTGGACTAAAGGTTACACGTGACGAGTGTCTCGCAACTCTCTCTCGTTGTACGGAGCGTCCGTTGACAACCAGTGTCGCATGTCCTCTACCTGCATCTGTTTGAGCAACGAGAATAATTTTAGTTAACTTGTATCCTCTGTAGTTATTATCCATATTCAATACTTGACGTAGTTTTATTGTACTACTTCCTGTAAAGCGTCGGTTCACTTGGGCATTAAGACGGATTGGTCGTGTATTTTTAAAATCATTATATCCATAATCATAATCATTATTGTAATCATGTTGGATATTTAATCTAGATTTATCGGGAACTTTACCTTGAACTTCCCCAACAAGGCCAATTAGTGATGCAAATGTACAGGTGTAAACAATCGCTTTTTTAAAATTCATAATTCTCTCCTAAAACTAAATTAAGTTTCTCTCTAATAACCAACGTCATGTATGGCCTATACATGCCTAAAGCAAAGAGTATGCCAAAGTATAAGTATATGAATTTAAATACTATTCACATAGCAGTAGGGTATTATTGACACTGTTTAATAGTTATAAGCAAAAAATATATGATGCTAAAATGTCTCTAGGGTCAAAGTGTCACCACTATACTAAGGCGGTTGGTAACATTAAGGGTAGCTTCAGAACAAATTTAGTATTTGGAGAAGTATTATCAATATAAAATGTTCCTTGATGGTTTGCTGCAAATTTCTGGCATAAACCCAAGCCAATTCCAGTTCCTTTGCCTTTGACCTTAGTGGTGAAAAAAGGTTCTAAAATCTTTTTTTGGAGGTGTTTTGGGATTCCATTTCCAGAATCACAAACAGAGATAAGACAATGATTTTGGGAGGTAATTGCTGCAATCTTAATCCATTTTTTTTGCATGTTATTTATAGCGTCCGTACTGTTCGTTATTAAATTAACAATCAGCTGTAAAATTTCAGTTTCAAATATGTTTAGTTCTAGATCTTTCTCTATATGACAGGTAATTGTAATATGTTGAGATTTTAATTTAGCTTCACATAGCTCTAAGGCTTGTTGTATTAATGTACTAATATTACAAGGTAGTTTAGTATCGGATGATGTTGTATCCACATGAGATACTCGTTTCATCGTTTTAATTATTTCTGATACGCGTCGTTCTGTATCGATAAGCTGGTCAGCAATCTCAATAACCTGTTGATGTAGGTCTTTAGCATCGTTAAATTCAAGTTTTTTTAGTTTTTGTGTCTTTAGGTTAATTGTAGTTAAGGGATTGTTAATTTCATGAATCAAATTAGATGCTACTTCACCAATCATCGCCAACTTTTCCATTAAGGTTGCTTTTCTTTGAGATTCCTTTTGCTTACTTATATCAATACCAATTAACGTCGCCTTAGAGTTATTATCATATTTTCTACCTAGAATATGGTACCAATGTTCTTGTTCGTCTAAAATAGTATAAATCTCTCGTGATAATTGCGGCTCAGGGGAGTTGAATAGCTCTTGTGCGAATTCTTGAATAAATGTTTGTTCAGTGTAGCTACCAAGCTTTGTCCCAACGATGTCTTCAGAGTTAGTCTTCATTAGGGTTGCTAATAGAGGATTAACTCCTAAATATATAAGATCTGATGATATCCATGAAATAGTAACAGGAGCACTATTTATTGCAACTTCTAACTCTTTGGTATGCATGTCTACATCCTTAATTGTTGGTAGTTATCGCTATTATTAATGATATAGCAAGTCATATGAAAGGTTAGCGGGAATAAGTTGCCCGCTAAAAGATTGGGAGTATTTTAGCTTAGCCTTTGTCTTGTGATGACGATAATATAATTATAAATAAAGGTGGCAATGGTGAGTAGTAAACCTATCTACTTTGGTATTTTGAAATAGAAGTGAAAGTGTTTTGGAGGATTACTATGAAGAGTATAAAAAGCAAAGTTACAGCAATCATTTTAGGTAGCTTTTGGCTGTATAGTGCTAATATATTTGCAATGCCAGTAATGGAACTAATAAAAGGTAGTGCTAAAAGCATTGATAAATTAATTTCTAATTCCGGAATTAAACTTAGTACTGATGCAGCAACTCAGCTTCATAGTAGTCTTGACCTAACCATCAAGGCATTTAATCGTGGAAAATACCCAACAACGAGTAAAGATTTTAAACGTATTTTTAACTTTGACCCAAAAATCACGAGCCTTCTCTCAAAAGATGTTAGTGAATTTACAGATCAAGATTTGGCAAAATTAGTTAATCGGTTATCTGTGCAAGCAGAGAAAAAAGCAAGTGGTCCATTTATGATGTGTGGAGCATGTGTTACTGATGAGCTATACAAAATGGGGATAGTTGCGATTTCTCAAAAAACTTCAAAATCAACTTCAAAAATTTTAAGAATTGTACCTCGGAGCGCAAAGCAGCTGAACCGACGTATTAAGAGGATGGGAGGAGTATTACATATTCCTGAAATGGATAAAATTGTGAGTACAATACCTGATGTCGATAAGAGACGTTTTTATGTTGCTTTAGCTAAAATGAGTACAGGCTCCAAGCAAGAAAAAGCACTCGGTATTGCTCTAAGAAATTTTAACAATGTGGGTAATCAAAGTTATTTTCATACGAGCAAGCTTTACACTTTAATGACTGATAACTTGAGCAGTAGTGATATGAAGTACTGGACTAATACTTTGGAAAAAATAGGTAAAGAAAAACCTGTTGATCTAGATCGAGGGCGTGTCGCTAATCTAGAGCAGTGGTTTTATACCAAGGCGGATAATGATCCTGTCCTTAAGGATTCTTTAGATCAGTTAAAAAAGAAAAACTGCTGGAAAATTTTTAGATAATTTTATATTTCTCAGTCTTTGTTAACTTCTAATCGTAGTGCTCGTCTTTTTTGAGCCTGGGTATGTCTTTTTTTCTCTATATTAGTAGTAGGTATATAGGGGGGCACTTTTATGGTCTTGCCTTTTTCGTTTGTCGCAACCATTGTGATATAGCAACTATTCGTATGGGTAACTGTTCGACTGGTAACATCTTCTGCAATTACTTTTACTCCAATCTCCATTGATGTTGTACCTGTATAATTTACTGACGCTAGAAAAGTTAAGAGTTGCCCCATTTTAATAGGTTTTTTGAAGAAAACCTGATCGACACTAAGGGTAACACAGAAATTACCACAATAACGGCATGCACAAGCATAAGCGACTTCATCAACAAGTTTTAGAAGCTGGCCTCCATGAATATTACCTGCAAAATTAGCCATTTCCGTATTGGTTAGAATGCTCATCGTCAATGTATGAGTATAATTGGATTCTGTCATATATGGATCTCCTGCTTTTTCAAATAAAAATATCTTTCACAATATCATACTAGTTTTTTTACTTTTATAAAGATAAATACTAGAATTTTGAAATACTTTTAAATTTAAAATTAGGTGGGTAGTAATGGATAATAGTTTTGAGCGAATTAATAATATTTCTTTGATGCTAATTGCTCTAATCATGATGGTTGGTGCACTGATCTATACAAAGGCGATCTTAGTGCCATTTGTTATATCAATTTTTCTATTTGCAATTATCTCTCCAGTGACAGCACTCATTGAAGTCAAGCTAAAGCTTTCTAGGTGGTTGTCACTACTTCTCACAATTATGCTTTTTCTATTTTTGTCAGGGATAATTCTTTTTTTTATAGTGCACTCTGTAGATAATTTTTTACAAGGAGCTGAATTGTATCGTGATAAATTAGTAAGTTTTGTCACGTGGTCTACTAATCTATTAGCTACGCAGGGGATTGATTTGGACCTGAATAGTATTAAGCATGAGCTTAAGGTACTGCCTGTATTAAAATGGATTCAAGGATTTTCAGGAGGAATTCTGTCACTGCTTGGTAATATGGTATTGATTATGATTTTTTCACTTTTTTTAATTATTGGGAATAAGCCTAATGAACATAATGAGTTTGTTTCAGAAATTCATCTGCGTATTTCAAAGTATGTTTCAACAAAGTTTTTTACATCTTTTTTAACCGGTATCATAACTTGGTTGGTACTTGCTTTTTTAGGAATAGATTTAGCGTTTATGTTTGGAGTTTTAGCTTTTATTTTTAACTTTATTCCAAACTTTGGTTCTTTAATTGCCGTAATTCTTCCATTACCAATAATTATTTTGCAATATGGAATTGGGTGGAAATTTTATTTAGCACTCTCTTTACTAGGAGTAACGCAATTTTCTATTGGAAACATTATAGAGACGAAGTTAATGGGAGAGAGTATGAATCTTCACCCTATTACAATTTTAATTTTTCTAATGTTTTGGGGAATGGTATGGGGAGTTCCTGGAATGTTTTTAGCTGTACCGATGACTGCAATTGTGAAAATTGTCTTAGCCCAATTTGAAGCGACTAAAACTATGGCCGATCTACTTGAAGGTAAGATTCCAGACTTCTTAAGCTCTTAAAGGATATTTGCAAGTTCGGGGGTCTTACTAATTGAGAGTAGCTTTAGTGCGTGGACAAAATCTTGGAATTGATTAAGACCTGTAGGATTTTGAAATTCTTTTACCATCTGAGTTAAAAACTTATCTTCACTACTAAACTTAAAAAGCTTCTCTGCTGGAACCATATTCCAAATATTTTGTGCTTGCACAGATTCATCAATACTTTGAGGTGTAAAAAGAATTCTACGAAGGTCCGTTTGGTTGCCTTGGAATCCTTTCTGTTTTAGATAACCTAAAGCATTAGCAAAAATCTTATGGTTGAGCTTTTCTAGACGCTTAGCCGTTACAGGATTATTGATGGCCGCATGCTGTAAGACACTCTGTTGAAAGCTATTGTATAGCGCATATGTTTGATGATAGCTGATACCTTTAGGTAGGCCTAATGTATTTTGTGCAATTTCTCGTAGTGACTCTTTTCGTAAAAGATTTCTAGCAGATGAGATTCGCTTTAAGATCGTCACCTCTGTTAGTCTGCTGTATAGTGGGACTCGGCTACGAAAAACTGGTCCACCTAGTGCTATCATCATGTGAGGAAGTTCCTTTTTTTGAAAAGGTAAGCTTTCAAATATAAGAGAAAAGCTATCGGCATGTTCGGATATAAATTTAGTTAACTCTTGAGATGATCCTTCTCGCTTACTTACTTGAGCTGCAATTTCTTTAAGACTCTTCTCTTGCTTTAGAAAAGCTTGTAGCCTCTTTATTTTCATTTGTGGGAGAAATTTTCCCCATATTCGTCTTAGCTTTGACAGGTCTTCAGGATGTTCATAAATTGCTAACTTTTCTAGTAGCTGCTTAGATAGAGTAATCTCTTTATCAGAATATTGTTGTAAGAATTTACTAAATTTCTTAGGATTATTATTAAAAAATTTCATAACACTGCTAGCAAAAGCATTGTCTATCTCTTTAGGACTCTGGGTCATGACGACTTTTCCTGTATCAAAAGCTTGGTTCATCAGCTTTGTTGTCGACTTATTTTTAAATAGCTGTTTAAAACTACTTTTTAACTCTATCGATAGTGAGGAAAACCCTAGAATATGTTTCGCATATTTTGCATTGACCTGTTCAGTAATTGATTTATAAAATAGTTTTTTTTCTAGCTTTGACGCACCTTTTAATGCCCCTTTTAAATTTGCTTTAACCATTTTATGTCCAATCTCTATACCACGACCTAATTGACCTATAAGAGGAATTGTAAAGGCAATCTCCATTACACCCCACAGGTAACTTCGCTCAACTTGGGATACACTATCATGATCAGTAAGACCAAGTTGCTCAAATTCTGCCAATTCACTAGCTCTGTGATTAGCATCAATACTCTCTTGAAATTCGATATTTGCTACAAATACCTGTGTTCCTGTTGCTAACCCAGCCAGTACCGCGGCAGTTAACGGCATACAGAGACCTCCAGTAACTACAGTACATCCTGCACCAAGAATAGTGGACCCAATAAAGAGGGCAGCTGATCCAAGTCCAAACCATAATGATGATTTTTCATTTTTATTGTATTTACCTAAAAACTCTTGAACTTTGGAGTTTGGTTGAATTCCAAATTGACTATTAAGTTGCATCTGAGCTTTTGCTGTTGAGTAATAAATATCTTTGAGATCATCAATTCCATCTTCACTTCGTGAACAGAGATACTTAATTTTATCTTTTATTTGGCGTAGTCTGAGTGCTGCTGCATCTTGGACTAGATATGTATATAATGGAGACTTGATCTTGTTATCCATCTCTAAATAAAGTGTTTTTATGTCATTACTACCTATACTGTTAAAGCTATCCCATTCGTTTGTCGAGTCTTTCCCTTCAGCATCCATTTGAATCAAAATTTCAGCAATCTGTTCTTGTTTTTCTAAGTTACCTTTGGTGTTATATAATTGTTGCAATAGCTGAATTTTTTTAAATCCTGGTCCTTTTTGTAGTTGTTTAATGGTGGAGTACATAGGGATAATGTCTGCTTGCTTATCAAATGAGTCGATGGTATTTAAAATAGAGTCGCTAGAAAAAATATTTTTTTGTGCAAGATTATTAATCATCTCATAATAGTTTATTTGTTGATGTTGCAAAGGAGAGTCCTGGTTAAACAGGTAACCATTTTTTTCATTAGCTTGATTGAGAATTTGTTTCCAAAGAGATTTTTTCTCATTTTTTGTTAATAGTGTATCGGCCATAAAAGGGCTGAAATCTTTATCTACACCTAGAGTCTGTCCTACTTTTTTCAAAAGTCTTTTTTCTAAGTTTGAAAAATTGTTAGTCGATATTATGTGTTGGAAGCTAAAGTAAAGTGCTGCCCAATGATTATAAGAGTTGAACTGATTACTTAAAAGGTTAAATTGATTTAGCTTATTATCAAGTAAACCCTGAGCTACTAGCTGCTTCCAGAGTTGCTGAAAAAACTTATTATTACTCTTGTAAAAATCTTCATTTTTTAATAGTTCAGGAAGGTAGTCGTTTGATTGGTCAAACTCACTCAGGATTACCATCAAGTTTTTATATGTTTGTTGACCATCAAATCTTCGTACATCCTTTCTCTGGCAGATACTTGAGCTCTCCTGCTTACAAGTTCTTGCTAGTATTGTGCTACGTTGTTTTGTTGAAGTTTTCTTTAAAGAGCTATAAATCTTACGCAGACTCCAGGAGTTCCATAAAGATGGAGCTCCCTGTAGTGGAAAGTTAATTGATACCTGACGGTTTTGTAGTCTGTTCTTTAGGGATACTGGCATAATACTAGTCCAGCTCTTTTTATTTTGTAGCTTAAGCTGATCGATAATATATGCATTATAGGCTTCTGTATCAACAGTTATGGTTTTACCATTTTGTTTAATAATCCATGCTGGATTAGAAAATTGTATCATTTTGAACATAATTTTTTCTATTTTAGTAATTGATGCTTTTGACATACGATCAGCACAGTTACGACCTCCACAGGCTCGTTGTTTTGAACGTTTGTTTTCCCGATCAAAAAGAGCTATTAGTGCTGACTCTTTTAGTGCTAGCACATTATCAAATGTAGAAAGATCATCAATTGATATTGACTGCGGTTTTTTTATGGCCTGTGTTGCTAAACTATGTTGTTGGAATGGAAGAATTTGAGTTACACTACCTGAAGCTAGGTGAGGGTTACTACTTTCTAAAAAGTTTTCTCTATAAATATCAGTACCTGCAATTAGTCCGTTATTTATGAGCATATTGGTAATCATCGTTTGCCTGGTCTCTGCAGATGGCATTTCAAAGGTGTAAGATTCAGGAAGTTTGGTAAAGCTAACTTCCTGACAACTTTGAGGTATTGTAACTTCATCAGAATTTCCAAGATATCCTTGATAAAGGCTTTGTTGCTGAAGCATCATTTGCAAGGCCATTAACCTTGTTGCTTTGAGATAAGTATGTACAGCAGGAATTTGGATGGATACCTGTAACTCTTTTTTTAATTGCTCGAATGGAGCAAGTTTAAAAGAAAAGGTAGCATTATCATTTTCTATAATTAAAAAATTCATCATTTTACTTTGCTCTTTAAGTTTGTCACTTAAAAATTCGATAGAAAATTGAGAACGATACTCCTGTTGTAATTGGTAACGATAGGCTAACTGATCCTTGGATTTCCAAATTGATAAAAATTCATAGAAAGGAATATCAATATAAGCAAAAGAACTTAGAATTAGGTTGTTAATAACCTCTTCTTCTAGCTCCTCTTGATCAAGTGTATTGGTAATTGTTGTCTGCAGTGAACGAAGTTTATTTAATATAGGCTTAAGATTAAAATCTTGCATGGTTACACTTGATTCATCATCAGTGTCAGCTGCCTTAAATACTGTTTGTACATTTTGTAACAGTCCTGGTTTGCCATTATTTTCAGTTCCATAGATAAGTGATGAAAAATTATTAAGCGAAGTAAGTACTTCAGAGATTTCGACTGGTTGAGATGCTAGTAGATGTAAGGGAATTGAGCTTAGAAGTAAGCTCAAGCTTGAAAGTATGGTAAATGTTGTCCGTAACCAATTTAGCATATTCCTCTTCTTTTTAGACAGTTTGACTAAAAAATAGCCAGTAGTCGTTTACAGTCAATCGTAACTATTTGAAAAAACGTACTTTCGATACACTTATATTTAATATTGTTATTGCAAAAAGCATACCAGAACGATGCAGTGCGTTTTGCCAGTAAGGAGTGGAAGTGGCCTAATTGATAGTGGAGACTATATGAAAATGATATTGTTGATTTTGACGTTGGTACTGCTTAGCTGTGAGCAAGCCAATACACCTGGGGCTAAATTATTTCTAGAGCCTCAAGATGAAGAAGTACTATTTAATATTACACCACCAGAGCAAACGATAGAAAGTAAGTTTATCTGGGGTACATATTACTATGTTCCTCTCTATGATGCAGTAAGTGGTGGATACGATATTTTAAATACTTCCGGACAGAGGTTTGGAGTAGAATTATCTCTATCAGATTGGTGCCATGGTGCTTTGGAGGGAAGCTTTCAAGTACAAACACTTACCGGTGAGTTAAAGGTATTTAATTTCGTAAAAAGTGTGGGTTTATCCAAGGTAAATTGTTCACGTTACTTCTCTTATAATGTAGGAGCTTCACGGTTCATGCTGTCTAACAGCCGCTACGGAAATGGAGTAAAAACTTACAAGCTAGTTCCATATCGATCCATTGCAGTAGATCCTAAATATATCTCATATGGCACGGTTCTCTATATACCGAGTGCTAAGGGTGAGCGGATTAACTTGGATAATGGAAAAAGTGTTACTCATGATGGGTACTTTTTTGCAGCAGATACCGGAGGAGCAATTAATGGCAGTCATGTAGACTTCTTTCTAGGAAGAAACAAGATTAACCCATTCGATTGGATTCGTAGCCGTTCAAGTTACAGGGTTAAGAGCTTTGTAGTTAAGGATAAAAATATTGTGAAATACTTAACTAATTTACACCTCTAGGACAAGGCAAAAAGTACCTTTATTTTTTAGTTGTGAATATTCCTGATTCTTGCTAACCTATTTATATTAAAGGATTTAATACAAATACATGTCTATGTTTATGGAGGAAGTATGAGTTTAACGAAGGCCGATATTGTAGAAAAAATTTATAAAGATGCAGGTTTTTCAAAGAAAGATGCTGCTGAATTTGTTGATTTGGTCTTTGATGTCATGAAAAATACCCTTTCTAAAGGTGAGAAAGTTAAAATTTCAGGTTTTGGAAATTTTTCTATTCGTGACAAAAAAACCCGTATGGGAAGAAATCCACAGACGGGTGAGTCGATGGAAATTTCGGCACGTCGAGTACTTACTTTTAAGCCATCACAGGTATTAAAAGAAGATGTGACTGAAAGATACGCTCATCGTCTCGATGAAAAAGGTAAAGAAGATAAGTCTATTCCACCAAAAGAGGGGGCAGAAAAAGCAATTAGCTCTTTTCGTAGAAACTCTGAACAAGAAGAGGAAGATGATTACTTTGCCAAGGCCACTACTAAACTTCCTGGTGATGATTATAGGTTTTAGTTATTATGCAAATACCAAATAAATCACAATTTAAAATAGATGAAGTTTCTTCCATTACTGGAGTTAAATCTTATGTGTTAAGATTTTGGGAATCTGAATTTGAACAAATCAATCCTATTATGTCGTCGACTGGTCATAAACTATATGATCATAGTGATGTAGAAGTTGTTGCCTTAATTAAAAAATTACTTTTTGAAGATAAAATGAATATTGAAGAGGCAAAAAAAGAGCTAGATGATTTACAACGTGTTGTAAGTTCTATTGAGCCAAAACCTAAACAGAGCAGTGAAAAAGATAATGAAGATAAAGTAGAGGATACTGCAATATCCTTAACTGCTGAAAACAACAGTCGTCATAAGCATGAGCTAAGTGATAGTGAAGTTCAAAAAATTATTTTAGCAAAGGCAAAAATAAATTCTATCCTCTCTTTGATAACAGATTTAAAGCAGCTGCATAATTAAATCTAGCTGCTTATGACTAAATTTCTGCTTACTCAGATTTAACATAATATTGGCTTGTCCTATTTGTAACTTTCTATGAATTTTAGAATAATAGAACTGTAAAACACTGTTAAATTCATTTAGTTTATATTGTTGTTGGATCGATTTTATAGTTTGCATTCTATTGATCAATTCCTCAAAGGCCAGTGTTGTAAAATTGAACCAAGGGTTAATAACCATCTCATGGTCATTTAAGTTTTTGTCAACCAGTTCGGTTATATCATCTAATAACTGAAAGACAATTCCCATCGCTTGACCTAGCTTTGCTAGATTAATTGCCGTTCGATATTGGGGAATCCCTGTATCTGTTTGATTGAGTAGCAAGTAGCTTCCAACAATAGCCAGTTGAATTAGCCGACCCGTTTTTAATTCATGGGTTCTTATTAGACTACTGAATGAATCATTCATCTCTTCTGATAGATCTAGAACTTGCCCATGAATTAATCCCTTAGGGCCTAAGCAATGTCCTGCTAGCGCGAGCATAGTAGGAAGCTTTTCTGAGGAGATATTTTTCATGAGCTGATAGGAAATATTAAGTAATCCATCTCCTACAAGTAAGGCTTGCCACTCACCAAATTTAGCATGAGTACTTGGCTTATTTCGCCGTATAAGATCGTTATCCATCGCTGGAAGGTCATCATGCACTAAAGTGTAAGCATGATGTATCTCGACGAGACTTGCTAAGTAAGCATTGTCTAAAGAGTGATGCCATTGTGAAATTATTTTTTCATTCTCTGGATGTTGAAAATCTTTTGCAATTGCGAATACCAACTGTGGCCTAAATAGTTTTCCCGGAGGAAAAATAGCATAGTTATATACTTGGGCAATAGTATGAGCAGGTAGATATTGCTTTAAGTGAATATCTAGATTTTTATTTAGCAGTACTAAAAGATCGTTTGGCATAGTGATCTCTTTTAAAATGAAGGTTGAGGATTTTTGACAGTCCCTTTAAGAGTAAAAAAATATCTTCCATTTTTCTCTTGTTTTCCGTTAAGTAAAATATTTAAAATAGAAAATGCATCTCTAAAAGATTTACTAAAGTGAACAGAACCTTCAAAATTAATACGGGTATAATTTGGGTCTATTAGGTTCAATAGAGCATTTCCTTGTAGTTTTCCACTAATTTGTGCCTGACCATCTCCAATTATTAAATGGTCAAGGACTAGTTTTCTATCTTTTAAAGATAATTTCAAATTTAGTTTATTAAAATTCAAGTCAGGAAGATCGAGTCCACTAACAGTAAAACTATTTAGTTGAAAGTTCTTAGAGCTGAGGACTAATGAACCAGTGAACTTTTTTGCATTCTCTTTTGTTAAAACAGCTTGAATAGCATACTTACCTTGCACCGAGTATGATTCGGGTAGTAAAAGGTTAATGAGTGTGGATGAAATACTCTTCTCATTTAAGTAAAAAACTTGTTTTCCAATCCCGATAATACTCTCAATAGTTAGGCTTTCAGAACCATTGAAAAGTGTAATATTTGTTTTTATACCAAAAGGAAAAAATGAAGGGCGTATTAACTTTACTTTTATTCTGGAGAGGGTGATTTTCCTTTTGCCCATGCACCCCTTTGGGATTACAGGTTTTATAATATTTAATTGTGGTAAAAAATATGACGAGGTAAGTGATTTATATGTGATTTTACATTTTGGGCTAGAAACTAAGGCACTTTTAATATTATCTTCTATAATCTTTGTCAGTGGAAGGAATAAAACAAGTGCAAGAAAGAAGAGTGTAATACTGGCAAGAGTTACTTTGATATAAAATACTTTTGACTGTTTGTAGATACTGTCTTCTAATTTATTTTCTGCAATCGGTTCTATCTTCTTATTTGCCATCTGTTTATCACCTACTGCTATTATTGTGCTACGAAATATTCAATTCCAAATGAGACACGTAGTGACTCATTGGTATTATTACGTTTTATATTGATTGTCTTAAATGCCATCTTATATCTATTAATAAGCTCTTTTGAAAAATTGAGCATACCTTCTGTGGATATGTTTTTTAAAGAGATTGAAGCAGTGACTTTTTGCAACTGCTTGGTACTTGAAAGTTTAAAACTAATAGAGTCAATTTTAGTTGAAGCTGCATTGTACTTATGGAGAGTCGCCTGTATTTTTTGTCTCAGTTTTTCTTTAGTACTAAGAGCAGCGACTTGTCCTAATCTTGTTCTGGTTTTTGCTAAGGCAGATGATTTATTGGTAATTGAAGAGATACTTTGATTTATATCTTGAAAGCGCTGCAGTTCTGACTTTTGTCCCGTATTAACCACGAGAAATCCTATCGTAATTATTACCGGTAGAAAAATAAGTAAAAATGTTAAACTAATGTTAATCATTTTTTGTATGTTTTCATCAAGATGGTCTTTTAGAAAGTTACGATATTGATTATATGCATTTGCACCTTGTACTTGTTCTAACTTACTAAAAATAAATGTATCAATTTTGTTGAATAATATTGAGAGATTTCCTTTTAGCATCTAGTTCCTTTATTTTGATATTGTTAGAGTTTTTTTCAAAAGTTTTACTGTCGCGTTCGTTCCAAGCTTAGCTTTTAATATTTTTTGTAGATCTTTTAAATTTCCACCTGTATGTTGAGCTAGTGTCATCGTATAATGGTTATCTTTTGAAGAGAATTTTGTAATTACAAACTCACCAGAGTCTTTAATAATATTTGAGATATTTTTCAAAGGGAAGAATAGGTCTGTTTGGGTTTGTGAGTATATGAGATCATGTATTTTTTGTATCTGCTTCTCTTTCTTTTTTAATATCCTTAAAAGACGTTCAGGTTTTCTGACTAATAATTGTCGCTCTGTTCTTTTTAACTCTAAGGCAGGAGCTTGTAATTTTTTTGTCGCAATCTTAATCTCTTTAGATATATTATGCTTAGTAACAAAGTGGTCCACAAGTAGAGCCGATAAGACAATTAGTGAGATATATAAGACGCGAGATCCGATGAAACCAACGGTAAATAATGGCAGTTGTGCATCACTATTGCCTGCAAAATTACCATTTAAGAAATTAAGTGGAGTCTGCTTTTTTAACAGTAGTGAACTCATCATTGTTACATTCTGCAGTTGAGCATCTTCTTTTTCATGAAGACTATTAGGAGAAGAAAGAAACTTACATGGAGGCAGATATTCACATTTTATATTTAGTACCTGTGAAAGGAAATTAGTAACATTTTTAATTTTAGAAGTACCACCTGTGAGATATATTTTATTTAATTGTTTACCTGTTATAGATTGATATCCAAGATCCCATATTTGAAAATTTTTAATAAACTCTTGGAAGGCACGTTTCATAAATAGTGCAAATTCTTTTTGATCTTCGTCCACTTCCTTGTATTGATTATCTGTTAGAAAAAAGGCATTTTCTTTTTTATAAATTTCGGCCTCTTCTCCTGATATTTGATAGGTCTCAGCAATAAGCGTTGTTAGGCGTTGTCCTCCAAAATATATTAAATGGTTTGATACAACTTCATTGTTGTTAACAATATATGCTTTAGTTGTGGTATGTCCCAAATCAACAATTGCAAAATTTTGACCAATTTTTTCATTTTCGACATAGTCTTGAATGAGGGTTTGTTCACTAATAAGCAGATGGGGAAGAATTGACAGATTTTTTCTTTTTTGAAAAAAAGTTGAGAAGAGATCTGTTCTAGCAATAAATGCATGGGCATTGATATGGTTTTTATATGGTAGTAGTTTTGTAATATAGTGTGTATTTTGAAGGTCTGAAAAAAGTCCATCTTCCAATTGAAAAGGGAGGATCTGTTGTGCCTTCTTTTTAGATTTTACTGGAATATTTAAAAAACGGGTAACTACATATTGCGATGGAATTTGGGATATAATTTTATCAAAATTATCTTTCTGCTCAAAAAGATCTTCAAGAATAATAATAACAACTTCATCATCACTTAAATTGGGTGATAATTGCTGCCTAACTTGAGCAATATTTATTTCATCAGATGATATGATGCGAACTCTTTTTTTCTCTATGCTCACTTTTTGAGCTTTAATAGAGTAAGTACCAACATCAATTGAAAGAACTTTCACCTAAGACTCTCCGTGTCTACTGTTTGAATATATACATCTATTTTAGCAGAGTAGAGCGGTATGATACAAGTCTTTTTTAGTCATTTTGGATCTCTTCTATTCTGGGTGTTAAATATTCGATCTCTTTTTTTGTTTTAGTTGGATTTGGGTCATTAGGATTATCTTCAATGGGAGCAGCATCCGGATCAAATACTCCACCTTCAGTTGTATCTTCAGGAGGAGTCACCGTTGTTGGATCTTTAGGAGCATTGGGGTCTTTAACCTCTTTTACTAGAGTGGGAATATTGATAATTGCTTTTAATTGATACTTTGCACGGTTATAGGTACCGGTAGAAGTCACTTCGAATAGTAAGTTAGCGACCCCTAAGGAGATATCCGCTTCCTTTAACTTATCTACGGCTTTCTTATATGCTTCAGGCTGAATGAGACTTAGAGTTGCTGTTAAAACTTGCTCAAATTTGGCTACACTTTTAATTTCATGTGGTTCAATCTCTTTTTCGCTATCACCATTTTTATATTCAAAAAAATCATCAGCAAATGTATCGGTGAGAGTTGGAAATATTGCCATAAGTTGTTTTTTAGTGATGAGTTCAATATTGACAATAGACTGAGAATGAACAGTTAAATTATCTTTGATTAAATTGATAATGTCATCATCCCATGATGGTAAAAGATTTAACTCTTCTATAGAGCTAAGGGGAGCAAACTTGGGTTCAATGCCTTTATTATCAAACAGCGGCTGAATTTGAGCAAGTTCTTGATCTTTAAATTGGCCTTCTGCAGTTACGTAATATTTGAGTTCTTTTACAAGTAATTCAGGGTTAAGATTTGAATATAGTGAGTTAAATAGTTCATCGGTCTCACTTTTTTGCTCAATACTAGTCGTTAGAATTTGAGTAATACTTTTTTCAACTTCTTGTGCGATATTGGAAGTTTTGTCCTTAGTTGTTGGATCTGCGTCTGCTGGAGGAGTGTCATCTTTAATGGAATCAGTTGATGCGATATGGGTGATCATATTATTGGGATTTAGAAAGCCGGTAACAGGTTGAATTGAAAAATTGAGTTGTCCTGCCAAGAGAACACTATCGTTAAACTCATGAAGTGCATTACTTTGAATAATATTCATATTTCCTGTTGGAGGGATAGGATAAAAAAATGGCATTATTAAAATTGATTGAATTAGCTGTGGAGATAGAACATCTTTAATACTTTTATTTTTTTCTAATAAATTACGTGCTTTTTGATAAATTTCTAAGCGAAGTAATGCAAACTTTAGACCAGCCTCAGCATTAAGTCTCGCTTGCAGGCGCTCTTGCTGGTTGTAAAGTCGAATCTTATTTACCTTCATGTCGTAGGTAAAAGTAGCAAGAATAAGAATTAAAAAAGTAATAGAAGTCATGACCATTATGATGGCAATTCCATCTTGATTATTGACGTTTCTAGTATCGGAACTAGTTTTTATCATTACTAACTCCGGGGATTTCTTTGGTTGGTGTTTTTTTGTCTAGTGCCGTATTGAAAACTGGCCATAAAGGACGAAAAATTCGAGTAATTTCTTCTTCCAGATTATTTTCATCAAAACGAGTGATAATTACTTGAACTGCTCTAATTATTAGTTTGTTCTCAGAATCACTTAGCGATTCTACAAATTTCTCTTTTTTGGCAGACCAGAACAAAATCTTAAAATCTTTCACATAATTGAGCAGTGGTTGTGCTCTGACTTTATCCCAGTCTAAGTCTTCGTCATACGGATTAGTTGCAATTATTTTTCGAATTAACTGGTTGCTTCCTTTTCGTGGCTCACCTTCTCGCTCTTCTGTCACATCAGTTGGCATGGAACGTAATTGATAGTAGACCCAAGCAAAATGAGATTCCTTCGAATTTGGAATCTTTTTACGGTTAGAGGAAGTAAAAAAGATTAACTCTTGGGGAGACGGTTGTTCAATAAGAGGAACTGGGTGTCCTGTTTCTGAATAATTGGGAAAGACTTTATTTCTGGCAACTGTTGTTTTAGCGTACGGATTTTTAGGATCTGCTTGGTCACTTTGTAAGGCAGAAAAATATAATGGAGAATAG
This sequence comes from Bdellovibrionales bacterium, assembly GCA_030638415.1. Taxonomy (GTDB): domain Bacteria; phylum Bdellovibrionota; class Bacteriovoracia; order Bacteriovoracales; family Bacteriovoracaceae; genus DAOWEO01. The sequence continues at coordinate 36,565 of DAOWEO010000128.1, read as the reverse complement.
AGCTGAGAAAAATCCATTTCAAGTCTATTAATAACGGTACCAACTTGTGCAAAGTCAGCATCTTCTCTGGTAACACGCTCAATAGTCGTTGCAGAGTTATCTGTAATAGAAAATACCCCTATCATTAAAAAAGACAGTAGCACAATAGCAATTAAAATTTCAACGAGAGTAAAACCTTGTTGGTCTATCTGACGTGAATGAATATGTCGTACAGTTTGTTTCATTAGTAAGTAATCTCAACTTTTGCAGCCTGATTACGTAACCAAGTTGAGAGTGAGAAATTGTACTTACTCTCCTTATTCGTTACTGTAACTTCAACTTGCCAGAGTGCTTCTTTAACTATTTTCATAACTTCATCATAAACTTTTTTTTCTAGTGCTTGGTTTGGTGATTGTTGGGCAGAATCATCACCATCTAGGCCTTGTATTTTATTAAACTCAGGTAGCTCAAAACGTTTGTAGACAATACTAAATTCATATCTATCATTCTCTTCGAAAGTTTTTGTCTCTGCTATAAGGGTGAGGGCTTCACGAAACTCTGGTGGATTTAGTATAATCTCATTTAACTTATTCTGGCATAGTCGTTGAAGAATAGTCTCCTCTCTCAGCATAGAACTATCATTGAGGTTGTTGCCTTGAATTAGTACGAAAGTTGCAATGAATGTAGCGAAAATAGTCATAGCAATCATGACTTCTAAAAGAGTAAAGCCTTTATTGTTGGATATACTGTGGAATGTTATTTGTCTTTTAACCATTTTTCAAAAATCTCTTTGGCCATCTCTAGTTGTTTCTCTGTTGCACTTTCATTAGGAATGAGCTCTAGTGGAAGATAATCAATACTTATTTTTAATATAAAAGCCGATATTTTTAAAACAATAATCTCTTCATCAGATCCGAAAAAAATTATAGCATCATCTTTTTCACCTGTCGGATAAAAATAGATCGCACTTTCCCCTTCCGTTACAAGTTGCTTAGATACTGAGGTGGCAACTGCAATAATTTGTATATCCTCATCAAGAGTAAATTTACCATCTTGAAAATCTTTAACTGAGCTAAACTGGTTTTGAAGTTTTTTATTTTGTTCAGCTAATTCTTCCTTGTCTAGATCTTGCTTTTCAGCAAAAAGAAAAGAGGGGAGCATATAGTTACCTGATTCTCCATTCTCCACGCTAATATATTGTTGTTCGCCATCAAAAACAAAGTGAATACGGACAAGGGCATTGCGTACAGTTGCTTCATCGATAGAAAAAGCTATTGCCCGTTCAATGTGTTGCCTAGTGGAATCCAGTCTATCGCGACTTGTTGATACCGCAGAAGATATTAGACCAAATGTCAGAGAAATAAGCAAAAGGCTTGTTAATATCTCAATAAGAGTAAAGCCTTTTGCATCATTTATATTCATATTATATCTATTTTTTACCTTTTAAATAGATATCTGCATCAGCTTCATCGCCACCTTCCATACCATCTGCACCTAAAGACCAGATGTTAAAGGACTTGCCATCTGACTCATATTCAAATGGAGAGTCCCATGGGTCATTAGGAACTTGACCACCTTCAATATAGCCACCTGGAACGTAACGTTTACACTCTCTTCCACCTGATGGTTTTGTAACGAGTGCTTCTAAACCTTGTTCTGTTCCAGGGTAGTAGTGGCAACTACGTCTAAATTCTTTTAGGCGATCGGCAAGATTGTTCATCTGAATCCGAGCAGAGTTTACTAGCCCTTCTTGATATGATTGGTAAATTCTACCACCAACAAAAGTACCTGCCATTGCTAATAGAGCAAGGGCAATTAAAATTTCAATTAAAGAAAAACCTCGTGCATTTTTTATTATCGATCTGTTTATTTTCTTATTCATCTATACTCCTTCATTAATGTAATTTATTCATGTCCATCAGTGGCATTACAACGGAAAAAACGATAAAGCCAACGGCTAATCCCATGCCGACCATCATAACAGGTTCTAAAATAGAAGTCAGGCCAGAGAGTTTTGTCTCTACTTGTTCTTCATAATTTTCTGAAATAATTTCAAGCATCGGTTCTAGCTCTCCTGATTTCTCCCCCAGGGAGATCATATGGGTAACCATTGGTGGGAAAAGTTTACTTTTTATCATGGGAAGTGCCATAGAAGATCCCTCAGATATACTCTCTTTGGATTCTTTAATACTAGCCTTGATATGAACATTTGAAATTAGATTAGTCACAATATTCATTGCTGCAATGATAGGAACACCTGAAGTTAGTAGAGTCGAAAGTGTTGAGGCAAATCGGCTAATATTAATCATTGTGGTTAAACCTCCAACAATCGGTAGCTTTAGTAAAATAGCATCATATTGCGAGCGGCCTCTAGTCGTTTGGAGATATTTTTTAAAGAAAATGACAGACGCAAAGCCACCAATAATAACAATGTACCAGTAATTTAGTACAAAATTTGAGATACCAATGGCCAGCTGAGTAGTCCATGGTAGATCTTTTTTCATTGAGACAAAAATTTTAGCAATTTTGGGAATTACAAAAGCAAAAATAATTCCCATCATCATGGAGCCAAAAATAACCATAATAAGTGGATACATCATGGCACCTTTTATTTTATTTTTTAACTTAACCTGTGCTTCTGTAAATTCAGCTAGTCGTACTAATACAATAGAGAGGGTTCCAGAGCTTTCTCCTGCTTCAACCATATTTACAAAAACATTGTTAAATACTTTGGGGTATTCTGAAAAAGCATTTGCTAAAGATGCTCCCTCATTTACTTTTTGCTTAACTTCAGAAAGAACTCCTTTCAAGTATGGATGGTCGGTTTGATCGACTAATGCATTAAGGGCTTGTACCAACGGAATTTTAGCCTTGAGTAGAGTTGATAGTTGCCTAGTGGTTAATGAAAGTTCTCCAATACTAACTTTATTGCCAAAACTGATCCCTGTTGATTTCTTTTTACCTGAGGAATTATCTTCTTTCATAGAGGTAATCATCACCCCTAGCTGTTTAACTTTTTGCTTAGCTTGTGATAAAGATTCTGCTGTAATGGTACCCCTTGCCTCTTGTCCTGTTTGCTTTATCCCTTTGTAGTTATAGACGGCCATTAGCTATCAACTTCTGAATTGATTGCTTTTACCATTTCACTGATAGAGGTAATTCCCTGATAGACCTTTTCTATGGCATCTTGTCTGAGTGGTACCAAGCCATGCTTCAGAGCCTCTTTTTTTATAGTCGTTGAATCTGCACGGTTAATAATTAGCTGTCCGATCTCATCATTTACTAATAGTAATTCACTCACCGCTGTTAGACTGGAATATCCTCGCTGGTGACATTTATCACAACCTACTGGTTGATAGAAGGTGACACCTGGACGTCGCTCAATACCTGCAGAAATTAACTCTGTATCTGTTGGTTCGTATGCTTCTTTACAGTTATTACAAAGAGTTTGTAGTAGTCTCTGTGATAAAACAGCTGAGAGGGAAGAAGCAATTAAAAATGGTTTTATTCCCATATCAATAAGTCTTCCGGGGGCAGAACAAGCATCATTAGTGTGTAAGGTAGAGAGGACAAAGTGACCTGTAAGAGAAGCACGAATTGCCATCTCTGCGGTTTCTTGGTCTCTGGTTTCTCCAACCATAATAACATCAGGGTTTTGACGTAAAAAACTTCTTAGAGCACGAGCAAAAGTGAGTCCAATCTTTGCATTAACTTGAGTTTGTGAAATTCCATGGATCTCATATTCTACGGGGTCTTCAACAGTTATAATCATTTTATCTGGTTGATTAATTCGGCTTAGCATGGCAAAAAGTGTTGTCGATTTTCCATGACCTGTTGGACCGGTAACGTAGACAATTCCATGTTTTAGTTTTGAAAGTTGATCTAGTTGTTTTAGAATTTTTCCTTGAAAGCCAAGTTTTTCAAGTTTTAAAACAGTATTACTCTTCTCCAGTATTCTCATTACAATTCGTTCACCACTTTGGACGGGGATGGTACTAAGTCTAATGTCGATATCTTTGCCTGCAATTTTGATCGGAATCCTTCCGTCTTGTGGCAGTCTTTTTTCAGCAATATCAAGTTTTGCCATAACTTTTATCCGTGAGGCTACTGCAGCATGAGTTTTAATAGGTTGTCGTAGTACTTCGTGCATCACTCGATTGATTCGGAAACGATAAACAGTCTCTTTTTCAAAAGGTTCAATATGAATATCAGATGCTCGCTCTTTTACTGCACGAAAGATAATTGAGTTTACAAAACGAATTACAGGAGCCTCATCTGCTCCTGCATCTAAAATATCAATGGGACCATCAAGGTCAAGGTTTTCTTCAAACTCATTTTCTAGAGTCGCGACAATATCTTTATTAGCCTTCTCATAGACACGGTTAATTGCATCTTGAATCTTTAGAGGAGAGCTGACTGTGGTCTTGATCTCTTTTTGAAATAGAGTCTGAAGATCATTCATTACATCAAAATTGAAAGGATCACTTATTACGATTGTAACGTCCGTTTCTGTTTTTGTAATGGGTAAAACTTCATGTTGTTTACAGTAGTTAATTGGTAGATCCACCACCATCTCAGGATCAATATGTTCTACCTGAACGTCATTCAAATAGGGTATATCAATTTGGCGGCATAAAACACGTACAATATCATGAGGGTGGATAAAGTTCTTTCGTAGTAGAACGTCTCCAATCATGCTGCCTGTCTCTTCTTGGATGGTTAGGGCTTCTTGTAATTGTTCTTCGGTAAGTGAAGTGTGCTGTAAAAGAAGCTGTCCTATCTTCTCTTTATAGCCTTCAACTTGCTCTAGAATATGTGTCGAAATTTTCACCTATTGCACCCTAACGTTTAATTGCAGATTTTTTATTTCTAATGGTCTGTATAATTTGTTGATAATTAGGTTCTATAAATCTAGGAAATTTTTTAATATTTAGTTTGGGTTGAAAGATAGCTGCTTGTTCATCAATAGGGGCGATGAAAGGAGCTGATGATCCATCATTCTCACCTTTTTTATTTTCCTCTAGGTACCGCTTAGACGCCTCTTTTTTATAGAGAGCTCCACTTTTTTGCTGAATCGCTTTTTGATAAAGGTCTGTAGTAACATCTTGAAAAGGCATGTCCTCTCCATCAAAGTTTTCTCGTAAGTGCGTATATCTTGCATCAAGAGAGTCGATGGTATTATCAGCCATGGTACTTTCATATGAAGACATAATTTTAGGAGTTAAAAAGAACAGTAAATTAACTTTTTCAACAGTCTTGCTTTTATTTTTAAAGAGCCAACCAAGTATTGGAATATCTCCTAGTAAAGGTACCTTACTTTCAGATTCAACAGTCTTATCTCTCATTAAACCACCCATGGCAACAGTGTCACGGTCTCTTACTACAACTGTTGTCACTGCTTTTCTGGTAGTTGTGGCAACACCTTTGTCTTGAAGTGATTGAGGTAGTTCTCGCTGTGAGAAATCTTCAATTTGTTGGTCAATTTTTAGTTTAATAAAGCGGGTTACTTTATTAATTTGTGGAGTAAATTTTAGAGTCAGGGCAATTTTTTGCTCTTTCGTTGCAAAAGTACTACTTCCACTTGCTGAGTTTGTCTGTTCGGAGATAGGAACTGTCTCACCAACTTCAAATACTGCTTCAGTGTTATCTAAGGCAAGTAGTTGAGGTGTTGCTAAAACGTTAGCATTTCCATTCGCTGCAACTGCTGTAATAAGTGCATTGAGGGGATTTATATTAATTGTTTGGCCTCCAATATTTCTCTCTGTAGCCTTGCCCTCTCCAACTCCTGCAAAGAAACCACCTAGACTGGTAAAATTTCCACCAAGAAGTCCAGCGAGTGCAGATGAGTTGGCGTTACTACCGGCCATCTCAATCGCTCCATCACCATAGGCACCAACAATACTAACTCCAAAAGCATTTGTTTTATTAAGGTTGGTTTCCATAATAAGACCTTCTAAATAGACTTGATCCTTTGGAATATCTAATTTTTTTATAACGTCCTTAATTGTTAGGTAATCAGTAGGGGAAGCGACAACTACAAGAGCGTTGTTATCTTTATCAGCTGTAATTTTAACTTGAGCAGTAAATAGTGAATCATCTGAGCTTTCACTTGCTCTAAAACGTGATTTAGTTTTTGTTGGTGTTCCTGATGAAACTAGGCTTGAAAGAGTTTTTGCTAAAGTCTCTGAATCCCCATAGTTTAGATAGTAAACATGTATCTTACCACTACTTTGTGATACAACTTTTACATCTAGCTGGTTAATAAGGGCGATAAGCTTTTTTGCTCCATGAGCATTTGCCATGGCAATGATAGAATTAGTTCTAGGTTCTGCAATAATTTTACTGATAATTTCAGATTTATTTGCTCTTTTTGTAGAAGAGGTACGTGCTTTCTTTTTATTATCTAGGATTTTATCTAGTAGCTTGGCAATCTCTTGAGCTGACGTATTGGTAACTTGAATAATTTGCAGTGTCTCTTCATGCCCTGGTACATCAACAAATTGAATAAGACGAACTAGACGGTTAATATTGTCGCCTGTGTCTTGAATAATAATAGTATTAGTTTGGCGAATATCTAAAATTCTACCATAGCGTGACATAAAGGGTCTAAAACTTCTGGTAACCTCTGAAGCAGTAATAAATTTAAGAGGTAATATTCTCATCGCATAGTTTTCAGTACTAGGAGTATAGCTTCCTGTGTAGATGCGGGTAGGGGTATAGCGAATATCACGAGTATTAACAATTTTATAAAATGCACCTGATTTTACTAGAGAGTATCCATTTACATTTAGAGCAGTTAAGAATGCCTTCCATGCATCACCAATTGTAATAGGTGTTGGTGCAGTAATACTAATTTTTCCTTTGAGCTCTTTATCAATAATGAGATTAATACCTGTTAATTTTTGCATGTGGTTGGTGAGATCTTTTAACGAAGTATTAGGAAAGTCAAAATTAGTAACAACTTCAGGGCCAAAAGCTGTTTCAGGGTTAAGATTTACATATTTTTTATCCTTCGTGTATTTTTTGATGTCTTTATCGTCTTGAGTTGAGCGTCCAAAAATAGCTTGGTTATTATCATCATCAGTAAAGTTTTTAATAGACTTTGCGGATTTGCCAGACTTTATTTTAGCACTTGCTGCTTTACTTTGCTTGGAAAAACTCGTTTTAGATTTATATTGATCAAATTGAGCTTGAGAACATAGCGGTACTATGATAATCGGAAGCAATAAAGTTTTTAAGGTGCCCAGCTTATGTTTCATAGTTATTCCCTGTTCCATTATTCAAATTGGTAGTCCAAGTTTTCCTCTTCTCCATCTCGTTTTACAGAGAGTGAGAGTTGGTCAACATTTCTAAATGAACCAAACATATTCATAATTTCATTCATTGATTTTATTGGTTTTCCATTTATTTTAGTAATGATGTCATCATTTTTAATATTTAATTTGGAATAGATGCTACCGGCTACAATTTCTGTTATTTTAAAATTTAGAGTTCCGTTAGCGGTGCGAATCGGGATGGCCTTCGCTTGTGTCAGTACATTACTAATATTATTAAGCATCTCATTTTTAACTGACTTTTTTATCGAGAAATGGTTGCCAACGTTCTTAATACCTTTATCCCCAAGTTTATCTATAATCTTCTTACCTAGCTTAGCGCTGACTACTTGTATTTTCTTTTTTGGCATTTTTTCTTTACGTTGAATAAATTCACATTCTCCACTGCTGAGATTCTTTAAAATAACATAGAGACGATCAATACGGCTAACCTCTGCTAAGTGCTTAATCTTATCACCCTCACGTACTTCTACCGGTATTTTTGTACCACGTATTTGGACTGAAGCTATAGATTTTATACTGTCTTGTAAAACAGTAGTCGTTAGTACTTTGATATCTAATTTAGATTTTTTGGTCGCCTGCTTGCACTCTCTACCTAAATTTAGACGGGGCTTTTTTGTGAGGTTTTTAAACTCTTTTGCTTTTAGATTTGTGTGAAATAGATTTTTACCTTGAATTGCATCAATAGTACTACTGGCGAGCTTATTGACAGTAGGAGGAGGAGTGTAAGCATTTTTTGTTTTATGCTTATTGGTGCTTATTGCAGTGCTTATAAAATGTGAAATAGTTTTTCCTGAATAATATGCTGTAGTTAGAAATAGGGTGGAAAGAAATATTCGATGTACTAGCTCACGCTTGGCAGGTGTCGTAAAATCTTTTAAGTGAGTTAAAATTTTCTGAAAATCAAATGATTTTAGAAAGTCTGATCGTTGCCGATCTTCGGTTGTGTTTTTAATTGGTAATATATTTTTCCAATTTGAAAACAACTCCTTAACTTTATCTAAGTTAAAGTTAATCTTTTTCATTAAGCTCTCTTCCCTGATTAAAACGCTAAACTACTAATAATATCGTACAAATATATTATGACATTATCTTCTTGCATTGCAAGATAATTATGTAAATAAGGTAGATGAAAGGTTATGAAAGAATAGAGTTGTCTCTTTACGAGATTCGCCGTTATAATATGTTATAAATTTCTGTAGATTTTCAATTATGCATAACAAAGGATTGATTATGAGTGATATGAGTTCAGTATTAGGTAATTTATTTTATGGAGAGGTTCACGACAGTGATATTTTTCCTTTTCCCGCTTTTTCTCAGGATCAAAAAGAGTTCGGCAAAGAGATGGTTCAAGCTGTTGATAAATTTGCTCAAGATAATATTGATAGTCATAAATTTGATGATGCGCAAGAGATACCTAAAGAGGTCATTCAAGGTCTTGCAGAACTAGGACTTTGTGGACTGGCCGTGCCAGAAGAGTTCGGTGGATTAGAACTCGACTATTCTTTGTATGCTCGTGTGTTTGCTGAAGTGGCTTGCAACGATGGATCGATTGCTACGATGCTAGGGGCCCATCAATCAATTGGCTATAGAGCACTACTTAATGAGGGCAGTGATGAGCAACGTAAAAAATGGTTACCTAAATTAGCCAGTGGTGAAGCATTGGCAGCTTTTTGCTTAACAGAGCCTGGTGCTGGATCAGACGCTTATGCTATTACAACCAAGGCCGTCTTACAAGATGATGGTACATATAAAATCAGTGGCCAAAAATTGTGGATTACGAATGCAGGAACGGCAGAATTCTATACTGTCTTTGCTAAAACAGAGCATGACAAAGAAGGGAAAACTGTTGAGAAAATTACTTGTTTTATTGTAGAAAAAGGTCTGGAAGGTGTTTCATTTGGAGAAAAAGAGAATAAAATGGGGATTAGGGCCAGTGAAACACGGGCGATCTATTTTGACGATGTGGTAGTTCCTGCTGAAAATATTATTGGTGAACCTGGTAAGGGTTTTAAAATTGCGATGAATGTTTTAAATAGTGGTCGACTTTCATTAGGATCGGGTTGTGTTGGAGGCATGAAAACAGCAATTGGTCTTGCGGTAAAACATGCCAAAGAGCGTAAGCAGTTTGATACAACAATTACAGAGTTTGGAATGATTCAAGATAAGATTGCTCGTATGACTGCTAAGTGTTACGCAACAGAATCAATGGTGTATTTTTCGACAGGAAAAATGGTTGACGGGCTAAAAGATTACTCTTTAGAAAGTGCTGCCTGCAAGATTTATGGATCTGAAAATCTGTGGAGTGTCGCAGATATGACAATGCAAATTGCAGCTGGAACAGGTTATATGAAAGAGTATCCATACGAATTACTCATGCGTGATTCACGTATTCATCTTATTTTTGAAGGTACTAATGAAATTCTAAGATGTTTGTTGTCTCTAACTGGCATTAAAGGGCCATCCGAAGAGTTAAAAGAGCTAGGAAAAATTGCAGATGTATCAAAAGCTTTAAATCAGCCTATAAAATCTTTAGGCGTCTTAACTAGCTTTGCGAGAAAGAGAATTGGAAAAATGATTCCATCTAAAACGTTGACTCACTACCATCCAAAATTAGAAGAGCATGCTCAGCACTTTTCATCTATGCTAAGTGGTTTCTCAATTCAAGTAGAAAATACGCTTATCAAATATGGTAAAAAAATTATTCACCATGAACTACCTCAGAAACGCCTCGCTGACATGGCGATTGAGTTGTATGCTATTTTAGCAGTACTTTCACGCACATCATATATTTTAAATCAGGTTGAGATTGATGAGAAGCATAAAGAATATGTCATGGCACTAACTGATATTATTTGTGAAGATGCACGGAAAAAATTTGTCTCTAATTTGAAAGGTATGACAAAAAATTGTGATAAAAATATAAAAGTTGCCTGTGGACACGTGGTTGAGATGGAAGAATATGGTCTTGATATCTTAAATTTTTAAGGTGCTCAAGCAATTAATCTTTTTTCTATTTTTACTTTCAGCATGCTCTACATCTGTAATGAAGAGTGGGAAAAAAGTAAAAGAGCAGAAAAAAAAGATACAAGTAAAGGTAATGGAAGGGCCAACTTCTTTAGGTGATGGAAGCTTTGTAGATAAAACTGAGCTGTATGGTTTAGGGGATATTGCTGCTACTAGTTTTTATGTTGTTGATTTTGACAATGATGGTTTTGATGATCTTGTTACCTTACCTCATTTTTTTTCAACACCTCATTTTTATCGTTTTAACTCACTCACTGCTAAATTTGAAGAGTTACCAACTTCACCATTTAAAAATATTTTTAGAGTGTCGTATTTGGCGTTTGCCGATTTTAATGGAGATCATATTCAAGATGTCTTAGTCGGAGTTTTTAACCAAAAAACTTCAATGAATAAAGAGCCTCTAAAATTATTTTTAGGAAGTTTAAACCAGGGAACCTATCAGCTAAAACATAAGCCAGGTGCCTTTCCAAAATCAAGTATTGCTCCTAATTCTGCAATCGCCCTTTTGGATTATAACCTAGATGGATTTTTAGATGTGTATGTTGCACACTGGTTTGATGTTACAAAACGTCGACCAGAAGTAGTACCTGATTCACTATTTAAAGGAAGTGGCACAAGCTTTAAAGATATAAGTTTTGTATTAAAAGATGAGCTACTCTATGCTAAAGGATCTGGTTACTATATGGCCAAACCAACAATTGGTGTGACTAGTTGTGATGTTAATTTGGATGGTTATCCCGATATCTTAACTTCGTCTACTGCTGGGTATACTAATAAACTGTGGAAAAATGTTCTCTTTCCCACAGGAGGACGAGCTTATAAAAATATAGGAGATACCAGCTTATATGCCCAAGATAAAGAGGGTGCACTCGCTGTAAAGCAGGGGGGTAATTCTTTATTTTCTATGTGTCTCGATTATAATAATGATGGACTTATTGATATTGTATCAGGTGAGCTAACTCACTCTTACGATCCAGAATATCGAGATCGTTCTACAGTATTAACAGGAGCGAATTTCTCTCCACTAAAATTTCTGCGCGATGAGTACTATATGGATGATGGCACTGCTAATTGGAATCAAGCAGACAAAAGAGGTGTCTCTTTTGATTTTGACAGTGATGGATTAATTGATTTTAGTGTTGATAATTCAGGCTTTCCACCTAAATCAAGGTTAATACTTTTTAAGCAACAAAAAGATCATGGTTACATGGATATTGCAAAACGTTTGGGAGTTGATGTTTTAAATCCATCAGGAACAGTGACGTGTGATTTTAATCGTGATGGAAGGCCCGATATTTTGACTGGCCACTCTAATATTAGACGGGTGGGTATTTCAAAAAGAGTTTTTCTTTTTGAAAATCAAATAACAAATAATTTTAAAAGGGTAAGAATATTTGTAGGAAGTACTAAAAATAAAAACTCAAAAAGTGTTGGTGCAACTATTAGGTTAAAGACGAGTAAGAGTATGCAGACTCGTTTTTTAAATTATTTTGTTGGTGGACAGTCATCACAAAATATGGATGGTAGTTTATGGGGGCTTGGAAGTGCTGAAACTGTTGATGAAGTTATTGTATTTTGGCCGTTTAGTGATAAAAATAAAAAACCCATAAAGAAAAGTTACCTGGGGAATATGTTCAAGTTTACTGGAGATTATGCTGAATTTACAATCTGCTTTGAAAAAGGGGTTTTACCAGGACGACAGCTTTGCAACTAAATAATTTCCTTTAGAATATTAACCTGCTCTTCAATCTCTTTTGCTTTTACTTTTGCTTTTAATGTAAGGTCATCCCTTAATTTTGAGTCTGTACATAGTTGCTGAATCTGCCCAAAAAGAGTTGCATAGTCATAACAAGGAAAAACTAATGCTGTTTGTTGATGTATTGCCAGCTCACTACTTCCGCCCAGCGCTGTAGATACTACAGGGATACCTGTACTAAATGCTTCTATTATTATTCTTCCAAAAGGTTCTGGTTCAATTACTGGATGGATAAGCAGATCTATAGTTTGGTAAATATCTTTTGGAGATTGGTTACCTTTAAAGTTTAAAATAGATGATGGGAACAATTTTAATAAACCCTGTAAGTCATTAGCATATTTTTGATGTTCTCCATTTGTTGCATATATATCTGCTCCGTAAATATTAATATTTGTAATTCCTAATCTAATGAGTTGTTGTTCATATAAACTAGACCATATAATTATTTGGTGAATGCCTTTCCAAGGAGCAAGCATTGATACCACTCCAATAGTGGATATATTTGTAATTTTTTTATTGATTAACTGTTCACCACTGGGATTATAAACCGTGTGATGAGAGATATGTGATGAAGGGAGGACTTGGCTTATTCTTTTATGTACAGAGTAAGAGTTGGCAATAGTACAAAAACTGAATGATTGCTTAATCTTAAAAAAACTCCAGATCCAAGCAAACTTAGAGTCAACCGTTGGATAATCTCGAAAGTGCCATAACAGTGTGCCTGTATAGCGAAATAGTGTTGCCCATAAAAAAATAACAGCTGCAATTTTATTTCCATTACACCATAAATGGGAATACTGTTTTAGATTATATGAACGTAATGTTAATAAGATATTAAGCATCGAGTTGACAGTATTAAAAAAATTAAAACTTCCACCAGTTCTTGATATTGCAAATAGGTCTAAAGGATATGGAACTCTTATTATTTGGGGCTCTGTGAAATTTTGAAAGATGAGCTCTTCCAGCAGTAGGCTGCTGTGTCCTTCTAACTGTGGAATAAAAAAAGTAAAAGATCTGGACTCTTGGATCAGAGAACTTTGGTGAACGATACTTCGCTCTGCTCCACCGAGATAGGGAGAGTTAAATAAAAGAGCAATCTTTTTCATTTTAACAACCTATTTAGAAGTGGTTCATAGCGGCTTAGTGCATGACTTATAATAGTATGGTTAAAAGTATCAAGACGTAATTGATGGTATCGATCAGCTTCTAAAAGATGGTTTATACGGCTCACTTGATTACTGTCTGTGTCATTAATAACAAGGCCATTAAGCAGTGAATGAACGTTATCTGGTAGCCCACCTGTCTTTAGGACAATACTGGGAGTTCCATATTTTCCTGCTTCTAGGCAACTAAGCCCAAAACCTTCGATAAAGCCTTGTGACGAGTGGTCTAAGGATAGTAGCAGGTTAAAGTGGCTCTCTCGATAGAGTTCTTCGCGTTGAGTGTCAGTTAATTGTGGGTAAACTTTTATCTCAACGATGTTACTTGTATACTTTTTAAATGGTAGGCTGAGGATAATTTTTTTTTTGGTAATCGTTTGTAAATGCTCACAAAACTCAATACAGCCAATGACATTTTTATGTGGCGTATCCCTGACAATTGAACAAAAGGTAATTTTTTGATCTATTGTCTGTTTCGTATAGCTTGCTAAGCTAACATCAATACAGTTATGAAAAATAAGATCTCTTTCATAAGATAGGTGGAGTCCCATCTTTTTTGCAATGGATTGTGTATAGCTTGAAATAAAAATATTATTTTTTACTTGGGCAATATACTTTATCATTTGTGATTTTATAATTTTTTTTATAATCTTTTTAACAATATTTGGAGAGGTGAAAAATAGTTCAGACCCGTGATAAACATTGATGTGTTTGCAGGCAGGTAATATATGCTGTAAGTAAAATCCACCCATGAAATGAATGTTAATCAGATGGGTATATGATTGTGTGGTGGAAAATTTTTTAAGATCTGAAATGCTTTTCCAATGGAAAAGATCATACTCAATTTTTAAGTTATTTAAACAAATTTCAATGTTTTGAGTGTAAGTTGTGAGACCACCTAGTTGTGGAAGATAGTCAGAAGTTGTTAGTAGTACTCTAGGCTTTGTCATGCTGTAATTGCTTCAACGCTATGCTGCCTTTTTCTGGTCATCACTTTGCTGTTCCCCTGAATCAATTATAACTTTAAATTCAAATTCTTCAACGTTGTTAACATCAATAAGAGTAATATTATTTTTACGAATTGTGTTAAAAATACTTCGTAGAGGAGACTGTAGATTCATAGAGACTGTCCAAAAGTCATGACAAACATAGTGGTTAATACCTAGCCATAGTACTGCTGCAATTGCGACTATGGATGATGCACTTATGCTAAAAAAGCTATACATCCACATTGACATTGAGATAATGGCAATATTTAGTAAGGCATATATATTTGTTGCTTTAGCTGTGGAAAATTTATAATTGTTAGTAAAAATATAATGCATATGGAGTCTATCACCGGCAAAAGGGCTTTTGTTGTTTAATATCCTACGTAAAAAACTTACAAACAGTTCCATGACAGGCAGAGTTATCGGTAGAGCAGCATAAAAAAACAGGTTGATAGTATTAGTAACATGTAACTGGTGGTGTTGGTATAGCCCCATTAGAATAAGATAGCTAAAACCAAAAAATGTTCCACCTATCTCTCCAAGGTAAACTTTAGCTGGGTTGCGGTTAAAAAAATAAAAAGCACATAGTACTCCTATTCCGGCTAGAGATAGACTAAGAATAAGAGGTGATTGGATCTGGTATCCCATAATAGCAAAAGCAAAAAAAGAAGTGATATTGGTTTTAATTGCGAGGGTGTCTAATCCATCGAGAAGATTGTTACCATTGATAAGTGCCATCCCCGTTATGCAGTAAAGAAGAAAAACGATATTTGAGTAGTGGGAGGCTGTCATTAGAGCGGTGGTGGATAGAGTAAATGATAAAACTGTTATAGCTTGAAAGGCGAGCTTGGCAATAGGACGTAATTCAAACCGATCGTCCAGATAACCGTAAAAAACTAAAATGGTAGAGGCGAATAGTCCACGGTAGAGAATGTCTAATTGTTGTGGTGAAATTTCAAAATTAGTTAGTAGTCGGCTTGATAAAACAATCGTAAGAATCATTGCTGCAGCTAGTGGAAGGCCTCCCAATAAAATAGCGGCAGTGGATGATTTTCCAGAGTTAATCAAGAAATATTTTTTTATTCTACTTTGAGGGTTGAGTTTCTTTAAGTAGTAGAGAGAAAATAATCCAATCAGTGATATTGTAAAACTAATTGCGAATGTTACGCTAATAATATCTAGCATTGCTAAGCCTCCATATTCTAACCTTCTTATCGGTTTCTTGCCCATAAGGTTAATCAAAAGACTAGATATATAGAGAGGGAGCAAAACTTTCCATAGTTTAATATTATATTTAACTGTGTGTAATTATTGATGAACTATAGAAACTAAGCTCTATGCCCCTTAATTTGCTCAATAAAAGTAGATATGTATTTAGGGAGTTGTTGATAGTTTAAAGTACCAAGAAAAATTTCTGATTTTGGTAGGTGTTTATTAGTATATTTTTTAACATTATCTCCCTTTTCTAAAATATGATCAGGAACAACGGCTATGCCCACACCATGCTTGACAAGGTTTTTAATTGTTGTAATTGAATCTACAGTAATAATTTGATCACTAACCTTTTTAGAAGCCTTATACATATTATCTGAGCTATGGTAGACGACCCAGCGGTAATCATTAAGCTTTTGAGGATCAATCTCTTCTTTTGAAATAATAGATAGTTTTTCATCAAATAACTTTAGAGATGATATTATTTCAGATTGGATATTTTCATTGGTTAAAATGATATCTAATTTTCCTTCTGCTAACATTTGCTTTAAGTGCTCAGGAGTATCAACATGGACACGAATATTTCGACTGTTTTTTTTATAGAAATCAATTATGAGCTTATTAAACCAATTTTCTAACAGGCCATGCAGTAGTCCAATAGATATTTCACGTGACTCATCTTCAATAAAGATATCAGCAGTAACTTTTTCAAACTTATGAACGGCACGAAATAGTTCTTCACCTTTTTTGGTCAGTAACACTTTTTTAGATGAACGAATAATTAATTCAATTTTAAGCGATTCTTCTAATAGCTTAATTTGACGACTGACTGCTGATTGAGCAATATTTAATTTTTTTGCTGCTTTTGAAAAGCTCTTGTATTCAGCAGTTAGTAAAAAGGCTTTCAGATATCGATAGTCGATCATTTAAGCTCCTGTCTCAAGATGTTTTGGAATCAAAGAAGAGTCTTTTGTCCAAAATTTCCCTTGATGCTTATTTTCATTAGAATTTTTAATAATAAAACCTTCCTGGTTATTTTCAAAATCCTGTATGAAGTCTAGTTCAATTTTTTGCATGTAGTAGGCAGAAAAAGGGTCCACTGCAATCGCCATATTCTGTTGTTTATGGGTAAAAACGTAGCGCATATCGTCAATATGAGGAGTCGTAAAGCCAGCAGAGTAGCGAAAACCAGCGCAGCCTTTAGAGTCTATAATAATTCTAAATACCTTTGATGTAACAGTATGATCATGAGTATAGATAAGCCACAATTGCTCTAGAGCGAGATCTGACATTTGAATAAGTGGTTTTTTTAAAGTCATATATTTTTAAACCTATTAAAGTTATGTTAGAAATGCAGTTATAAGAAAAAAAGAGTGAAAAGTCTAATAATATAATAATTAGATAGATAAAATAACGGAGCTTCTATGCAAATCAACTATAAAGTTAAAATAACCGCCCCACATCAGCATATGGTTCAAGTGCGACTAGAAACAAGTAAACTTAGTACTGAAAATAAACTAACATTTTTTCTACCATCCTGGAGTCCTGGTTCATATCTTATGCGCGAGTATGCCCGCCACATAAGACAGATGCGAGTCTTAAATAAGACGGGGGAATTTCTCCATTTTAAACAATTGAGTAAAAATAGCTGGGAAATCGATTGGGCAAAATCTGAAATTGAGTCTCCTACTGATGAGTTTATAATCGAGTATGAAGTATATTGCCACGAGCTAACTGTGCGCACCTCACATATTACTAGAGAGCATGCTTATCTACATGGGCCCACTTACTTATTAGGTTTTGAGCAACATGAAGTGGTTAATCCTACTGTAGAAATAAACTTTCCACCTCTCTGGTCAAAAATTTCTACGGGGCTTAAAGATATTTCTAAAAAGCGTGAGCACTTTATTTATCAGGCCAGGGACTATGATGACCTGCTAGATTGTCCTATTGAAATAGGTTGTCAGCAAACTGATGGATTTATGGTTGGTAATATTCCACATGAAATTGCTTTTTTTGGTAAAACCTATCCACATCGAAATAATATCAAAGAGCATATGCAGCAAATTGTAGAGCATATTTCAACTAAGATGGGAGAGATCCCTTATGAGAAATATCTTTTTCTCTCTCATTTTGCTCCAAACTTATACGGTGGCCTTGAACATGCTAACTCAACTGCACTGCAATTTGATGGTACGAAATTGGCCAGCAGAAAAGATTATATAAACTGGTTGGCACTGGTATCACATGAATATTTTCACACTTGGAATGTTAAACGAATTCGTCCTAAAGAGTTAGGGCCTTTCAACTATCAAACTGAGGCATATACACCTTTACTGTGGCTTGCAGAAGGGTTGACTAGCTTAATGGATGAACTATTCATCTACCAGTGTGGATTAATTTCATTAGAAGAGTATCTAGAGATGCAAAAAAATAATTTAAACCGCTATTACGCCACTCCTGGTAGGCGTTTTGACTCTTTGGAAGACAGCTCTTTTAATGCTTGGGTGAAGCTATATCGTCCAGATGAAAATAGTGCAAACTCTAGTATGAGCTATTACTTAAAAGGTGGAATTGCGTTTTGGGCACTTAATGCATTACTAGCGAAAGAGGGGCACCATATTCAAGAGTTGATTGGTGCTTTATGGCAGCGTTACAAAGATAATCCTAGTGAAGGAATGGTTTCAAAAGAAGTATTTAAGCTGGTCGAAGATATCGGTGGCGTTGAGATACGTAAGCAATTCGAAGTGATGGTAGAAACTACTGAAGAGATGGATATAGAGAAGTTTTTCTCGCTCGCAGGACTAAAAATTAATTTTGAGCGACCTGCTGAAAGCTATTTAGGAATTACAACTGAAACAAAAGGTGAACGGCTCTTTGTTAAAGTCGTGGCACTTGATGGTCCGGGATATAAGGCAGGCTTGAACGCTGGAGATGAGCTGATAGCCATTAATGAGCTACGTGTTGTGGTGGGTGATTATGCGAAGTTAGCCAAAAGCTTATTGATTGATGTGCCATATAAGTTTTTAGTCAACCGTCTAGGTTACATGATGGATGTGGAAGTCGTTGCAGAGTCATCTCCACAAAGAGTCAAGTCTATTGATGTTGTTGATTATAAAGCCGTGGAGAACTGTTTAAAGGGTAGTGTGTAAAAAAGTTTACAGTGCGGACTATTATATTGCCGGATTATGTTTTGTTTGCAATAAGAAACTACTTTAATTTTAGGAGTTTAATAGATGAATCATGAACACAATGAATTTGTGGCAAAAATCGGTTTTGCCCTTTTTGCAGTTTTGAGTATTCTTTTTTCCAAGGTGCATGCTGATACAGCTGCCTTTTCTACGCAAAAAGAGCGCTCTATAATGACCATTTTAGAAAGAGAACTGCAGCATGAGTACCCTGAAATTAAAGTGAATCACTTTCGCTGTGATGAGCGTCAAAAAAAATGTCTTACCATTTTAAAATTAGACAAGAACGCACCAAACTCTTTTTGCGAACTGCACAATGTTGATATCACTGATTTTAAAAAGAGCTCATTTGTAGTTCTAGATCCTTTCTACTTTAATAAAATTAAAAGTTGCCTTTAGTCTAAAATAAGGAAATCCCCTCTCAGTGGCTTGCTAAGAGGGGCGAGAATCTACCAGAATTTAGGAGTTTTCAGATTTTTACTTAGGATTGCTTCTTGGTAGGAATTCTCCCTTTTATTCAAAAAGTCTACAAAGTGAATATACATAGTAGATATTTATTTTTCGATGATACAGATCAGACTTTCTAGTGTTTTTAGCTACTAAAATCTATTTATTTCGATTTTCTTCATTTAGAATATTGGTAACTAACTAATACCTAACAACTTATTCGACCAAAGGTTTAAAATGACAATAAAGTTACGAGATGAGGCACTACTTTTAGCAACTCACCGAGATTGGGAAAGTTTTAATATGAGTGGAGACTCTTATCAAATTAGTAAAATTTTTGGTGAGAATGTTTTTGATATAACTATTGCCGAAGGAATTGATGATGATATTCGGGCCGAAATCATTGATATCTCGCATTCTGGCAAGAGGTTGTCAGAGCAGCATGCTGATGTAGTGGCCAAGGCCGTAACTAAGTGGTCAATGTCAAGAGGGGTGACGCATTTTTGTCACTGGTTCCAACCTATGACTGGAAGTACTGCTGAAAAGCATGACTCTTTTTTAGCCTTTGATAAGCAGGGGTGGCCTATTGATAAGCTTGCTGCCAAAGAGCTTATGCAAGGTGAGCCCGATGCATCCTCTTTTCCTAATGGGGGAGCTAGAAGTACTTTTGAGGCGAGGGGTTATACTACTTGGGATATCTCTTCTCCAATGTTTATTTTAGAGGGGAGCTTAGGTAAAACTTTATGTATTCCAACAGCATTTGTTACCTACTATGGCGATGCTTTAGATATTAAAACACCTTTGCTACGTAGTATCTCATCACTGAAAAAGCAGATGGTGACCTTATTACATCTCTTAGGAAAAAAAGATGTGACCGATGTTACAATTAATTTAGGTGTCGAGCAGGAGTATTTTTTAGTTGATAAATCACTATACTTTGCCAGACCTGATTTAGTGATGACAGGGAGAACTCTATTTGGACCTTTGACTGCTAAAAATCAGCAGCTTGATGATCACTATTTTGGTCCGGTGAGTGAGCGGGTATTAGCCTATATGCAAGAGCTTGATTATGAGCTGTACCGCTTAGGGATTCCAAGTAAGACGAGACACAATGAAGTTGCTCCTGGGCAATTTGAAATTGCACCTATTTTTAAAGATGCCAATATTGCTAATGATCAAAACCTTTTATTGATGCATGTGATGAACAAACTAGCGGTAAAGCATAACTTTGTTGTACTACTACACGAAAAGCCATTTGCTGGAATTAATGGAAGTGGTAAACATATGAACTGGTCTATTACTGATAGTACTGGGACAAATCTTTTAGGGCCTGGGCCTGAGCCACAGAGCAACCAAAACTTTCTACTTATGATTGCAATAACGGTCAAGGCAGTAGAGAGACATGCTGAAATGATACGTATGAGTGTAGCCGGCGCGGGGAATGACCACCGCTTAGGAGCTAACGAAGCACCACCAAGTATTATGTCTGTATTTTTAGGTGATACCTTAGACAAAATTTATAAGGCAATTTTAGATGGTAGAGAGTTCAAATCTGATGAGTCTGTACTACTTGATTTTAAAGCAGAGCAATTGGTACAACTACTACAAGATAATACAGACCGCAATCGAACCTCTCCATTTGCTTTTACTGGAAATAAATTTGAAGTGCGAGCAGTAGGATCTAGTCAGTCTGTAGGCTTTCCGGCGACCATTTTAAATATGGCGGTTGCAGATATTGTGAGCGAGGTTAACGACAGTATTAAAGATAAGTTAAAATTGGGTAAAGATATTGAACGTATTAAAAGTGAAGTTATCAGAGAGCTGCTCTCTTCATCATACCATGTGGTTTTCAATGGTGATGGTTACTCTGATAGCTGGGTACAAGAGGCAAAAAAGCGGGGACTACCTAATAATAAGACTACCGCTGATGCTTTAGATGTATTGACTGATAGTAGTAAGACTAAATTTTTAATGCGCGACCAGGCATTTAGTGAGTCTGAAATTGTGGCAAAGTATAATGTGCTTATTGAGCGTTATTGTACTTTAAGAGAAATTGAGTTTCACACATTATCTACTTTGGTTGATCAATATGTCGTGCCATCTGCAGTAAATTATAAAAGTAAGCTTCTCGCAATTTTAAAAGATGAGAAGGCGCTGAATTTATCTGCTGGAGTTGAAAAAGAGATTCATGAAAAGCTTAATCTTAATCTGCGCAATATTGCACAGCTACGTGGCAAACTTACGATGGGTATGGAGAAAAAATATAAGTCATCTGCTGAGCAAGCACTGGGCATTGCAAATGATTTAATGCCACTAAGTGAAGAGATTGCTTTAGAGTGTAACTCTATAGAATCATTAGTGGCTGATTCACTATGGGCATTACCTAAGTACTATGATATGTTATTTGTCCGTTAGTGTCATAAACTAGAGAGAAGATAAATGCGCATTTTACTACTTATTACTTTAGCAATGTTATTAGTGTCATGTGTTCCAAGCCGTAGAATTACTTACGGAGGAGTCATACCTTTAGAAGGTGAGACAGTTAAAAATATTCACCATGTGTTTGATTTAGATGCATATCAAATGGATAGCAATGTCGTTGATCGTAGTGAAGAGATTGAGCTAGACGTTAAACTTGCATATGTTGCGACTATCGATTTTCGATTTGAAATGGATAAAGAGCTCGATTATTTTCAGGTTTTAGCAGTAGATGAAAAAGTATCTAATACTAAAAATGGTAAGTCTTATTTAGCCCCCATTCTCTTAGGAGGGGTAGCCCAATTCAAAAGTCAGTTTACAATTATTGACGATGAGACTTTGGCAGTCCTATATACCAATGTAGATTTTAATATTAAGTACCGGCTTGTTCCAGGAAAAAGCTATATCTTAAGGATAAGCACAAAAATATTAAAAGCAACCAGCTATACCGTGAACGTAGTGACTTGGTCTGGGCCTGAAAAAGAGATGCCAATGTTAGCGTATCTTTGTGAATCGGAACTTAGCTCTTCACTGGTTTCAATTCCACGTGGCGTGTCTCCAACTTTTTTTTTAGAAAACGGTAACTTCTTTTTAAATCCTGATAAAAATGTATTATGTGGAAAAAGTATTCCTGCAGGGGCGACACCAAAATGTACTTACGTTACAGAGAGTGTCTCTATACCTCCATCTTCAAGCTGCGCTTATGCAACAGGTACTAGTAACTTTAATGTTTCAGTCGACTTTCTTAAGTCCAGCAATCATGCTTTTTATGGATCGATTGTTTGCAAAGAAAATGGCTCTATTTTTAATCAAGTTAAATTCATTGCTTGCGTAGAAAAAATATTTGATAGAGAAGTCTACTTTGAATAGTTATTTTCTAAACAATGAATAAGCAAGAGCTAGAGTTTTGGAACTCTTATCTTGAAACCACATCAGCTCAACCCGTTGATCCTAAAATAACAGTTGGCATTGCAGGCAATAGAGATATTGCTGATGAGCTACTCAATCTATATTTATCTGGAAAAAAAACAGCAGGTAGTGGTCTTGTAAAAGACTATGAACAGGCTGGGGATCCTCTACCAAAAGTGGGAGACTATTGGCTTATCCTAAATTCTAATAATAAACCACGGTGCCTTGTTAAAATTAGACGCGTAGAATTTTACCAGTTTGACCAAATTCCGGTATCTGTTGCGGTTGCTGAAGGAGAGGGAGACCTCTCTTTAGATTATTGGAAAAAAGCACATGTTGAGTTCTTTACACCTTTTTTAGAAGAGTTATCAATCCTTAATTTAGATAAAGAAACTATTGTGACAGAGTTTTATGAGGTCGTTTACAAATAAGACGAACAATGTTATTATATCCTTATGGGTATAATAAGACCAAGAATGATAATTCAAAGGGCTACAGAACTTCCGTACTTATCAGTAGTAGTAAAAGACAATAGAATTAAACTAGGTCTCTCTCAAAAAGATCTAGCTTTCAAAATTGGGCTTGGTTTGAAAACATTAAGAAAGATAGAGCAAGGTGATCTTAATGTTAATTTTAAAAAACTAGACTATCTACTAATTTTTTTTGGCTTGCAACTACGTCCCTCTGCACTAGTAACATCACCGTATAAAAAAACGAAAGTGGTACTTAGTCAGGAGTATATCTTAGATTTACTACTAAAGTTATTACCGATTTTAAAACTGAAATATGATGTAGAAAAACTATATTTGTTTGGCAGTTATGCAAAAAATATGGCAGTTAAAGATTCTGATATTGATGTGCTGATAAAGTATAAAAGAGATATCTCTTTTGAACAAGAGGGTGAAATTATTTTAATGTTAGAAAACTTATTCTCAGGTCTTAAAGTTGATTTAACCAATGTTGACAACGTTGTAGAGCATTTTAAAGAAGAAATAGAGGAGACTATGATTAATGTAACCGAAAAATTTTAAAAGTTCTCAGATGTATTTAGAAAGAATGCTTGAGCATATTGAAAAAATTTACAAGTATAAAGATGATGTGTGTCTAGATATTTTTATGAAGCAAGATAAAGACTATGATGCAATTTGTATGCAACTATCACAGATAGGTGAGAATGTAGCAAAGATTGACAGAGATAGTAATCGCTTAATTTAACATTTGTCTTATTCAATAAATTGGAAATCGTTAAAAGGATTTAGAAATCGTATTGATCATGATTATACTTGGTTTGAGGCAGAGAGAGTATGGAAGATGCTTGAAGACGATCTTGGTAAGCTTAGAATTGGAGTTAAGAAAGTATTAGCAAATAGGTTTGGAGTTACTTGATATTTTTTTTGAAGCAATAAGAGCAATATTTCGGGGAGAAATGTTTTCATCAAAAACGCGGTACATCTCTACATTTATATTTTGTTCTTCGAGCCAAAATTTACGATCCAATAAAATATAGATCTCCAAAAGACGACCTAGTTTCCAGCGAATTATATCAGCTAAAAACATCTCCCGAGCAATCTTTTGAAATTTTTCAATAGTAAAAAATTCTTCGACTTCAACTTGTGAGAAGGACATTGGTATTTTTAAATATTTGAACTTTGCACAAACGTAGTTATAAAAACTTCCCCAATAATCACGTGGGTGGGAGTCTCCAACAGATACAAAATCCCATATTTCAAGCTTTTCTCCTAATAGAAGATGGAGCATATTGCGGTATTGTTTG
Organism: Bdellovibrionales bacterium; assembly: GCA_030638415.1. GTDB lineage: Bacteria > Bdellovibrionota > Bacteriovoracia > Bacteriovoracales > Bacteriovoracaceae > DAOWEO01. Next base: position 12,312 of record DAOWEO010000128.1, on the reverse strand, counting down.
ACACGTTTTTTAAGCTTGAAATTATCTAAGCTCATTTCGGAATGTGCTCTGGTGGCAAGCGTCAGTGAGTGTTTTGATAGAGTGAGGCTTGTATGTATTCTGGTAAAATTAGATACATTGGTATCTGTTTGTGGATTCATTCTAAGATAGCAACAGCCAAAGTTGATTAAACTTTTAGCATCACTCATTGAAAATGCTTCCATATGGCGTAGTGCTAGAGGGCCACAGGTATGTAGTCCAATGGTTAGAGCATCTTTTTTTAAATAGTTTGCATCACAACTACAATCATCACCAAACAGATGGTTAATATATTTAATACCTTTGCCATCCTTATAATGTGGATACTTACCCAGCTTACGTTTCCCACTGTCTTGAAATTCTTGGCAACAGTCTATACTAGTAGCTTCTAACTGATGGTAGCTAGCAATTATTCGTGCCAGATGGCCTTGTCCTCCACCTATATCAATAAGCTGCGAAAAGTTATGCTGAGATTTAAGTTGTTCTACAATAGGGGTAACTTGTTCAATCTCATGGCGCTTTTTATTTTTTACTTTAAAAAATGTTCGATCTGTATAGTCCTGTTGCTGTAGAGATTTGGGAAAATAGGGAACTTGATTACCGAGCTCCACCAGTGTGTTGTAGTAAGATTTTAAAGAACCATCAACAAGAGTGGTTGTATCGTTAATTGAGTCAATTCTCCAGAGCTCTTCTAGGCTTAATGCATCTAGTTGAGCAATCCAATGGTCCGGATAGGCTTTTAGACTAGTTGGATATCCTTGTAGTACCTCTTGGTACCAGATGCCTTGGTAAGGAGATAAGAAGGTGACGATGTCACCAAAAAGCTGCTTAGAGTCCACTACTAGTTTTTCATAAAAGGGCAGCTGCCGGTGGGGCAACTTGGAGCGGCAGAGGAGGAAGAGCTGCTAGTTGAAATTGCACCTTTAAAAGTGATAATTTGCTCAATATGGCTAGATTGACATTTTTTACAGATCTTTTTATTAGAATTGCCCTCTTTTTCAGCAATTTTAAGATCGAGTTCAAACTCTGCTTGGCAATCTAGACATTGAAAATCATAACGTGGCATAAAGTCTCCTTTTAAAGTTAGGTCATTATAAAGCAGTAATCCTATATCCAGCTAACAATTAGATCAGTAAGTGCTCTGGCACCTTTTTGTGAGAGATTGTCATAGATAGGATTATATTCGTAAATTCCTAAATACTGCTGCGTTGGTTGCAGTGCCTTTATCTTATTAAAAATTATTTTAACTGTGGTAAGTGATAATCCTTGGTGGTTGACTGCACTTACTGCTTCCATAATAGATGCACTTAAAGCATCTGCATCCAAACTTATAACATAGATAGTATCTTGAGTAGGTACAAGTATCTGATCGAGCTTTTTAATAAACTGTTCAGAAGTTATACTATTAATCGCTTCAGCAGTAATTATTTGCATCTGTTGACTTAAATCATCTGAGCTTGAGCTGACATTAGTATAGTTATGAATGCCAAATTGGTAGAGTGTACTCTGTGGATGCTCAGTTAGAAATTGTCTAAACGGGGTGCCAGAGTGGGCAAGATGATCGTTTCTAGTATCAAGGTGAGCATCGATATTGATAATAGAGATCTTAATATTTGGATATTTTGCAGCAATAGACATTAAAAATGGATATACATGGTCATGACCACCACCAATATGTAGGGTATGAGAGGCGGGGGAGTGCTGTATAATATTTTTTATATTTTCTGTTTCAGTTAGCTGAGCTTGTGAAAAATCTTGGGACTCTAACAATTCATCGGCAACTTCACTGAGATAAAACTGCTTATCATAGATTGAGGATGTTTTCTTAAAGCTATTGATAATCGCAGTTGGCGCAAACTTAGTTCCGCGCCGGCCACCATTTCTACACACTCCAAGATCACTACTACTGAGTAAGATAGTGTGAGATGCTTCTGAAATATCTGCTACAAAAAGAGGGTGTTCAGCTGATTTATCTCTTTTGCCAAGCATCTGACTAATGTCCAAAAATGATTCCATCTTTATCTCCGATTATTTTTTTCCATTTTAGATTAAAATAGTTATACTTTAAAGTAATTAGGAAATTTTGTAATTAAAGGTATTTTAAAAATTTATGAATCGACACTGGTATATTTATAAAAAAGATCACCACTTAGGGCCATTCACTGTTTTGAACCTACGTGATCTATATCTGCAGGGATCAATCTTAGGTGATCAGCAGTTATGGCGTGAAGGTGATCCAGGTTGGCAGCCTCTAAAGGATTACGAAGGTATACGCTATATTTTAGCAATTGAAGATGAGAAGGATTTTTTAGCCCAATATCAAAATTGGCTCAATGGTTGCTTTAAAGAGCCCGAACCAGAGTCTGAACCTCCTGACTTGCCACCAGTTCCAATGAATGATGGTTTGCCACCAGATCTACCTCCTATCCCAGTAGAGCAACCTGTTGTTTCTAAATCTCCAGTCACAATTACTGAAGACGGTGAAGTTATTCAAAGAGAGGAAATTGCGCAGCCACAGGTTTCACTGCCAAATGAAGATATAACGTCTAATTTTCAAGTAGAAGTAAAAAAATCAAGAGTGAAGCAACTATTCATTGCTGTTGTAGTGATGGTTATAATGGTTGCACCATTTTTAGGAATGTATCAATGGACTAAAGACAGTGGACTCGAATCACTACCATTTACTCCACCTGCTCATGCTGAAAAAGGGTTATGGAAAACAGTACGTGCTACGAAGCAAAATTGTAAAATAAAAGTAATGATGGACAGTAGCGGTAAAAAAATGTGGCTAGTTTCTAACTACCATTTTCCTGCTAGTGTTGAGCTGGCATTTACCTCTTTAGATGAGAAGATTCTTAGTGAAACAAAGGTTGATTTTCGTGCACAAGTACAACTAGACAACCATTTAAGTAGAGTTGATAAAGTGGTCTTTGAGCAGGGAGACAAGCTAGTATCTGGTAGTTACCGTGTTACTTTAAAAGGGACGCGTACTGGCATTGCTGCAACAATATTTGGTAGCTTGTACGCTTATAAATGGTCTAAATATCTACGTGTTTTTTATGATCCACGTCTTACTTTTTACTCTACTACTGTTGCGTTTATTGGCCACGGTGATCCTCGTAACTTTGATAAGCGTTTAAAAACTTTTTTTAAAGAGAAAAGAGTTTTACGACTTGCTCCTTATAAACAGTTGATTCAAAAGTACAAAACTCTTTCATATACGCTTGGTCAGATGAAAGTGATGATTAAAAGTCACATTACTAAATATAAACGGCGTAATGATTTGCAACGTTTTGAAAAAGACTATGCAACTTATGTTGGTGGCTTGATCCAAAATATTATCGTAGAAGAGCAAAAGATGCAGGGGAGCAGTGATAAGAACAAGCCATTGCATAAGCTACAAAAAGATTTTCTAGAGCATGCTATTAAGGGGTCTTGGATAGGTGGCAAAGTGGTGACTGCATTAGAAAAAAGAAAGCGACGTTTTAATAAACGTTGGAAGAAGTCTTTTATCTCTCATTTTGATGAACGTATAACAAAGTTACAACTCAAGATTGATAAGAAAGTTGGTGAGGTCTCAAAACAGCTGTTAAAGCTTCAGTAAACTGGCATTCTCTGCTGGTGCCTCATTACGCTGTTTAATAACAATTCGTTCTTTGCTATCTTGAGTGATCTTAGCACCCCAAAACTCTGGATCATGCTCAAATACAAGTGTTAAATCTTTCTGCAATGCTAGTGCAAGAATTTCTTGTTTATTTTTTACTGAAACTCCTGGTGCCATATCATACCCCATAACCCATGCTGGCTTAATGTGGTGGCTGGTTGGGATAATATCTGCAGCGTATAGAAATTTATCATCATAGGGATGAATCATAAAAGGTGTGTGCCCTTTACTACTGATAAATTTTAGCGATCCATCGTCAAAAATATTGCCTTGATTACCTTCGATCCAGTTGAGTAGATTGTGTTCACGGTAGTGAGCAATAAGGGGAAGAAATGTTGAGCTTTGAAATGATCCGCTGTCTCTCTCTGTTGGATTTTGGGCATAGGCAAAGTGCTCCTTGTGTATATGGAGAACTGCTTGAGGGAAAAGTGGGGTTTGCTTGCCACCGATCTCTATTCCTAGGCCACCAATATGGTCAAAATGCAGATGACTTAGAATGATATCAGTAATGTCTGCGGGATAAACACCGATTGTTTCTAAACATTGAACTAAGGGGTTTTTATCACTTCTAATGTCAAAATTTTGGTTGAATTTATCATGATGATAATCACCAATACCGGTATCAATTAAAATTATTCGGTTTTGCTGTTTAATCAACATAAGCCGTAGGGCAAGTTCAATTCTGTTTTGAGAGTCGGCAGGGCTGCCTTTTTCCCATAGCGGCTTGGGAATTATTCCATACATAGCACCACCGTCTAGTTTAAATTGAGCTGGTTGAAGTATGAAGTAATCAGTCATAAATTGGTCCTTAGTAAAATTAGCGTTTTAAGCAATTTACAGAATAGAATATTTAGTGGATCTATCCTATAAAAATATTAAAAAATAACGGTTGTATACTATTTAATCACTTGTGAGCTACCTAAGTATCTGAAATAAGTACTAATAAATGGCATTTTATATGCATTTATGAAGGTGGATTGATTAATAAGTAAGTCTTTTATGAAAAGGAATGTTCATGAAATTAGAAAATGTACCTGATACGAAAGAAAACGTTATCTCTCTGGGGAAGTATCGCCCTGGCCACTTTAGGCCCTGTGGAGTGATGGATGAATTTTTAGATGATCCTTTAGAAGAGCTGCTCAATGAGTTTGCGGAATTTGAGGGACCACCCGGTGATGTGGAGGATATTCCAAACGACTTTTGGAGTGACAAACGTCAGAGTGATCTGGGTATTGGAGAAATTCTCAAGGAGAGTCAAAAACATATGTCGCCAGTTCAGCGGCTACGCTTTTCGATGATGAAAACCAAACAGAGTTTAAATGAGCTACATTACTATGGCCGTGAAGTGAAACTTCACTTGGGACTATAGCTATGTTTGGAGCTCCACAGATTAAATTAGATAAAGTTAAGCAGCATTTTGATAATAAGGATGCTGTTATATACGATATTCGAGATCCAGCTAGCTTTGCTAGTGGACGTATTCCAGGAGCAATTGCCTTAACCAACCAAAACCTTCCTGAGGTTTTACAGAAGAGTGATAAGTCGAAGGCATATGTGATTGTCTGTTATCATGGTAATGATAGCCAGTCGGCCGCAATGTACTTTAAACAGCAAGGGTTTTGTGTTGTCCACAGTATGGTTGGTGGAATGGAAGCATGGAAAATGACCCATCCTGAGCTTTTAGAAAGTTAGCAAATCACTAGTCCCGGGACGAGTTCTCGTGGAACAATTACTTGATTCTTTGAAAAAAAAATGTGAATATAATTCAAATTCAATAATGCCCGGGTGGTGGAATTGGTAGACACGCTACGTTGAGGTCGTAGTTTCCGCAAGGATGTGCGAGTTCAAGTCTCGCCTCGGGCACCAAATTAATTCTTAGTTTTTTTTTATCCTCAAATCATCTCTTACTTATCTAATAAAAACTTGCCTTGGGGCAACTTTTTTTAGCTAAGAGTCTCGCCTCGGGCACCAGTTGATTCTTAGTTTTTCTCCGTTTACATATTTGGCACCTAGCCTTATTTTATAAAACTTACCGCTGGTAACTTTTAAAAATAAGGAGTCTCGCCTCGGGCACCAAAAATTGTTTATAAAATCAGCATCTCTTTTGAGGTGCTTCTTTTTGGCTAACTCATAGGAATCATGTACAGAAGCTCCCTGTGCTATTTTACTTTTTCTTTTAGTTCGTGCTTAACGCTATCCAATATAATCAATAAATGAGTGGTTGAGCTCTTTAAGGAATAGCTGCATAAAATAAGTAGGATCTTGCTTTTCATAAAAATATAGAATGCTCTTAATGTAGTCTTCTTTTGGAGTATGCACAAAGGAGATCGGTAGATGGCCATAGGATAACAGAATTGCATTTCCAGTCATTCGAGAAGTTCGTTTATTACCATCGGAGAAAGGCTGTAAATAGGCGATTAAAAGGTTTGCCATGACAGCTTTGGAGAGAATTGATTTTTCTTTATTTATCCGCTTTGTAAGGTTATCAAAAAATGAAGATATTTGAAATTGATTGTCACATGGTACATAACTGCTATTTGAGATCGCGACTAAGTGCTCTCTAAATCCGGTTTTAATATGGAGCTCATTTGTTAGTAATTGATGAAGTTCAAAAATATTTTTCTTAGTTAGTTTTTTATATGCAGTAGCTTGGCGAATATAATTAATAGCCTCTTTATGATTTAAAATCATCTTAGCTTCTGAAAATGTTTTTCCCTTTGTTGTTTCATTGTATTTAATAAGAGCTTCGGTCTCTAGAATCGAATAAGTATTCCCCTCTATGTTTGATGATGCCCAGGATAGGTCAATAACTAGCTTTTCTTTTTTTCTTTTCCTTTCTGAGATTGAAAGTTCTTTTTCTTTAATCTGTATTTTTTCTTTCATCTGCTCAAAGTAGCTACAGACCTCTTTTGAAAATGTGAAATCTGTATTTATGGCATTATCAAAAGTTTTATTAAAAAATGATTTAGGTCTCTTTACTTTATTAAAAAAAAGATTAAATTGGGTATCATTTTTTTTTGAAAAGACAGAGTCTAGGGTAGCCTGTGAGAAAATTATTAAATCTAATCGAGTATATTTAGCTCCTTTTCCTTTCCCTGAAATATTTAAAATCTTTTCAGAGACGAGTCTTTTAAAGTCACCTGAGATTGTATTTCGATGAGCACTTGTGATTGCTTGGGCTTCACTATTAGAGATTTCTCCATATGTTTTGATATATTGGAGAATTTTTTCTTTTCTTTTTGAGTAATTCATAAGACCTCTAATGTGCATAAAAAAATAACTTCTAACATATGCACATAGAATAGCATGTGCATAAAAACAGATCAATAGTTATATGCACATTTGCTAAACGAAGCTCTTTGTATCGGTAAAGCTATTTAAAGCATTACAACGGAAAATTAAGCACTTGCTCAATCATATCCATTACTGCAGTTCGATAATTGACCTTAGGGTGCACCAAAAATAATCTATTAATATGCTTTGTTTCATTTATGAAAAACTTCTCTTTTTTGTACTTACTTTGATTCTATTGTTCTATTCAACATGTTAGAGTTTTCTAATCAAGCTGGGATAACTATGCGAAAAAAGAACAAGAAAATTAATGTGCAGGGAAGTGAAATTACTATTATTGCTGCAAATGAACAAGATTATATCTCACTAACAGATATTGTTCGTGATGTTGAAAATGGCCTTTCACTTATTGAAAAGTGGTTGAGAAACAAAAATACAATTGAGTTTTTAGGTATTTGGGAAGAAATTTACAACTTGAATTTTAATTACCCCGAATTCGAGGGAATTAAAAACCAGGTAGGTCTAAATCGCTTTGTTCTTTCTGTTAAACAATGGGTACAGAAGACAAATTCTATTGGTATTGTCGCTAAGGCAGGTAGGTATGGAGGTACTTATGCTCATAAAGATATTGCTTTTGAGTTTGCCTCATGGGTTTCTCCTAAATTTAAAATTTATTTAATTAAAGAATTTCAACGATTAAAGGATGAAGAACAAAAACAGCTTGGGTGGGATATTCGTAGGAATATGACAAGAATTAATTACCGTATTCATACGGAAGCAATAAAAGAAAACTTAATCCCACCTGAAATATCTAAGCAGCAAATTAGTTATGTATATGCCTCTGAAGCTGATAGGCATATTAAAAGTATGGAGATGAAATGATTTTACTTGATGTAAATAAAATATGGAAATTTATAATGGTAGGTTTCTTTTTTGCAATGGCTAGTTTATATATTCATTTTTTTATTACAGCTCCTCTTGATCAGGTCGTACTGAATGTTCGATTTATTGTAAAGATTTTACTGATAGCTGTCACTTGTAATATTGGAATCATTTTCTTAGCGTTAAAGTGTGCCAAGAAGTTTAAAGTAATTGCCACAGTAGCTTTTCTTCCATCAATGTTTTTTACACCCCTAATTGTAGGATTATATTTTATTCCAGGATTTTTTATAATCATTGGGGTAAATATATATATCTTTATAAAATTTAACCCTTGGAAAAAATATGAAAATAAAACCGTTGTCGCTTAAAGGTGAAGCAGAAAAAGAAGTTTATATTTTGATTGATAAGAATATAAGATCTTTACCAAAAAACTCAGATGGAACGATAAATAGTAAGAGCAGCGAACTTTATAACAACGATGTAGATGCTCTAAGGCATGCCTATGTTAGTGGTGTATATACAAGAGAGTATGGAAAATCGGTTGCACACGTTTTGGGACGTTTGTATGAGCTTTTGCCAGGAGGATCATCAACTGAAACTCCAGAAAATCTAGAGAAAGAGACCAATATGGATTTGTGGAATAATGCAGTTGGTAGAAAATATGGGTTAAAATCAAAAACGAGGGATGAGTTATTCAAAAAATTACTAAAGGCCCTTAGAGATGGAGAATTAATCATTGATATCAATGATCCTAGAAAGTACAAAGGAGCATCATTGATCAAAAGTAGACCTAATGGTCTAGTGATTGTACTTGAGGAGAGTGAAACTGGAGAAAATCTAACTTTTTATGATCTCGATAAAAAACAACTTTTAAGCAAGGGAGATTTTGTTACATCAATAAAAAGTGGTGGATATCCAGATTATGAGATTAGAAATATTGGAGGAAAAGAAACCCCTGTTTCTCAAAGAGATCGATTCAATTTTAATAATCTGGGATAACTTTAATAGTTCGATAATTGACGACTAGCGGGCACCATTAATAATCTATTAATATCTTTGTTTCATTTATGAAATATCTCAACATTCAAGTTCTGTTTTATGTTACTTTTAATTACAACATGTTAATATTTGTTAGTATTTTAGCTATAAGTGGAGATTTGTATGAGTGGCCATATAATATATGGAGTGAAAATAAATCTTCTAGCTTATCAAAGAAATTTATTTTCTAAATTTTAAACGTAATAAAATTAATTGATCAATTCAAAGGGAACTTATAAATCATGGCAACGTCAAAATCTACAGATAACAACTCAAAAGGAGAGTTATTAATTTATAAAGGTAAGGATGGTAATATGAAGTTGGATGTTCGGCTTCAAAATGAAACCATGTGGTTGAGTATCACTCAAATGGCAGAACTTTTTGATGTAGACAAGTCTGGCATTAGCAGGCATCTGAAAAATATCTTTGAAAGTGGAGAGTTGAAAAGAGATTCAGTTGTTGCAAAATTTGCAACAACTGCGACAGATGGTAAGAGCTATCAAGTGGAATACTATAACCTTGATGGTATAATTTCAACCGGTTATAGAGTTAACAGTATCCGTGGAACACAGTTTAGAATATGGGCTACCGAACGATTAAAAGACTATATTGTCAAAGGATTCACTATTGATGATGAACGGTTAAAGGAGCCTGAGGAAAGTGACTCTGGAGAGAATCTTATTTTTTATGATCTTGATAAAAAAGAAATTTTGAGTAAAAATGAGTTTGTCACTTCAATAAATAGTGGTGGGCACCTCAATTATGAGAATAGAAATATTGGAGGAAAAGAAACTCCTGTTTCTAAAAAAGACCGGTTCAACTTTAATAACCTTGGTTAGTTCGATAATTTACCTTAGGGTGCACCAAAATAATCTATTAATATCCCTTGAACTTCCAGTGGCACCATAGAGAAAATGAGGATCCTATACCTCCGTCAAGGAAATAGTTTGAATCTTCCTTGAAGATGAGGTCTTCTTTGATTAGATAATCAATACTGGTTTGGGCAGATGATTTTGATATGTTGTGTTCTTGCAGCATTTCTTTTGTAAGGAGAGTATGAGATTTTTCTGTAATCATTTTAATGATTTTTCTCCCATTAGGTGAAAGTGATTCAAAAATATTTCGGCAAATACTATCAACTTCAGAGATAACGCCTTTAATTGCAAGAGCTTCATCAAGAGGCTGATTATCATCACTCATTAGTTTGAGTTGGCGACAGAGGTGTTGCACTAGCTTTGATTCTCCTTCTGCATGATTATAAAGATTTATAAAAGTATCCTTAGTAAGTGTCTTTAATCTTTTTTTTGCAAACTTATAAAAATCATCTTGATTAATAGGACCTAGTTCCATAGGAGTGACCATACCCATTAATGGAGACTTTTGTCCTTGAAATAGTTTTGCAAGAGTGTGGCGTTTTGAACCTGTAAAAATATAACTGATATTATGGTGTTTCTGAATATATTTTCGAAGAGTCGCATCTAATGGTTTTTTTATAGTTTGAATTTGTTGAAATTCATCAATGCAAAATGCTGCTTTTAAATTGTGTCGTTTTAGATATTCATGAAGGCCATTAAAAATATCTGCAAAAAGCTCATCAATATCTCTTGTTGCAAGTTTAGGATTGATTGATGGAGTTCCATCTTGGCCGATACTAATTTCAAATGTTGATTTATTAAAAAAAGTCTTAAGTGTTTGAAGAACTAGTTTGAAATCAAGCTTAAGTGACTGTCCTACAGCACGATAGAGGCTTTTTACAAAATCTGTTTCATCTGTGATATCAAAAATATCAACATAAATTGTGATGAATTTTTTCTTATCGAGACGATTTTCAAATACTTCATGAATAAGAGATGATTTTCCCATTCTTCTTTTTGCTATCAGAAGAACATTTGTACTATCATTGATATAGGATAGTAGCTTATCCGTATCTTGGATTCTAGGACAAAAATCATCCCCTGTTACGATTCCGTCATAAATAAACTTTTTCATAGGTACCTCTCTTCTATAGTACCTTGCTTCCGGTCCGTAGTCAAGATACCTGCTTTGAGACTGTTATGGCAATTTTTTTTAGCGAATTGTATTCGGTTACTAATAGTTTGGGTTGTTCCTATTAGGTCTTTTGCCATTTCTTCGAGTGTTGCTGTTAAGTCTTTAAGTTTTGTTATTAAAGATCTCGATTTAAGCTATAACTAACGGAACGACCTTTTCCTCTATTTTTCTTAAGGATTTTAGCCTCAACTAAAAATTTAAGATCTCTCTTTGCAGTTTCAGGACTTACTTTTGTAATTGAAACATATTTTCTATTCGTAAGTCCTCCTTCAAAGTCATTTGGAAGAAGTTCGATCAGTTTTTTTATTACTTTTTGTTGCCGTTTGTTTAAGACAATATTTGAGTAGTGTTTGTAAAATTTATTAATAAATAGTGACCTGTGAATAAGTTCTTTTGAATTTTCAATGGCCCTGGCATACATCTCTAAAAACCACTTAATCCATGAGGTAATGTCACCACTGCTTTTTTGATTATACTCAAGAATATTATAGTATAGCTTTCTCTCTCTTATAATCTGTGATGAGAGGCTATAGAGTCGCTTTGAAGTCTGCTCATCTTGAGCAAGTGCCATATCCGTAATTGCTCTGGCAATTCGTCCATTTCCATCATCAAAAGGGTGAATGGATACAAGCCAGAAGTGAGCAACTGCTGCTCTAATAATTCCATCAACACTGTTGGAGTGGTTCCACCATTTTAAAAAGTGAGAGATCTCTTTGTTGATGCTTTTAGAGGGAGGAGCTTCATAGTGGATGACCTCTTTACCCATTTGTCCTGAGATGACTTTCATCGGTTCTGCACCGGTACGCCAACTCCCTACAGTAATTTTTTGTATTCCTGAGTGGCCAGAAGGAAAGAGTGCCGCTTGCCAGGCCCATAGCTTTTCTTTATTGAGCTCATCTTTGTGACAAGTTGTAGCATCAATGAGTAGTTCAACAAGTCCATCGCTACTTTTATCTTGATATACAAATCCTGCTGTTGGTAGGCCAAGTCTTTGTGCTACAGAGGAGCGAAGACTATTTTTACTGGGACTATGGCCTTCAATCTCTGATGTTGTGAGTGCTTCTTGAAATATAATTTCTCCTAAACTTTTAAGGTCAAATATATCTGCTTGAGCTAAGATAAATCCTTGTGCTTTTTTTGCATTAGAAAGTGCAGAGGCAAGACTCTCTTCATCCCAAGAAAAATTAGGCCACTCCTCCTTCTGCCATATGTATTTTGTCACTTCTACTCCCGTGATGACCTGATTGGACTCATTAATCAGGTCATTATATGACCTGATTATACACTTTAATCGGATCGAAATCAATTAATGTCTAATTTTAGGGAGCCAAGCATGTGATGATAGATAAAGTGTTTTTTCTTTTACACCC
>DAOWEO010000022.1 GCA_030638415.1 Bdellovibrionales bacterium | reverse complement strand
ATTCCAGCCGTTCCAGGTGCTGCAGCATTCACCAAAATAGTTGCAGCGTTGGTCAGTGTATCATCAATATCAGCTAGATCTCCTGTTGCTCCTGAAATAACTCCTGTTACTGTATCAATAAATCCATTTAGTAGTGTTACACCTCTACACAGCATTACAACTTTTTTTTCTGTTGTATCAAGATAAGGATGTCCTACATTAGTAGTGATATCAGCAGCCAAGTTAGTATCAACACATGTACCAAGCATTGACTCTCCTGCAGTTTCTAAAAAATCATCCATCGTTACCGTCGATGATTCATAAGTAAAAGTAATTGAAAGATCATAATCAAAAAAACAGTTATTTACAGCAGCTCCACTACCTTTAACTCCACTCCCACTGCTATTCCCATAATAGTAGGAGAATTTTCCTAGTTGCTCCATTGTCAGATATAAAAGAAAGGCATTAATATCACCAGCTTCATCAGTAGTAAGAAGCTTTGCTCTTTCTACTACAGTAGGCTCGGTAGAAATACCAACTCCACCTGCAAATAGCAGAATATCAATAGCTTCTTGTAAGGCTACAAACGATGAATCAGTATCAGGACTAACAGCTATAGAAGCATTTGAAAAAAGTGAAAAGCCCCCTAGTAATGAAGGACTTCCAAAGTGTGCTGTAATATCATCAAACAGTCCAGCTGTAGAATATCCAGCCTTACACGCATAAGAAGAAGCAAGAGCCTCAACATAGAAAAAGTTCTCCATATCACGACCAACCTCTTCTAAAAGAGTAATGGCCTGCTCACAATCGCCAGACTCTATATAATACATTGCATTTAAGATTGCATCAGCACGCTGCTCATCAGTACTGGCACCACATGCTAGAAAAAGAGTTGAAATTGAAAAAAGAAAAAACCACTTTATAATTTTCACTATTAGATTATAAAGCAGATCAGGTATAAGTTACAAGTAGGAACTTTATTAAAGAAGCGTTTTAATCAACTTTTTAACAACCCTAATTTTAAGTATTTTTTCAAATACAAAGTTGTCATTGTTAGAATATCTAGCTGAATAACGGCATCCTCTATACTGGTCAACCTCATAATCCACTGACCCAGAGATTAAAATCCCCTCAACTTCATGTGTTTGACTATTAATCACTGCAGAACCTGAGTTACCTCCAAATGTATCAACATTTGCTGTAAAATAGTTAGCTCTTCTGATAAAAGCAAAAGGGAATGTGATTTTTTCTAAAATATTCCAGTTTGCGACATTACCATCTGTAATTTTTGTCGGTAATCCGGAAGGATGACCAATTACCACAACACTTTGACCTTTTTTAATACGCCCCTGAGTTCGAATCTCTAGCGGTTTTACTCCCGTAACAGCGCGATCTAGTCTAATAACTGCATAATCTGATGTAAAAACAGCATTTGATACTTTATTTTGCTTAATTACGGCCTTACAACGATATACTTGCTGCTCACTTAATTTTTTACTATTTTGGTCATAACCAAAAACCCAGCTATTATCAGCACAGTCTTCTAGTGAGCTAATACAGTGCCCTGCAGTTACTAATACGTCAGGAGCCACTAAAAAGCCACTGCACCTAGCAATATTACTCTCCTCAACAAAGCGCTCTTCCGGACAAAGTTGCATTTTAGATCCAATACTTCTTAGATCAAAATTAACCCCACCCTTGCCGTCACTAATTAGAGCAGATGTCGGAACTTGTCCAGCTGTTGCCTGTGAAAGCTGTGCAATACTCTTATCTGGGTACTGATCCACTTCATAGCGATCATCATTCCCATATATGGACTTAGCCACAGGTCTTGCCGCAGCATTATTTGTATTTAAAAAAAGTGAAAATATAAATAGAAATGTTCTTCTGCGTAATTTCACCGCTAACTCCTTAAAAAAAGGTTATCGGTTGCTATTATATGCTAGATAGAATTTTTATCAACGCTACGTGTAAAAGATTCACTAAGGAACACAAGATTCTCTAGCTTTGAGGACATTTCATAACATAAAAGATCTTGTTAGAAATGATATGGATATAAAAATATGACCATGTAAAAAGTATCAAATTTAAATCACACTAATGACTCGACGCGCATTTTATAGTATGGTCCATTTAGCAAGTATTGAAAAACAACGGTTACAAACAACCAGTATTTTTAAATAAGGAGAATTTATATGAAGATTTTTATTGCAACTTTAGTTTTATTAACAGCAGGAAGCTTAATGGCTCATACCTGTAACTTAAAGATGGACGATGATAATGAGTATTATATCACCAATAACTCATCACGAATTAGTAATTACACAGACAGTTTGGATAGAGCTCTTGATGACATGTATGAGCTCAGCTCATATCGAATGTGTAATCCTCCATATCCTCAAAATTCATGTAAGATCACAATGCACGATGATGGCGATTACAGTGTAACTATTAATGGCTCAAGATACAGTAAATATTCAACGAGCCTGAGCTCAATTGCAAGAATTAAAAATAAGCTTGTAAATAATGGTATCTGCTTCCAACAAACTCCATCGTATCGATGTAAAATTACTATGGATAATGATGGGGAATTTTACGTTACAGTCAATCAAAACAGAAGGTCACAGTATCTTAACTCTGCTAAGGATGCTTATAATGTGTCTCTGACTCTTGCCTCAGAAGGTGTGTGTACTATGAGAGGTGGTAGGTATAATGACAGAGCCCCTAGATATGATGACATTCTGTGATTAAATTTCAGCTCAAGAGCTTTAACTATCACACCAACATTTATAAATTTATCCAATGCTAGCTAATCTTATGCTGGCAATGGCCAAAAACCTGAAAGTAATAGTATGATTAAATATGCTCTTTCAAGGATTTAACGTGAAGAAAAATATTTTATTCTTTTTATTACTACAACCTTTCATACTTACTCAATCACAAGAGGTTCTTTTCCAAAGTGGTAATTTTATCTGCATTGAAGGAAACAATGATTCAATTTGCCCGCAAAGAGTTAAAGCAATTTATGAAGGTGACAGACTAGTGGAGTTCAGAGTTATGTATAATGGAGACTGCGCAGGACAAGGACCTTACTCATTCTCTTGTTATCAAGATGAGTGTGGCGGAACTTCACAACACTTTCAACTATTAGATTCTAACCATTACCAATGGCAAAATAGACAACATGGTGTATTGAATGAGTGCTTGTTTGAGAGAGAGCTTAGAGAACAAGCATAAGAATACTATGCGCTACTTAATGAACCAATTAGATTTTTTGGTTCATTAAGTTTTTCTTTACTGGTAAAAACTTAACAACTTCATTTAAAATCTTATATTGAATCTGCTCTGAATCATCAAGTTCTGTGTGCTCTTCATTACGTAACTCATTAAGAACAACTGTCTGTGATGCATCTCTAGCGATATTAGGGCCATCATTTAGAAACATACTTTCATGGCCAATAAAGTTCATATTTTTTTCTACATTTTGTGGAATAATATCATTTTTCAGGCCAAATGAGTCAAGAGTCACCAATAGGTTAACCTTTTTGAAATTGTGCTCTAGAGAGTTTAACTCTTGAGCAATCTCCACTGCAGTATCTCCACCTAAACTATGACCTACTAAAATAACAGGTTGATGTGCCGGTCTTTTAGCAATCTCTTTTACCATATCACTTTTCTGATCCCAGTTGTAAAAACGAGCACCGCGCACATGCTCGGCCATATCTTTCATTCCATCGTTGGTAGACGCAGAAAAGAAATTAAAACCACCGATAAAAAATATCGCCGGCTTATTTACAAAACGTGATCCTGAGATTTTTTTACTTAACGATTGAGATTTAATTGAGCTCTCTTTTTTATTATTATTTTTAGTCTCAACCTCTTTTGCACGTAGCTGCCCCTCTTTTGAAAGTACAACTTTATCAGTCACTGCATTATTCGTTTTTTGACTGGAAACCTCAAGCTGTACGCGCTTTATCTGTGACTTAACTATATCATTTTTTTTTGTACTATTTTGAGTATCAATATTCACGCACAACTCCCTATAAAGGATAGTTTAGCATTTCACGCTATAGATTTCTTAACTAGGAAAAAAGTGAGGCTTAAATAGTGCACTTATTACACAGTTCCAAAATACTATATTCATTCCTTATAAATCTTGATAGTTAAGTCAAAATATTAAAAAATGTTTAGAAGGTTTTAAAACTATGAAGTATCTCGTGATGGCCCTGTTAACACTATCATTTTCACTATCAGCTAAGCAGAAAAGTATATCACACTCAAATTTTGATGAGGTCATTTCAGTAGTAGAAAACATATATCTTCATGAATTTAATAATCAAAATGCGATGTTACTGATTGATGGTAACTGGGAAAGTGATATTACTAATGCTTTCGCCTCTAGACCACGTCAATACGTATGGCAAGTTGATCTACATGGTGCCTTAGGACGTGAGTCTCTAATGAGCTCAGATACTTTTGCCCTCGTTTTGTGCCATGAAATTGGCCATCATATTGGAGGAATACCTAAAGACAGTCTCAGTGAGTGGGCATCTGCAGAGGGCCAGGCTGATTATTTTGCAGCAGCACGCTGTATGAAAAAAGTTCTTGATTCAGATGCAGCAAGATACTGGTCAACTGATCCTGTTACAGATGACGTTAAGAAGTTATGTGCTAACACCTATCCGCAACCTGAAAATCAGCGAATATGTGAGAGGACAATTACAGCAGGAAAGACGTTCACTGAAATACTCGCCCCATTTATGGATAAGACAGTACCCAGTATTAACTCTCCTGATCCACTTCAGGTTGAGTATACAAACACTGACACATATCCTAGTCTGCAATGTCGTCTTGATACGATCATCGCAGGTAGTCTATGTAACAATGACATAGCGATCCTTCCTGATAGCTTTGATCACAATATCGGCTATTGTTCCACTGGAGTAGGCATGAGACCAGCTTGCTGGTTCAATACTGAACAACCTTGGTAGACTTATATCTATAAATTTAAACTTGTATAATAATTACCTACTATGCTATTTTTAACCTTGTAATTTTCTAATGATGCTATATTAAGCAATCTCATTTCAAACAACAAAAGGTCATAAATGAAAAACCTAGAGTCATCTTCTTACAATCCTCGTAGAGGGTTTATAGGACCACATCAAGTAAATGTGGTAAATTACATTTTCAAAGACCAAGCTTATTTAAAAAATATTGGTCACCAACATACAAAGTCTTTTGCAAAGCAGTTAATGAAAAAACAGGTTAAAGAACATTTTAGCGACTCTAAAAATCTTACTAAATTTTTAAAGCGTAAGGATCTAAGCTTTTCTAAAAAAACAAAAAATGGATATAAAAAGTTTACAGTTCCCTGTACGACAAGTGTTGTCTCTATTCCAAAATCAATGTTCAGCCAAGTAGAAGAGGCTTCAAAAGTACTTATGTTCTCTTTGAGAAAAGTACTACAAAGTATTTATGGACATGAAAGTATTGAACAAAGTGAATTTGTTCAGTCTCTGCCAAGTGATATGAAAGAGACATTTATTGATGCTATTAGAAAGTCTCCTCAATATTTCAAGCAACTTCATCATCCCAACATGAAAAGTTATCCATTTCTAGATAACGTTGGCCTAGATCTGGTTTTAGCAGACCAATATTTAGCTAACTCAAAAAAATACATACAGTTAATTAAATCAAAAAAGTTTGACCACTTACCTGAGTTACCTTTCAAAATTTTAGAACTTAATGCAGGGTCTCCATCTGGGGCTTCTAATAATATGAGTATTCTTGAAGGTATTAGAGAAGTAAATCCTCAAATACTAAACAGTTTTGGCAATGTCATGCCAAATGATCACTTTAAGGTGCTAGGAGAAACTTACAAGTCTCTTGGAGAAGACTGGACTGGGAATACGAATGGTATCCAGATCGTTCTACCTCCAGGAGGAAGTAATGGAGCAGCTCCCGAAATCCATCAATTGGCAGCTTATAGCGGACTAGTCTACGCTGATTCTGTACAACTATATTCTGATTACCGTGGTTTTATTCGCCTTAGAACTATCACAGGTTCCGATCCAATTGTTAATGCAATCTATTCACGAATTAACTCCGATGCTGCTCTTTTTAATCCTAAAAAAGGAATTTTCTTACGAGATCCAGAATCAGGAAAGAAGCTTTACGTTCATGATCCATTCCTTACAAATGATTCCGGAAAAGCTTTGCCAGTTTGTGATGCACATGGCAAACCGGTTCCTCTTGAGTCAAATTATCAAATTCCAAATCTGTTAGAATCTATATTGAGTAAAAAAATATATATGGGTGGGCTAAATAGAATTTTAGATAATAAAATTATTTTAACAATCCTAACTCACTACGCCCCACTTTTTTACAGTAAAGAACTAAAAGCCGCTGGACTCTCTAGTGATGTAACCCAAATAAAACCACCAACTACACTGCCTCCAGAAATGAATAGTGTTAAAACTATTAAAAGCGATCCTGACAATTGGGTTGTTAAAGCACCTGCACTTGCTGGTGGTGAAGGTGTATACATCTTAAAAACTCTAAGTTGTGATAAGAAAAAAGCGGTACTAAAAATGGCACAGAAAAAGCCAAAAGAGTTTGCATATCAAGAGCTTGTACGCATTGGGAGAATCCCTGTCGCTAAAATAAACTCTAAAAAAGAATTTCACCTTGCCAACTTGGCGGCGGATATCAGGATGTGGGTTTTTTACGGAGGCAATAATACTCTTCCAAAACTCACACACAATGCACTTGTTCGCTATGCACCTCAAGAAAAAGGTTCACTCAGCAGTATTGTTAACACTTCAAAAGGTGGTGGCTATGCACCATTTATCGTAGTAGACGATATGAACGATAAAAACTCTGTCCCTGTAAATCAGATGGTTAAGCCACAACAGATAAAACCTTTCCAAACAGAGCTGCCATCATTTGTTGCAGCAGAGCTTCTACAAGTTAGTCGTATTGCATTCAAAATCTTAGGACATTTAAACCTTGAAACGCAAAATGTATTTACACTAGGGAATTTGATCAGTGGTCTTAAAGAGCAGTGCCGAGAAGTTATCTCTTTTTTAAATCCTGTCGTTATGGAAATTATTTTTGAATTTGAGCAAATCATCAATACAAAGATACCAATTACAAAACGTACCGAATATCTTCATGATCTACGCATTGCCAAACTAGATTTAGTAGAACAGCTTAATAGTGTTAAAAATATTACTCAGGCTAAAAAACTGCTTAGTAAAATTGATGAGCTACATATTTTTTCTCATAACAAAGTTGACTCTTTATATAAAGAAAGCTTTCTTAAAGAAGACGTAAAGGTTCTAAATAATATTACTAAAGATTATACTGAAAATAAAAATCTATGCAAAGTGATCAGAAGCCTTAAATCTGCAATAAGAAAAGATCTCAATATTAAACCACTGAGTACAGTTACAAAAAATAGGCTTAAAATAATTATTAATAAGTTCCTAGCTGTCTCCAAAGAAAGACTAGAAAAATCCAATGTCGACAAACAGATTATCTCACTATTTGAGTCAGAAAAATCTCACAGCACGCTATGTTTTAGTACACTGTTTATTGGAGAAGACAGAGGATCACTTCCCCCGTTAATCTCCACCCATAAAGAACTTTTAAGTGGAACACTACTGACTGATACTGACTATATCAGTACTGAGCTGCAAGAGGCTAGAGCTGCATGGGGCAAACACCAAGCGGCAGTAGAAGGAAAAAGTGATATTACTATAAATAAGTATTTAGCTACAAAACGTGTATCGCACTTTAAAAAATTTCCATTTTTAAAAGATTTTCAAGATATGATAAATGGTAATCAGGGTGACTTTGAGCGCATCTATAAAATATTAGATATCGCACCATATGCAAAATATAATATTGAAAATTTCGCAAAACAAAAAGGAATTCTTCTAACTCAGGTTTTTAGAGATAAGCTAACTCCAGAACGGATTGCAATTGTCTCAAAAGACTATTTAAAAAAGCGATCAGTTAATGCGATTGAACTATCGGGTGAGTGTTATGCCAAAAAACGTGATCGCCATGGTCTGCTTTCCGACTCTGATATTTTCTTGTGGATCAACTCAGATCTTGATCCTTTTTCTCAAGTTTATACTGCAGGACATGAGCTGACTCACTATCAACAGATCAGAAGCTTAATTAAATCTGAAGTACGATCAATTCAAAATAGCCCCATTGATTTTGCAAACTTTTTAAATTACTACGGTAATTTTTTAGGACTCTCCTCAAAAGCAACAGAAAGTTCTATGCGCCAAGAAATTACAAGTAGACAACCATTTTATGGATACGAATGGTTGTACAAGGATTTCTTAAACAATGATTTTGTACATAATTTTGTAAAAGAACTGAGTAAAGGAAATGAAAAGTGGAATAGCAGGTTGCAAAAGTATGGGTCATATCTATCTTATGCTGTTGACCAATTTCCTCAATCACAGACGAAAGCGCTACGAGAAGTTATTCCTGCTCTAGAAAATGGTAAAAACATCCGTTTTGCTAAAGATCTAGGGCTAGAGGTTGGATATGATGAGATAAAATCAGTCCTACCGACAGCAAATAAGTTACAACTCAAAATTTATAAAAAAGATATTTTAAATGCAATTTATAGCCCTAAGCCTGATCTCGAAGCACTTAGACTAATCGCTTCACACCAGCTATACGGAGTTAGATTTGCAAGGACCGAAGATGTAAAAGATCTTTTAACGATCAAACCGGCTCTTCTACCCATATCTTTAGGTGCAACTTATAATCAAACTCAACAGCAGTAGAGTATGGCCCACTTAGAATTAGATGAACTCTTAACAAAAATTCATCCTACGTTAGATGAATTTTTTATTGAGACATTTTCACTGAAAAGAAATGTAAAAAAAGATCAAGGCAATATCGAGTGGGCAAGCTTTTACAATAGTATGTCAGGCATATCATGTTATAAAAACAGCCAAATAGTAGGATATATATTTTTTGCTAAACTACTCAATGCCGGTTTTTTGTTAAAGCGTAGCCATTATCAGCAAGGTATTTTGCAAAGTACCCGCTTTGACTACTACAGCGAAGAAGGTAATTTTTTAGAAAGTAAGCTCAACAGTAATGAGACAATTCAAAACTTTGATTTTTTCACTCTAGATTATGATTCATCAATGATGTCACATCTACTCTCAATTTTACACTTTAACTATCAACAAATTAAAGATGGAGTTGTGGCATATAATAGTGTTAGAACTCTTGAGCAAATTGCTAACAGACTCCATAGGATTGGACTTCTGCGCAATCCAACCATATCTAATGATTCAATTTTACAAGATGAAATAGATAAAACAGTAAACTTTGAACAATCGAGCTCACTAAAATGGCGAGAGCGACAAAAAATAATCAAAGAGTACAAGCAAAAAAGAAACAGCTTATTTATGAGCAAGTTGCGAGGACTGGGAATAAATATAATAATTCCATTTATTATTCTCTTTTTTATTGATGTAAGACAATACCTCAAGCGCCTTATAATTCAACCCTGGTCAAGTTTAAAAGGAATATGCTTTAAATATACCCTAGGGGTACTCATCTGGTTTTTTACCAATGTCAGAGACAACCTAGGCTACTCGGTAGCTCTTGCAATATATGGTCCATTTACTTTTTACTTCATCACTCAACCAATGAATCCACACGCTATGTGGGCAGTAGGAAAAGTTCGTAAGGCATATCTAGATACAGCAGTAAATTTATCACCACAGAAAATGATACCTTCCACTAAACCTAAGGCTCTAATTCCAGTTAAAATACAGACTCAGCAAAGTACGATTTTCCCACTCTCTAGCAAATCTGCAGCATTGGACTCTCGCTCATTTTCAGTTCGTATGGATGATTTCAAACAAATGCAGATCAACCTTGAACAAAATATGGTTTTTGCAGCACGCATGGGAAGAATAGAGCAGATGGAGACACAACTAAATTTCCCACTAATTGTTGAAAGTGTATGGTTTGAATTAACACAATACCAAAAAAACCTTGCTAAAATTTTAAAAAAATCACCATCTCCATTTTACAAAAATGAGATCAAAACAACCAATCAGTTCCAACAGTATTTGTGGGATAAACTATACCGCTTTATTTTGGACTATACCTATGTTGTCTTTGATAAAGATAATGAACAGACTAAAAAAAGTTTTTATTATCGTCGTACTTTTTCGCTTCTTAATAAAATGACGAAGAGGCTTCAAAAAGCAGACAAATATTTTGTCGTTCCCAAAAAACTTATAGCTATTACAAAAAAGTCTAATACTCAGGTCTATAATGATTTAAGCCTATTAAAAGACGAATCTTTTGTCCTAAGACAAAAAGACTCATTTAGTACGGATGAGCTTAGATCATATATGACCAGACACTGGGAAATTCTTTTTTTACAACAAAACAAAGTACAAGAATCATCAAATTTTGCTCTTCAAACTTATGTATGGAGTATACGAAATTTTATATGGGCACACCAGACAGTTTTCTCTCTTAAGAATAGTAATTTAAGAGCAGTACTCCAAGGTCAAATTCCAGAGCAGTATAATGAGTTATATGCCTCGTTATATAACCTGATGCAGCTTGAATTTGTTAGTATAAAAAAAGAACTAGAAAACTCTCTGCCTCATGATTTAGAAGCTCAACAACGTATGATTTTATTAAAAAATTATAAAAACTTTTTAGATCAAAAACAGTTTATTAGGAAATAGTATGAAGATAGTTTACCTTACTCTATTTTTACTTTTTTCAACTCATATATGGGCTCAAGACTTTGAAGCTCTTTCAGTTGAAAACAGAGAAGGTAATAAAGAGCCGAAGTTATCATCTCTGTCAAAATTAGACATTAGCATCTCCTTATCAACTACTACATTAAGACATTGGGAAACAAAACAGATTTCAACCTATAGCCTTGATAACACTTTTTTTGTAGGTTATGCCATAACTAAAAATTCATATATTGACATGCAAGGAAAAATATCAACCTATAAAAACTTCGGAGAAGCGGCGAGCTTTGGTGATGATGGCGATACAAATTTTACAGAACTGAGTTTTAAATATGGCCTAAAAAACTTGCTTCCACAAAATAGTTTAGGTATCTCGCTCTCAGTAAATTTGCAGCATACCTTTTTTACATATACAAATGCTCATATCTACTCCAATAAAAATGGATATGACCAACTCACACTCCTATTTTCTAAATTTCTAAAAAATATGTCTTTCTCTGTTAAGCCATACTTTTCTAATAACTATATCCATGGCTCAAAAAACCTTACTACTGGAGATAACATCGACACAGTTAAAAGTGCAGTAGGTGTTAGCTTTTCTCAATACTTTAACCTAACTAAAAACTGTTATATTTATAGTGGACAATCTTTTAACCATTACTATGGATTCTACCGACCTGACAAAGATACTGTTAGTATCTCTTTTGGAGTCGGTGGGAATTTTAGCAATTCGGTTGGTTACTACCTTGGTACAAGTTTTTATGATGCTATGAAAAGTGGTGATGGTCAGCTTTGGGGAGAGGATTTTTATCGTTACCCCAGCTTTGGAATTGACCTCTATTTCTTTCTATTTTAATTCATTAAAATACGGGCCATATCTCTAACAATATATCCGATAGCGTATGGAACCGAGTACGGACGTTTAGCAGTAGATCTACGATCATGTCCAAACCCCATCTTATGTACCCACTCATGAGTCCAGTTTCCAGCAATATCTGCAGGTGTAAAATCATAGAAAAAACGAGTATTCGAATAAATCTTTGGTGAATCGGCAGTAGTATATCCAATAGTATTTCGCCCAAACCAAGATGAGCGATAAAGCGTTATATCTATATCCATCTGTACATCTACAACACCATTTAATACTTCTGCTCCTGTCATCAGTCGATCATAGATCTCCTGATTACTCATACCTTTATTATCAGCAAATTGTTCTACTCCATCATAACGAAAAAGAAGTACTTTTTGACGGAACTCTTCACTATTAAAAATAGCTTCAATCATCTCTTTTGATACTAGTCCTTTTTGTTTAGAGACACTATCAAAATTGTGCATAACTAAGCTCACTGAAAAATCTAAGTCACTATGAGCTTGAGGAGGTTGTTCTTCATCACCATAGTCAACTTCACGACTTGCAATATCAAACAGATAATTAGATTGAGCCACCTCTTGCGCCACGTCATCTTGATCACTAAAAGCAAATGCAATCAGCTTCACTTCAGCTAGACCAACTTCATCAAAGGTGATATTCAGCTCAAATTCTCCCTCTACAGAAATGATTTGTTCTACTAACTCATCACCAATATAAACATCAATTTGACTAATATTTTCTGAAGAAGTTCCACCTATCGTATTATTTTCTCCAACATAGAGGAGTTGTTTTTGTTCAACACCATTTAACAAAACACTGCTTATACTTTCAGGCTGACAGGCAGTAAGTATCAAGAGTGTAGTAAATAAAATTGGAATTAGTTTGATTTTCTGAAACGTATTCATATTATTTCTCCGAAAGTGTTTAACTTATAATCGGAGTTTTTAAATATTTGTTGAGTTTATCTGTCAGAATTCATTGTAAGATAATAACAAAAAAAACCTGACGCTTGGGTCAGTTTTTTTCATCTCTATAAGATACTGTAACTACTATTTAATATTTAATCTTTCATACCAGGCTTGACCTTGAAAGCGCTTTTGACATTTTCTTTTAAGCAGATTAAAAGAACGCGCAGCATGCCTAGTCTGGCGAGAACTGGTATTTTGTATCTCATGCTGGTTAGCTGGCTCAAGCTCTCTAGTATAAAAAGCATAGCTTGGGGCTTGTACAATAAAACACATTTTAGAAGTACCATCCGCAAATTGGTGGTATTCAGAGTGATCATAACCCATAAAATCGGAATAGTTTATGACTTCACACCGGTGGGCAGTATCAGAAATAACACAACCATCTTCCCTATTATTAGGCCGAATAAATTTCTTCGTCCACTTATACAATCGCTGTGGCCCACTCTTACTAAATACTCTGTCCATAACCATCGGAACAGTTGATTCTCCTGCCCTTACTACTACAGCAGGAGCAACATGGAATTTCCATTTATAATGACATTTATTACGGTATGCTTTAGAAAAGAATAGAAAATACTTAAAGGAGTCAACCTTTAACTGCTTCTCAAGAGCGTAACTCCACACCTGCGCCCGCTCAAAACATTGAGGAGCAGGACGAACTTTTCCAAGACGCATAATTGCTCCAGTACGACTTAAAAAACAACTAGAAGGAAGTTGCGTTTTAAACACCTCTTGTGCTCTTTCCAATGAAATAGAAGTCAGTAATTCAAACTCATTTGACCAAGATTGTGAACAAAATAAAAATGTAAAAGCTAGTAGTATTTTTTTCATAATCTACAGTCCATTTACCAAATCTTTAAGTTCTTTATACTGTGCATAGCTGCCTTTCTTAAGGCATTTACTTTTAATTTTACCAAATGCTTGCTTTAAATTTGAAACTTCCCAGCCTGCTTGCCCCCTCTTTGTTTCAAGGTCACGCTCATAATACATATAGCGCGGTACCACAACAATATAACACCACTCACTGTTTTGGATTTCAGTATCTTGATAACCCTTGTAATCTTCCCACTTAATTATTGGACATTGGTAGCTGCCTGGAATATGGCAATCATTACGATCCTTTATCCAAATTCTTGACCATGTATGTAGGTTTAAAACACTGTGAGTAATTCCATCAAGTGTTCTGTAATCAACCACACCATTGTCACCCATGACCTTCACAACGGGTGTAACGTGAAATTTAGATCCACCACCGCAGTGTTCTTTATTTCTATATTTTTTAGAATAAAACATAAAAGCTTTCTCAGCCTTTACATTATAATTTTGCTCCATGGCATAACTCCATACCTGAGCACGCCAAAAGCACTGAGTATCAGTCCATATATTTTTTCGTTTGAAACACTGTTTAGGTATCTCCATATTTAGAAGATCTTTTGCCATTTTTGGTGAGACAACTTCTTGGAGTGTTGCCGATGCCCCTAAAGATAGACTCATAAAAATAATTATAATAATTTTTGTAATACTTTTCACTGCAACCTCTTTACTGAATTTTTGATTGGTTTATTAACTGCATAACTGATTTATAATCTAAGTGTTTATTACCAGCATGAGGGTAAAGTCCATTCGCATCTGGTTCTTTTGAAAAGTCTATCCACTCGTGGTAGTCTCCTTCTCCAGCTGCGAACCAAATCATGTCCACACCTTTACCTAATAGAAATGGCACTCCAGAATAACGTCTTGTTATACGTCCATCGATAATTTTATTATTTTTATCAACAAACAATGTATATTTCGCAGTGATAAAGTGTGAATGTTCCCCTGAAGCTACAGCGTGACGAGTCTCACCATTAGTCTCTTTAACTTTGACTTCCGCTAAGTACTCAATCTTATTTACAATTTTAACGGCTTTTACAGCATTTTTAGGAAGCTTGTAAGCTTTATACTCTTTCTTTTTAATTTTACGCTCTTTAACAATTTCACGGTCATAACCAATAATTGTTACATTCGAAAGGTGATGTGTTGGATCCTTATCCATAAAAAAAGCTTTTTTATGTTTGGCCATATAGGTACGAAGTGCAATATCAAGTGCAGCTGCATTCGGAGCATGCTTATTAAGCCGCCTTCCAAAATCAGTCTTTTGTCCTAAGTAGCTTGTATATTCAGGATAAAAATATGATGCAGATATAAGTGCTTTCATATCAGCTGGCTCAAAAGTAATTTTAAGACCTTCAGCATTTACCACAGTTACAGGTTTAACAGGCTCAGGAGCTAAAGCACCAGCAGCACGTGCTCCATTACAGAACCCATTCCAATATTTCATAGGAAGAAAACCATCACGGTACTCACCATTTTTTAATTTCTCATGCATAGTCCCTTTAAAATTATAGTCTCCTTTAAAAAGATCAAATTTCTCAATGGGCGATAGATTATCTATATCTTCTTGGGACAGATTTTCTATTCGCTCTTTAGCCTGCTCTACAGATATCTTTTCATATTTGTAGCGTGCAACATCTCCTGCCTCTCTCTCTTCATCACTCTGTGGAACTTTTACTTTTATATAGTTATAAGGATAAAAATAACGTGCCCTTCCGCTCTCAGAGATACCTCTTATTTGCCAACGTTGAGAGATTCCCCCCTGATTCATTGGGAAATAATAACCTCCCCATGGAGCATTATTAGCACTGAATCTAAACTTTGCAGCACCTTTAGTATAGTCAAGAGCAGCATCAATATCGCTCACGGGTAAACTAGATAGGTTAAACGCTTGTTCTAGGTTTTTACGTTCTACTTTAAAGCTATCAGAAGCAAAAAGTGGGTTTAGGACAATAGCTAAAATAGCTATACTTTTCAAACTCAACCGTAATTCATTATTCATTATTTCTCCATAATAATATAATTAATCTTCACTTTATTGGTCATTTCATAAGATGCTTTTGATACCACTTATTTAAATCTTCTAGGTAAATAATCTGTAAGAGTGAAATAATTATCCGTTACAGTATGAAATTTATCTAATATCAGACACTTACAATTAAAGGAATATTCCTCAAAGCCGAAAAGATATTGGATCATATAAATGGAGATTTTATTTTGAAAAAAATGACCTTGATAGCAATTATATTTATCTATAATACTCTCGCAATCTCTACTGAGCTAGCTATATTACCTACCTTTCCCTTTGCTCAAGCAGAGAAATATTTCAACTCAAAATATAAAGTATTAAAAAATAGTCACTGGAAAATTGACCACAACTCCACTATCAATATTATAAAAAATACCAATGAGAAAACAATAAATTTAGTCTTTAATAAAAAAGTAAATATTAATACTTACTTTACCACTCAAAATAAATTTGTCCTTATGGGTAGAGAAAAAATTAATGACAGAGCTCCAGATTGGATTTTCTTAGGGATTCCGGCTAAGGGAATTTATATTGAGGTATCACCACAAGGTAATATTGAGCAAATTTCATGGACTACCCCATGGAAGGATACTCGTGCATTTAAAAACTTTGAAGACCACTTAAAAGATATTGATAAGCTTTTTACAACAACGCAGGTTAGCAATGATTAGAGTTTTTATTATAACCTTAGCGTGTTTTATTCATAGTACAATTGCTCGTGACTTTGTATCTTGCTCACACGAAAAAGTAGAAGAGAGCCCATCTACTGCATCATTTCTAGCAGGATTTAATAACAAATCACTCCTTTCAAAATGTAAAGATAGGCATTATCAAAGTGATGCTCAAGCTGCTTACACGAAACTATTTAAAAACTCAAAAACAGAATTAAAAACCCTAAATAGACTTGTTGGTTCTGGCCAAGTAAAAAAGTATTATAAAACAGTATGTAAAAAAGATATTACTTGTGTGCTGACAAAAATTTATGGGAATAAGGAAGTTGGACAACGTGCCATGATAATTAAAAAGCAGTTTGGTTATACTGTTAGTTACAAAACAAAAATGGCAAAAACAAAAGTACAGTGGATAGATTCAGAGATGCGAGATCTACATCGAGCTTTAATTCTAATTCCTGAACATTTTCACCAACTATACTACTTAGGAGAATTTAGAAAAGTCCCAAAAGGAGAGCAGTTGTCATCGACCAAAGACGCTATAGCATGGACATATACGACCACAAGGAGATCCAAAAGGGCAAACACACCTATTTATATTACACATCGTAATTTTAAGTTAAAAGAAGGCAGTGTTAGGCGAATTATTCATGAATTAGCACATCAAGTAGATTCTGCAGGAATCAAGAAAAATGGTAAAGTGAGAAGAGAAAGTAGTGGTTTTTCTAAAATAGGAAAATGGAAAATCACGAAGGAAAAAGGTAATGATAAACATGGTAATCCAACATTAACAAAGAAATATACTCATAAAGCGGGCTGTTTTATAACTCGTTATGCAGAAAAAAACCCTAAAGAACATTTTGCAGAAAGTTTTGCGCACTATATAGATAAACCAAAAAAATTAAAGAAGAAGTGTCCGAAAGTATATGAGCACCTAAAGAAGAATTTCTTTAAAAATGTTGAGTATCCTAAATTTAGTAATGACTGGTGTAGTCAAAAATAGCCCCATAACTAGGTAATCTTTTCACTATTCATATTCCTATTATACAGACTTTTATAATTGCGTTAAGTTCCCTCCATCTTTGAATCAATTTGTATGGAGGTGGAACTTTGAAACCACTATTTGTAACTGCTATCTCTCTTCTTCTATCATTTAACAGCATTGCCTATGATGCAACACCAATTGGTGATTATGACCACTATAATGATGATTACAGTGGTAATGCTCAAGAGAGGTTGGTTTATAAATCGCAATTTATATTTTTAAAGAACTACGATCTTTCTAGAAATATTACAAACCAGAAACCACACCCTGACAATGGAACGAAGTCAGGCACAATCACTGTAAAAACTGAAAAAAAAGCAGGTAAATATAAAGTTATTAAGCAGATAAGTTACAATATTGGTCTTGGGGTAGGAGTTTCAGGATGGTACCAATATCCTAGCTCAGTTATCAGAGAAATTCTCTCTGCAACAGTTGGGCTTATTCCTGTTAAATATTCAAAAGTAAAATATGTCCGCTTTGCCAATACTCTTAAAAAAGCAAAAAAAATCTCTCTCCCTAAAATTCCTTATAAAGCAAAAGAGCTAAGGTCCTATACTAAGGGTGAGAAAATAATCGTCGAGAGTACAGGTGGAATAAATTATATCTTTGAATTCGGTGCGCCTTTACATATTTCAGCAGGCTATAGCCACATTATACTAGGTGGGTGGAAGACCAAAATTGTCAAAACAGGTGAGCACACCGCAGTTGTGACTATCCAGAATAAAAACATTACAAAAGCAACAGTTTATTCTGGAATGAAAAACGTTACAGAAGTCTATAATATTAGACTTAAACAAGTTGAAGAAGGCTTTTCTTATAAATTTAATTTCGACCAAGCGACTCCAGAAGTCATAACTGCTTATGAGCAGATGGTTATGGGTAATATTGTGCCTGCTCAACAACTTTCAGCAGTTGAAAACAGTGGTGTAACCTATACTGTAAAAATCGGTGGTTTAAAAGAGATGCGTTCTCGAGGTTTTGGTTTTGGAGTACCTATGCTCCTTACTCTAGATTTCATGAGAGGCAAAATCTACCAACAATCTGATGTTACATTTCAAAAGGATGGAAGCAGATGGGTAGAAGACTACGGCATTATTTTTAAAGGTAAGTATAAAAGATTCATTCATAAGCACAGAAGTATGGAACGAACATTTTACGCAACAGCAGGAACCAAGTTCGATAAAGACAATGATGCGGTCGACTCTTACTATATTGGAACATATTCATGGAATTATGAAACTGACCAAGAGAAAGGAAATAGACTTCTTAAAACGATGAATAAATTTAAAAAAGAGATGGGGCTAATTAAGAATCTTAACTTTCGCTTTGATGGAAACAAAAAAGCTAGAATTGGATATGCTGCATTTGATGGAATCATTATTTTTGGACAAGATTTTACTAACAAGCTTATTACAATTGCAAAAACAAATACACTTGTGCAAAGTTCAAATAAGCTTATTAAAAACTATTTTCGTAGTAATCGAGACCATCTTGATCTATGCCGTGACTATGAAGCAGAAAGAGGAACTTCAGGACTTACAGCAAAGTGCTATAACCGCTATAAGCATGATACAAAAAAAGCAATTAAAAAAATTAATCAAGGTCTAAAAAACATGAGCCGTCATCTTGCAAATGATGATAACAAAAAATTTGTGGTAAGCTACGCCAAGGTAGGAAAGCTTATATTTGATAATTACTTTTTAATAGAGACAGTAAAAAAACTTGATGCAGAATGTGATGTCTATGTTGAAGTATATATACATGGTCAAACATTTATGGATGTAGAGCGCTACTTTCCATTTAATGAATCTTGTCGATAATTTAAGCTAGAATTTTTTCAATGGCCTTCGTATTTCTTAATTGACGAGGGCCTTTTTCATTTGAAACTAATTTTAAAACAGTTTTAGCAATTCGCTCAGGGGTAATACTAATTCCTTTAGCCCTATGAATAGACTTACCAGTGTGAGATTCACTTCTAGAGATAACTTCACTTTCCCCAGTAACACTATTGCCCTGCACACCATGACCAGCGAGTAGTGCTGAATTAGTAAGAAAATTATGATCCTTTCCATTTTTGTCATTCAGATAGGGAGTACGGCTAAATTCAGTGACAACTAAAAAGGTTGTTCGATCAAAAAGTGACTTTTGCTTATACGGGATGCTCTTAAAAAGGGTAAAAAGATCACTCACTGTAGTCCAAGCATCTTTTTGTGATCTGAAGTGCCTACCAGGATGATCTTTGTGAGAATCTACTGTCTGTAGCCTCAAAGCAGCAGCAAAAGACTTTTCGCATATAAAGCTAGATGCAATACAAGGGAGCTCACTTATCAGGTTTGGATATTTTTTTGAATATTTGATAAACTCTCTGGTACTCTGCTCCCCTTTTGATAGACGTGGTTGTAAAAGATTATCAATAAGAGAGTCTGTATCACTGATTTTCAAATCATGATCACTCCCAT
>DAOWEO010000165.1 GCA_030638415.1 Bdellovibrionales bacterium | reverse complement strand
TATATAATAGAGCCAACTGGTTATTTTCAGAACAGATCTAAAATAAACTGGTCTATAATCAGGCTGCCCGGTTTAAAAGATAACCACTTTATTTAGTATTCAATCTAGGGAATTTTCACACCATCTTGTTAAGACGGTTGTTATTCATTTAATTTATGCTCACTATACTTATAAACAAATTGTCTAAATTCTAAAATAGATTCCATTGAAATTTTTTCAACGAGTGAAGCATCACTAGGAAGAAGATCATACAGTAATTGATCCAACCCATACTGAATTGTCTGCATTCCGATATAAAGTGTTATAAAAAAATCAAGATTTTCTTCTTCCCACTTTCCAACGAGATCTTCCACATCTGCGTGGTGAGCACAACTTTTGCATCCCACACAAGTTCCACGATTTAAAATGTAATTAAAATGATCCTGCCCTTGCAGAGCAATTTCATTATCTCTAGTTTCGGCATCTTCTGAGAAGCGATCAATTAGTTTAAGTAAATACTGTGGGTTATCTTTAAGACTTACAAACAAGTGTTCATAATACGTTGCATTTAGTGAGGTAAAAATAATATCTTCAAGTAAGATTTCTTGAAACTCATTCATATCACTAGCACTATTTTTTAGAGAGCTAAGAGTCTCAATAGCCGCGAGGTAAGCAGAGTCTCCACTCTCCTCTCTTTCAATAAAATATTCAATAAAACTATTTGGTTGGCTTCCCACTTGCGTTTTAGATCCTTGTTTTTCACGTCTAAAGTGACTGGCAAAAGTCATTTTATCTCCCTGACAGAGTCATATACTATAATTGTACACTTTGATGTCAGTTTAGCAAGAAATCCAGCTTAAAGCTGCATAATCACTCTAAGGCCATAGTGATCAGAAATGTTGCTCATGATCACTTCATCCTTTTTGGTAATTTCTACTACGTCTTTTAAAATAACTTCTGCCTCAGAGTAGGTACCATTTTTAATAAAAATATGATCAAGAGCAACTTCACGCTCGTTTGGATCAACCAAGGTATTACTAAGGCTAAACGTTGCTTCTAGGTGTTGCTCACTTGTAGGATCACTAAAACCAGCATTAACAATTACAGAACAATTATTTTCAAAATCACTTTCTACTCCCTGCGATGGATCTCCAAAAGAGCAGTTAAAATCTCCCATTAAAGCAATAGGAGTATTAATATTCTCCACCTTAGAAATAAAATCTTCCACCTGTAAAAGGTTCTCACTCTCCCATGAATGATGGTTACCAGTATAAGGAATCGTACGATCTAAATTAGCCGTTAAGTGAGAACACGCTACAAATAGTTTATTACCATCAATTTCCACATTTGCTGTCAATGCTCCTCGGTAATTTAAGGTAGACTGCTTTTTCCAATCAAAAAATTTCTTATTACTCATAGGATATTTCGAAAATAGCATTAATCCATTATCTCCCCTGTAAGCAAACATCCCTGGTCTAACAAATGGCTCAAAGATAGTATACATAGACATGATCGTACTTTTCCCGACCTGTGCCATAAGTGTCGTAGCACACTCTTGGTTACTATCTCTCAAGGCAACAAGAGATGGACCACAAGTGATACGAGAACAAGTTGTTTGATGGTCAGCATCACCGTCCATACAGTTATCTAGCATGCAGGTTAAAAACTTATCCTTCCCAAATAGCTCTTTGATCTTACAAACAGGCGCATGAGAAGCACGCTGCTGCGATCTTTTTTTAGTGTAACTAAATGGATATATTTTCTTTAAAGCTTTACTAATTTTTTTCCTATCACTTTTTTTCCAAACCTCTTGCAAACATACAATATCACTTTCACTAGTTGCCAGTGCTTTACTAAGATGTGGAACTCGCTCTTTAGCTAATGCTACAAATGAGTGAGCTAATCCAAGATTATAAGTGAGTAGAGATACTTCTGTTGCTCCAACAGAAAAAGTCATCACTAAAAGTAAAGCAGAGAGTAATTTCATTTTGGCTCCAAAATAGATTTAATTAAAAGCACACCGTAACATATTGGAGTTTTGTATATAATGATTTGTAATTTTTTCAGATTTGATAAATATAGTATTGTTGGATAAGTATTTGATTTTTATAAAAAGCAGGGATACATGAAGTATCCCTGCTAAAAAAACTAAAGCTGAGGTCCAGCTTTGGTGTAATCATAATCATTGTTATCTACAATATACTTTTTGAAGTTCTTAACAAAAAGTCCTGCAAGCTTAGTTGCAGTTGCATCGTATCCAGCCTTATCTTCCCAAGTATTTTTAGGATTTAAAATATTGCTATCAACTCCATGCATTGTCTTTGGAACCTGAATATTAAACATTGGCATTGTCTCATACTCAACATTTGATAGTGATCCATCTAAAATAGCATCAATACAGGCACGAGTATTTTTGATACTCATTCTTTTACCTACACCATAAGCTCCACCACTAAGTCCAGTATTAACCAAGTAGATATTTACATCATGCTTCTCAATCTTCTCACCTAAAAGTTTTGCATAAACAGTTGGGTGCAGGGCCATGAATGCTTCTCCGAAACAAGCGGAGAAAGTGGCAGAAGGCTCTGTAACTCCACGCTCAGTTCCAGCAACTTTTGCAGTATAACCACTTAAAAAGTAATACATCGCCTGCTCTTTAGTTAACTTTGATACTGGAGGTAAAACTCCAAATGCATCGTAAGATAAAAAGATAATATTTTTAGGGTGACCACCCTGAGTAGTCGGCTCATAGTTTTCAATATGGTAGATAGGATAACTGACACGAGTATTCTCTGTTTTAGAGACATCATCAAAATCAACTTCACCATCATTAACTACAACATTTTCTAAAAGAGCATCACGTCTAATCGCTCTGTAAATTTCTGGCTCACTCTCTTTATCAAGGTTAATCGTTTTTGCGTAACAACCACCTTCAAAGTTAAAGATACCATCGTTATCCCAACCATGCTCATCATCACCGATTAATGCGCGATGTGGATCTGTTGAAAGAGTCGTCTTTCCCGTTCCTGAAAGGCCAAAAAATAGTGCAGTATCTCCAGCTTTACCAACGTTAGCTGAACAATGCATTGAAAGAATATCTTCAAGAGGAAGCCAGTAGTTCATCATGGTGAAGATACCTTTTTTCATCTCACCACCGTAGTAACTACCACCAATAATTGCACAGTTTTCTTCAATATTAAAAATAACAAATACTTCCGAATTTAAATTATGCTCTTGCCACTTCTCATCAACAATTTTACAAGCATTGTATACTGTAAATTCTGGTTTAAAGTTATCAAGATCACTAGCTTCAGGACGAATAAACATATTAGTTACGAAGTGGTGTTGCCACGCAAGCTCACTTACGAAACGAATATTTTTTTGTGTCTTCTTATTTGATCCACAAAATCCATCAAAAACGTAAACTTCTTTTCCATCAAAATGATCTTTTACTTTTGTAAAAAGCTCATCATAAACTTTTACATCTGTTGGCTTATTAATAGCTCCCCATGCAAGATATTTTCCAGACTTTTCATCATTGCGAACAAAGAATTTATCTTTAGGACTTCTTCCAGTAAATTTTCCTGTATCAACAGCAGCAGACCCCAGATTTGTATCTGTAATCTCACCATTTTTTTTCTCATGTTCATAAATTTCATCATGCGATAAATTTCTGTAAACTTTTGCTAAACTTTTAATGTCTAACTCTTTGGCCCAATCTTGTTCAGTCACATTTTCTCCTTGGCTGATAATATATAAATACAATAGTAAATTAATAGTCGTTAAGGCTAACGAAAGTTATATTCGATGTCTAGGAGGAATTATCTATCTAGTTTACCTGAGCAATACGTTTTTGAGATATTTCAGCCCAGTCGCTGCGCAGCTCCATTGCTGAAATGACTCGTCCCAGCTTTATTGCTGCAGCCGGAGTTGATCCTGATCCACTAAAAGGGTCTAATATTCTCTCACCAGGCCTAGTGTAGCTACGGATGAGTGGTTCCAAGAGGGAGTAGGTTTTATGGTTAGGATGGTTTCCCCACTGATTACCCTCTTTTTCTTCGTCATAGTGGCTAACCACACTCCATATTTTAGCGAAATCATCAGGTTTAGACTGACTGGGCTTTTGCTTTGAAAAAATTAGTCCCACCTCATAAAATCTTCCAATTATCTCACTGCCAGAGTTTGCC
Source organism: Bdellovibrionales bacterium (assembly GCA_030638415.1). Taxonomy (GTDB): domain Bacteria; phylum Bdellovibrionota; class Bacteriovoracia; order Bacteriovoracales; family Bacteriovoracaceae; genus DAOWEO01. The sequence goes on along the minus strand of DAOWEO010000165.1, from coordinate 1,291 downwards.
TCTTTAGTCAGCTTACACCAACGAAATTCACCTAAAAAATGGTACTCTCCTAGTGATGCTAGAACCTCTTTGATAGGCTTAATCCCTAAAAAATTAGTCCAAATACATAAATGTGCGTCATCGCTTAAGTGTTTCACAGCTTGCGATAGCCACTCTTGTGTAAAGTAACGATACTCTTTTACATTTTCATAGCGAGTAACTGCCTCATGGTTAATTTTAGCTTTTTTGGGATCTCGCTTTTGACCAGTTTTTTTATTTCTTCTAGTCAGTAAGCAGTATGGAGGATCAGCAAATAGAAAAGATGCCTTATCACTACCCATGATCTCTTCGTATCCATTAGCTTTGGTAGCATCACTACAAATATGTCTATTTTCGCCAATACTACTTTTTACAATGTGTAATTTATGCTGCACTTCCCCGCCCTGTGGTCTTCCTGTTCCACTATATGTTATAGTTAAAAAATGGGAAAAACAATTGATACAATTATTATTGGCGCCGGAGCTTCTGGCCTTTTTTGTGGATACACTGCTGCTAAGGCCGGAGTATCCACACTCATTTTAGACCACAGTGACAAGATTGGAAAAAAGATTCTTATCTCTGGAGGAGGAAGATGTAACTTTACTAATCTTGAAGTAAGTCACACAAATTATCGCTGTACCAACTCCCACTTTGTAAAATCAGCACTGGCACGCTTTGGACCTTACGATTTCATCGATCTTGTAGAGGATGCTAAAATACCTTATTATGAAAAAAAGATGGGACAACAGTTTTGCCAAAAAAGTTCCAAAGATATTTTAAAAATGCTGCTCAATCTAGCCTTACAAAATGGATGTCAAATTCAAGGACGCAGTAGTATTACTAAGATCATCTATGATGCACAAGCACAGCAATTCCATGTAAAAGTAAATAAAGAGAATTGGATTTGTAAAAATCTTGTCATTGCAACGGGAGGGATCTCCTATCCCACACTTGGTGCAACAGAGTTTGGTTATCAAATTGCTAAACAGTTTGGACATAAAATAATTCCTTATTCACCTGCACTTGTAGGCTTACAATCCAAACAATTTCCTAGTGAACTAAGTGGAACCTCACTACCTGTAAAAATTACGATACAAAATAGATTATATGAAGATGATCTTCTATTTACCTATAAAGGTATCAGTGGACCTGCTGTACTTAGTGCATCGTTATATAGTCAAAAAGATGAAAGCTTCACCATTAACTTTTTACCTAATAGTGACATGCAAGAGATTCTAACAAATACAAAACAAGACTTTCCTAAAGTATCACT
>DAOWEO010000051.1 GCA_030638415.1 Bdellovibrionales bacterium | reverse complement strand
TAATGGCAGACCTCCAGCACAGCGTGGATCATCTGGGTTCTCTTCACAAAATTTTGCTAGCTCTGCAGGTAAAAAACTTACAGTGTCAGCAGGGTCGTGGTCATCAAATTTATCTTTAAGTCCATCAATTTGGTCTGCTTGTTTGTTTAAAAGATTTGCCATCATTAGGTCTTTCGCAACTTCTACGCCAGCTAGGGCCATTGCACCTTTAAGTGCATCAACTGCTTTTGAATTCATTGCCATGTTACTTTTTGTAACAACTTGAATGCAAATGCTTTCTATGCTCTTCTCGGGACTGAGCATACTTTTAGCTATCTTTTTAGTTGCTTCAGCAGGATCATCTTTATTATTATCTTTATATTTTTGTGCGAGTTCTTCTTTAAGTTCTAAAATATCTTTTTCATAACTTTTACAACTTGCAATTAGGCTTTCTGTGGTGGGCATTTGGCGAAGCATGGCAAATAGGGTACCTACTTTTGCTGTTTGCGCTATGGCCTTCTCTTCCATTTGATCAGCCTGCTTTCTAATTGAGCTCTGTTGTGCATTAAGTGATGAGATCGGGTCCTCAGCAGTGACAGTCGCTTGGGCATCCATGTTACTCGACATGAGATCAATCTGATGATAACTGTCAACGGCTTGATTGCCGAGCATAAACGCGTTGTAGGCAGTGACGGCATTAGTGCAAGGTGGATAGTCGATAGTAGTTAAACCTTCTGATTGGCACTTTACTTTTCCATCCATAGAGGCAGAGGTACTACGTAAACCATATTCACTAGGAGAGTCTAATACCGTTTTACCCACAATAGTCCAACCTAAAACACCACATATATAAGCCTCTTCATATTTTTTAATTTTATCTTTTAGCTCCATAGCCTCCGCTAAGATACCTTTCATATCCTCATCAATTTCAAGATCACCATCTTTTCCTAATACATTTGTACACTTACCGTATGAATACCTTCCACTATATGCCAGAGGCATTGTACCTACTCCCGTAGATCCTCCAGCTGTATCAGAGGTACCTACACTTTTAGCAGCATTCTCAGCAGCAAGCTTGTCATCTTCAAGTTTCTTAGCAGCGAGCTTGTCAGCAGCGAGCTTATCAGCTGCTTGATCTACGTCGTCACCTGATTCTGTAATGTTGGTTTTTTCTATTGTACTAATAGTTGCTTGATCAGGAATTGTTGTCTTTGTTACTGATTGTGCAGTAGGGGTACGATTATTATTGGTATTTGTACTAGTATCAATTGTAACTGGTGGAAGAACATCAACGCTTTTAGATCCGTCCCAGGCTTGTCCACCATTAGCTGCACCGTAGGTATCCAAGTCTGCTGTTGAATTCAATGGATCATATACCTTTGTCTTTGTATTGGTACTAGCATCAATTGTAGCTAGTGGAAGAACATCAACGCTTTTAGATCCGTCCCAGGCTTGTCCACCATTAGCTGCACCGTAGGTATCCAATGGATCATATGCATTTGCGATTTGCGACATACTAGCAAATAGAAAAATACTAAAAATAGTGAGAATGTTCCACTTCATAAATATCTCCTGATAGATATACTTATCTTAATTATCGGTGACTTTATGCAAGAACTTTAGCGAAAAGGTCGGGCATCTGAAATTCTTTGTATATCCCTGAATTTACACATATTATTTAGCTAAATATTTATTTTTAGGAAAACCTTCACTGGCACAGAGAGTTGGCATAAGTGAAAATTAGATAATTCGAGGAGCAAAGATGAAATATACCTACTCAGTTCAAATTTTAGAGCACCACTTAGACAGCTTTGGGCATGTCAATAATGCTGTCTATATGCAGCTATTTGAGCAGGCCAGATGGGACTTTATTACTGAAAAAGATTTTGGCAGCCGACAGATTTTTGAGCGGCGTAAAGGGCCAGTTATTTTAGAGGCAAATATAAAATATAAAAAAGAGCTAACCAATCGTGAGCAGATAAAAATAGAGTCCACTATTATGCAAACAGATAACCCACTTATTTTTGGCATTCACCAAGAGATGTTAAATGGGGAAGGGAAACTCGCTTGTGTCGGTGACTTTACAGGAGGCTTGATGGATTTAGATGCTAGAAAGTTGATCAAGCCGACGGCTGAGTGGATGGTTATATTGGGAAACAAAAAAACTTGAGATCACAAAATGTGATCTCAAGTTTTTTTATTTAAAAAAAATACTAATTTTTAAACTGCTCTCCTGCTTTAATCCTACTCTTAGGATAGACAACGGCATGAGCTGAGACAAAAGCCCCTTTGCCAATATGTACATCACCCATGATGCTTGCTTTTAGACCGATATTTACATCGTCTTCAATTACAACCGGTTCAACTATGAGATAACCTTTTTGACCGTAGTGAGCAAAAATTGTTACCGAACCTCCGATAACAACGCGGTCTCCAAGTGTGATGAAACATGCATCTGAGATATTTGTGGTATTGATAATTGTATTTTTTCCAATTTTCATGCCCATCATTTTATAAAAAAGATTGAGAAGTGGAGTAGGGGTAATAAAATCTAAAAATGAGTAACGTGGAATATATAAAAGAGCATTATAGATGTACCAGCTCATACTTTCGATTGAGTACCACGGCCCACGAAATGGTTTTGGTTTTAGTGGATTTAAAAAATAAAAAAGTGGAATCAAAAAAATTATAGAAATGCCATAGCTAAAGTAGCCGATGGTAATAGCAAAGGCGTAGCCAATTGCCTGATAGGCAATTGAAAAGTCCGTTAGAAATTTTGCTGCGGTAAGAATTAAAAATGTTGCCGGAGTAATGGCCAGTGTAATAGTAAAAATAAATGCGACTAAAATAGGAACCATTAAAAGTATAAAACTTAGCAGCTTAAATTTTCTGGCAAGAGATTCAAATGCTCCGTAAAATCCTTTTTTTTTAGTCTTCGCCTCGTAGGCACTGGTTTTTTTATTATCATCTACCATGCTAACTATTTCCTTGGTTGATATTTATAATATAGGAATTAAATATCTCTGAGCTGTTTTGTAAAATCTCTTGTTTGAGTAGTAGGTTTGAAGCTTGTATCTCTTGTTCGAATAACTCCAAAGATAACTGGTTAAAGTAAGTTTGTGCAATTGGTTGATAGGATATGTGCCAAGGCTCAGGAGAGACTCCACCTGTAGTATTTTTATATGGAAGAAAAAAATCATTAGTAAGTTGTTGGTCAAACCAAGTGTTTAATTTTGTAAATATTCCACCACTTTCATACTCTTGTGGAATGAGCTGTAGTTTGTAATTTTCAGGTAGAGCAGCATGATCGTAAATATCAAAATCAGTACCCCAGTGGTGTCGGCTAAATCCTGGTATCGCTGACCACTTTAAAAGAGCAAATAGAGTTTCGTTAGGTGGTAGTTTTTGGATGTCGAGTGGTTGAGAGTTATTATCTAACAAAGGACGTATTCCTGCAATTTTCTCATTCCAAATTTTTTCTTGTCGTTCGCAACTTCTAAAGCTGCTGGCAATACGCAGGTCAATATTTGCTACTTTAGCCTGTGCTATTAAGTTTTGTAGTGGTACTACGCACTGGTGGTGTACTAGTATATTATCAAATTTAGTTAAATGAGTTTGGACTTTACCAAGTAGTTCTAAGATAATTTGAATACTCCTTAAATAGAGTGAAAGTTAAAATGCCACAAAAAGGTGCTAGGGACTTTTTGCTCTGCCTAGCGCTGTTTAGTCTGTTTTCAACTTGTTATCGTTAATATTAGTTTACCTTAGAAGAATTAAAAGCAAAGCAATTATAATAAGTTAAGTAAAGTTTCATATGGTTAAAGCCGATAAATAGGTGAGAACTTTTTAGTTAGGTATATTTATGAAAACAATAAAAAATAGTTTTTTACATTTTCTTACGGTGAACTTGATATGTCTGCAATTTTTACTCGCACCAATTATTACAATTGCTGCTGATGAAGATGACCACACTACGACGGCTAATCAAGATAGTTATGCAGACCAATATGAAGGTGATGATTACATGCTTGATCTAATTGTAAAGTGCGATGAGATCTATGGAACATGGGATAGTAGTTTAAATACGTGCAAGGCAAATGTGAAAGATAAGGATGATGCTGCAGCATCAGAAGCTTGTGCACAAATTGAAGATGCTACTGAGCGGAATGCCTGCTTTGAAAAAGTTGCAGAAGACCTATCTAAAACAGGTGATGGAAGTGCACTTGGGGATGAAATATATAAGGCGCAAAAAGAGGCTGAGGCTGATAATAAAACGATGCTTACTTTGGGAATTGTCCAAATGGCGGTGGCCGCAGTAATTGGTGATACCAATTCAAGTTGCTACTCAGTGAAGATTGCTTCGTACACTGGTCTCGCAAATAGCTTAGCTCTTTTTGGAGTCTACTTTTTTATGGATGATGAATCAGAAGAGCTACGCGAAAAATATGAAGAAAATGTTGCGGACTCTACTTTTGAAGGTCAGACCGAGGCTTTTAAATTTTTACGTGAGGAGCAGGAGTTATTAAAAGAGGGAATTGAGCGAGAAGAGATGATCCACCGCTTTACGGCCTATGGATATACTGCCGCAGCAATTATGGGGATTGTTGAAGGAATCAAACCGGATATTACAGGTTGTAAGATTGAGGAAAGGAAAAGTGATAAAGCTACTGAGGGGAAACCTGAAATAGAAAAGCCTAAGATGGGACCTCAAACCCAAGAAGAGTCTCTTAAGCAAGACAAATTTATGGATCGAGCAAATAAAGAGAGAGTTCTTCAACGCTTAAAAAATGCGGCTACAGATTTAGATGCAATATATGTATTAAAAGAAAATGATCTATACACTGCACCCGATTCATTTCACTCACCAAGAGTTGACTACTATAATGAAGCAAGGCGGTTGGGGCTATATGATATGTCTGGTCTTGATAGTAAGATAACATTAAAAGATTTTTTAATTAGCGCAACGAGATTAGTACAAAATATGTCCAACGTTCTGATACCTACCGCGATTGCAAAAGAGAAAAAAAGTACAAGTGATTATGTCGGTATGGGAGCTGGTGCAGTCTCATTTGCAATACAGATGATGAAGCCGATGATTGAAACACCGATTAGAACTCAACTTGCCCATCCATTTTCTGTTGCTGCACTAAGTACTGTAAATGCGATTGCCCAATTTAAATTAGCTGCTCACGATAAAATGCATATTGAACTTTTAGATAAAAAAATTGAATTACTAGATGAGACACTGGCGAAGTTTGGGGCGCTTAATGCACGTTACTGTTTGGAGGGGCGTGATGATCTCGATGATCCTGGATGCTATTGTTATAATGAAGATGGAAGTCAAAATACCACTCATTCAAATTCACAGACTTGTATTGACTATTGGAAGGGTGGAGATAGCCTAGAATTCTTAGCGGCTGGTACTTATGGTGGTAAAATGAAAAATGCCTGTATCACTGTAAATGAGCAGTATGATCCAAATTGTAAGTGTACTGACTATATTGATAAAAAGACTGGAGAAAATGCTTGTAAAAAGGCTGGAGACTTTTCAACTCTCTCTGTTAGTTTATCAGATGCTGCTGGACTGGTACCTCTGAGCAATACCGCTGATGAGGTATTCAGTGGTGACTCAACTTCAATGGCAGACTTTTCTGGAAATACAGGGGCACAGTTAGCTGCTTCTCAAGATAAGTTAAAAAAGTTACTTAGCGATAAGTATAATAAAATGCTGGCAGCAAAAGGAAAACCATCGATTGAAGAGTATGGTAACAAATTTATGGAAGGTCTTTTAAAGAAAGTCGAAGGACCACTAAATGCGCACTTAGCAAGTAATAGTGGTGGAATTGGGCTAAGTGCTCCGGCACAAAAAGAGCTTGATAAAGCCTTAAGTAAAACGGGTCTAACATCCCAATATAGTAAAAGTAGTGGGATGGTCAAATCTGGAAAGAAGAAAAAGGATGTCCTCGACTTTAGACTGGCAAATAGTAATTCTGCATCAAAAACTCTTAGTTTTATGGATAAAAAATATAAGGTTAAAAAAGACGATATTAGTAAAAGAAAAGGGGAATCAATTTTTAAGATGATCTCTTCTCGCTATCTTCAGACAGGAATGGAAAGATTGTTTCCAGATGACGAATAGCTGATCAAATTGGTTTAAAGCTAATCTATATCAGGTATAGAAATGTTCACTTCCTTGTACAATTTTCTTGGAAAATTCACTTAATAAGTTGTATGATATTCCGATAATATTCAAATTGAAGTATTTAGGTTTTGGCGTCGCTAAAGACGTTTAATATTAATTTTAACTAAAAAAAGTGAGTTGGCATGAGTGAACAAGAACTTGATCATGTAGTCATTCGATTTTCAGGCGATTCTGGAGATGGGATGCAGTTAACAGGAACACAATTTTCCAATACGTCAGCGTTGATGGGAAATGATTTAGCAACATTCCCTGATTATCCATCAGAGATTAGAGCACCTCAAGGAACAGTAGCTGGAGTTTCAGGATTCCAAATAAATATTGGTTCCACTGAAATTCTTACTCCAGGTGATCAGCCTGATATGCTGGTAGCAATGAACCCTGCAGCACTTAAGGCAAATTTAGGTATTCTACGTGAGGGAGGAACTATTCTAGTGAATGGAGAATCTTTTGATGAGAAAGGTCTGAAAAAAGCTGGTTACACAGAGACTCCTCTTGGAACTCCTGGTCTTGAAAAATTTAAGGTTATTTCAGTGCCTATGGATTCACTACTACTAGAAGCACTAAAAGATATTGAGCTTGATAGTAAATCAAAACTTCGTTGTAAAAACTTTTTTGCTCTGGGCATGACTTACTACATGTATAACCGAACTTCTGATGCAACTCTTGAGTGGATCGATACGAAGTTTGGAAAAAAACTTCCACTTGTGGCAGAAGCAAATAAGTTAGCACTTAAGACTGGTTTTAACTACGCAGATAATACCCACGCTACAGCAGCTCAATTTAAGATTGCACCTGCTTCTATTACAGCAGGAACTTACCGCCAGATCAATGGCAACCAGGCAACTGCTTGGGGACTTATGCAAGCGGCAGAGAGTGCGGATCTTCCACTCTTTTTAGGATCATATCCTATTACTCCTGCAACAGATATTTTACATGAGCTTTCAAAATTTAAGCATCATGGAGTGAAGACTTTTCAAGCAGAGGATGAGATTGCAGGAATTTGTACTGCAATTGGAGCATCTTTTGGTGGAGCTCTTGCAACTACTACAACTTCAGGCCCTGGTGTCGCTCTAAAAGGTGAGGCAATGGGACTAGCAGTAATTATGGAGCTACCACTTGTCGTAGTCAATGTTCAGCGAGGAGGTCCTTCAACTGGACTTCCAACTAAGACGGAGCAGTCTGACCTATTGCAAGCGATGTATGGGCGAAATGGTGAATCACCAATGCCAATAGTTGCTGCGAGCAGGCCTTCAGATTGTTATGAAATGGCATACCATGCAGCAAAAATTGCTCTGGAGCACATGACTCCTGTGATGCTTTTAACCGATGGTTATATTGCTAACGGAGCTGAGCCTTGGAGAATTCCTGATAATTTAAAAGAGGCTTTCCCAACAATTAAGCATAAGAGAATTACAACTGCTAAAACAGATGGAGAGGCTTTTCAAGTTTATAAGCGTGATGAAGATCTTGTTCGCGATTGGGCCATTCCAGGAGTTCCTGGTTATGAGCACCGAGTTGGTGGACTTGAAAAAGATGAGCTTACTGGAAATGTAAGTCATGATCCGATTAATCATGAGAAGATGACTCATACTCGTCAGGCGAAAGTTGATAAGATTGCTGATTTTATTCCTAAGCAGGAAGTTGAAGGAGAGATGACAGGAGACGTTCTAGTGTTAAGCTGGGGTGGAACTTATGGGTCAACTCACTCTGCTGTAAAAGCGATGCAAAAAGATGGGAAGAAAGTTTCTCTTGCTCATATGCGTTTCATTTACCCAATGCCATCCAATATGAATGAGATATTCAAAGGCTTTAAGAAAATATTTATTCCAGAGCTAAATAATGGTCAGCTGAAATTTTTAGTCGATGCTAATTTTGATGTTCCTACATTTGGATACCATAAAATTCAGGGGCTTTATTTTACAGTATCAGAATTAGTAACAGCAATTAACAGAGAAATAGAAACTCTATAAGAGTTGAGGTTTATAATGAGCGAATTACCACAATATAAGAAAAAAGATTTTGTAAGTGACCAGGAAGTGCGTTGGTGCCCTGGTTGTGGAGACTATGCAATTTTATCATCAGTTCAAATGGCGATGACAAAAATTGGCGTAAGAAGAGAAGATGTCTGCGTTGTTTCAGGCATCGGTTGCTCTTCACGCTTTCCTTACTATATGAATACCTATGGAATGCATACAATTCACGGACGTGCTGCAGCTATTGCTTCAGGTCTAAAAGCATATAACCCTAGTTTAAGTGTTTGGGTTGTATCTGGAGATGGAGACTCTCTGGCAATTGGTGGGAATCACTTTATCCATACCATAAGACGAAATATTGATATCAATTACTTGATGTTTAATAATGAAATCTACGGTCTAACTAAAGGACAGTATTCACCAACTTCAAAAGAGGGACAGATTACTAAGTCATCACCATATGGTGTGATTGATCATCCATTTCAGCCTGCTTCGCTTGCACTTGGTGCAGAAGCAACTTTTTATGCCAGAACTATTGATACTGATCCAAAGCATATTCAAGAGATGATGATTGCAGCTGCAAATCACAAAGGGATCTCAGTTGTTGAAGTTATGCAAAACTGTGTAATTTTTAACCATGATGTGCACGCTCCTTATACTGCTAGGGCGACTCGTGATGAACATACAATTCGCCTTGTACATGGCAAGCCGATGATTTTTGGTAGTGAGATGAATAAAGGTGTTCGTCTAGTTGGGCTCTCTCCTGAGATAGTAACTATTGGTGAAAATGGTGTGACTGAGGCAGATATCTTAGTTCATGATGCTCACGCTAAAGAGGATACTTTAGCTCACTTTTTAAGTCGTTTTACTTATCCAGACCACCCAGTTCCAATTGGTGTTTTCCGTGACGTAGATAAGAAGACTTATGATGATGCTATTGATGAGCAGATTGCGCAAGTGACCAAGAAAAAAGGGAAGGGAACAATGGAGCAGCTTGTTCATTCTGGAGACACTTGGGAAGTTAAGTAAAAAGTATTTTTTGAATATATATAAGGCTCCAAATTGGAGCCTTTTTTTGTCTAACTAGGTAAAAGTAACCCTTATTAGTATATTTTTTATTTATAAATATAATAAGGTTATGCGCAAAGTGTTAACTTTTATATTTATTCTTCTTATGACCAATATATTTGGTCTAGGAGCGTCTGCGTCAGCTGAAAGCAGAGAGCTGATAAAGTCACAGTTTTACTGTAAAAATAAGAGTTGGATAAAAAGAATTTCTGATAAGGTCTTTCACCCTGAAGATTATATTTTAGTGCTAGATAAGGCAGTGGAGTATCAGCAACTGTTGGTTCAACGTGGTGTTTTAGAGCAGCAGTTTAAAAAAGTTGATGTTCTTGCCTCATTCGGATTTAAATTAGAGATTATCCAGCAAGGTCAGGATTATTTACTGATTGATAGTGGCTGCCAAAGTAAAAGTGATGCATTGGCTAATATTCATGCAATGCGCTTCTTTTTTAATATTCCTGTCCAGCTTGTACGTGTTACCAAAAATAGACAGATAGGGAGAAGCCCCGCTACGGAAAGGTCTTTTAAGCAACTCTATTTTCTACAGCATGATTGATTTAAAGCAACAAGCGGATCTTTTTTACCAGAATAACCCTCAGCAAACTACCTCTCGTTCTTTGATTAGATTTTTAACTGAGCACTACTCTAGGTGGAGTGGAAGAAAAAGAATTCTGGAAGTCGGTTGTGGTAATAAATCTCTATTCGAGTCAGCTTTTCTACAAGAGGAGTTTGAGGTTTTAGCTATAGACTCTTCTTTAGAGGCGATTACCACTGCTAAAAATAATAATAATGATTCGCGTATTCGCTACTTGACTTGTGCAGTAGAAGAGCTTGAATCGCTAGATGGGTTTGACCTTATTGTTGATTCACATTTATTACATTTTTGTATAAAAGAAGATATTCGGCAGTTATACCTTAAAAAAGTTAGAGATATGCTTAATGATGATGGCCTATTTTTTGGTGAGTCAATGGTATATAATAAGGGGTTGGAGTTTTCAGCTCCATATTACTTTAATAGTAGTGAGTATATTTTGTATAAACACTATGAAGAAGAATGGGTGGCACAAAGGGCTATTATGCCGGTATACGACCTAGAGCAGAATCTTTTGCAGTATTTAAAGATTCAATACTTTTATATCGATAGTTCATCAGAATTTCAGTTAGAGCATATTGTAAACTCACACGTTGCGGCGGTAAAATTTATCTGTGGAAAGTGTTAATTTTGTTCTATTTTTAGTACTTTTAGATTAAGATGTGCAGCAATGATATACCTTTTTAATATACTTTTTTATCTTAGTTTTTCTATAGTCGCTCAAGGACAAGTCTTACCCAGTGTTACCACTGATAATGCAGAATATGATAAATTGGATGAATTTTGTACTCGGGTAAATGGCTCTTTTAAAAAATATCGTTGGAATAAAATTATCTGTAATCCCAAGCGCTGGAAGTACGAAAAAATCAGTACTCAGGGAGATCCACTGATATATCAGACCTTTTTTGCAAATCCTAATTCTAAGAAAAATACCTTTATCTTTTGTGGTATTCACGGTGACGAACTGCCATCAACCTACCTCTGTATTCACTTAGTACGGGATATTATTTTTGATAACCCTGAACTATATAAAAATAGTAATATTATCATTGCCCCACTGGTCAATCCTGATAGTTTTTTCTTTAAGAAACCATCAAGGTTAAATGCAAATGGGGTTGACCTTAATCGTAATTTTCCTACTAAAGATTGGGATCGGTTGGCGCTACACTTGTGGAAAAATCACTATAGCAGTGCAAAAAGACGCTACCCTGGACCTGAAGCGGCTAGTGAGGTTGAAACGCAGTTTGTTGTAGATATAATTAAGCGATTTAATCCAGAGCGCATTATATCTGTACATGGTCCATATGGCTTTTGGGATTATGATTACCTCGGATCGAAGACTGAGTGGAAAAAAGTTAAACGTACAGCACGCAAACTTGGCAAGATGAGTCGTAATTTCCCAGTGAAAGATTTTAGGGTCTTTCCTGGTAGCCTTGGTAACTATGCGGGCAGTGACTTACAAATTCCAACCTATACTCTAGAGCTAAATAGTGTCAGATCTCAGGATTCTCACTACCTTTGGATGCGCTTTAGAAATTCTCTACGCTATATTTTGACAAAGTAGATTGTCTCGTACAACTTTAGGCAAAAAGTAGTTGAAGTTGTAGTATATTTAAGTTATATTCATGTAAAATAATAGACATTAGGAGTTTTGATCATGATGGTATCTACTAAAGGACGATATGGGCTAAGGGCCTTACTAGTTTTGGCACTTTATTACGAAAAAGGTCCTGTTTCAATGAATGTGATTACTGAGCATCAAGGACTTTCTCGTAAATATATTCATACGTTACTAACTCTGCTAAAAAATGCAGGAATTGTTAACTGTACGAGAGGGGTAAAAGGAGGCTATTTTTTAGCTACTGATCCTAGTGAAATTGATCTTTATCAAATCATTAAAGCATTAGAGGGAGATGTGTCATTTATCGGTACAGCAGAGTATAAGCGTGATTGTGCATTGACCAAAGAGTGCCGTATAAAAGAGATATGGAAAGATCTAGATGAAAATCTTATTACGATGTTTAAAAATACAAAGCTAACAGATTATTTTAGCTAAGCTTTCTTACTGTAATTTTTTAGAAATTCTTTTTTAAATTCCAAAAAGCGATCTTCGAAGATCGCTTTTCTTGCTTTATCTGCTAGTAATTTATAAAAAGCAATATTATGGTGAGTGGCGAGAATTGCACCTAAAATTTCATTAGCATCAAATAGGTGCTTCAGGTAAGCTCGCGAGTAATTTTTGCAAACATAGCAGCTACAAGTTGGATCTACGGGGTAAAAATCTCGCCTATAGTTACGATGCTTAATACGTATTTTCCCATGGCTGGTAAATAGTGTTCCACCACGAGCAAACTTAGTGGGGGTGATACAGTCACTCATATCAATACCATTTTCCCATATCATTAGAAGGTCTTCTGGATTGCCAACTCCCATAACGTAGCGAGGCTTATCAGCAGGCATCAAAGGTGCGGTAAATCTAACCGCTTTTTCCATCAGTTCAGGCCCTTCACCAACTGATACACCACCTATGGCATAACCTGGAAGGTCTCTAGAACAAACTTCTTCAACGCATTGCTTACGGTATTGATCAAACGTTGATCCTTGAATAATTCCAAATAGTGATTGCTTAGGATTATGCCAAGAGTTGATACAGCGATCCAGCCATCGATGAGTTCTAGCAATTGAAGTTTCAATATATTTTTTAGTTGCGGGATGCGGAATACACTCATCAAATGCCATCATAATATCAGAACCAAGATTTTGCTGAATTTCTAAAGAGGTCTCTGGAGAGAGTAGTATCTTTTTTCCCTCCGCATCTTTAAATTCGGCACCTTCTTCTGTAATGCTTTTTTTCTGTAAGCTGAAAACTTGGAATCCTCCTGAGTCGGTTAGTATCGCTCTTTCCCAGTTCATAAATTTGTGTAGGCCACCAGCCTTCTTGATTAACTCGGAGCCAGGGCTGAGATGTAGATGGTAGGTATTGGAGAGTAAAACACGTGTATCAAAGTCATATAGCTCTTTAGCTTGAAGTGCTTTGATTGCACCATGAGTGCCAACGGGCATAAAAACGGGTGTCTCTATTTTTCCATGTGGAGTGATTATTTCACCAGCACGCGCATTAGAGTGCTTGTCTACATGTAGTAAATTATATTGAAAGTGCTTTTTATTTTCTTCACGTACCTGGACAATATTATTTTTTGTTTTTTCGTTTTTGATTATTAGCTCGCTTGTTTTTTTTCACAACTCTTTTATTTTTTATACTCTTCTTGCTTAAAAAAGTATGTAATTTTGTAAAGTCTTGTAATGCTTTCTTATATCTTGTACTTTTACTTGGATTTTTTTGTAGTATTTTTTTATACCGTCTGTAATAACGTTGTGCGTATGCACGACTTTTTTTATTTAAAATAAGATCAAGGTATAAAAAGGGATTTATGCTATTAGAATCTTCTAGTTTTCTTTTTATAAATTTTACCTTTGACTGCTTAGAGTGTTGGAGCTGCACTAAAAAGTCCTGAGGAAAGGTATTGGCTAAGGTGGTTCCAACTCCTAATGACTTATAAGAAAATTTTAGGAAGGGTTTTGTAAGTGATATAACATGCACTTGAGGACCTTCTGTCAATTTTAGATATTTCATATGCTCAGTTACAATGATCTGATAAGAGTTGATCTGTTTCATGGAGAGTAGTGTCTGGAGTCTTTGTGTAACCTGTAATGCTGGAGAAACCATTGGGCCATGCTGCAGTAAGAATGCAACTATTGAGTCTGGATTTACAGAGAGGTCAAAGATAGTGCTAAAAGTTTCAATCATACTCTGTGCAGTTATCTCTTTAGAATTTACCAACTTATAGATAGGGTTATGGTTTTGTAGATAGGTAACAAGTTCTGGCATAAAATGGAATGGAGCTACAGTGACTTGTAAGTCCTTTTTAGCAGTAAAGAGTTTTAAAGTAAAAGTATCTGATTTTGTTTCCCACCCAGTAGGAATAAGGGTGATATCTTGGCGGACATGCTGAGCTGAAAAGTGAAGTGTCGTTGAATTAAAGACCCGGTCTTCCATCTTCTTTATCATAACAATAGGGTCATTTGGTAGTCGCCTAATTCCTTCGTGGGAAAAGTGAGGAGAGAGTAGTAGTGGAGCAATAATTCCTGCAATTATAATGAGTGGTAAGAAAATAAACTCACCTGATAAAGTACGAATCTTTGAGTTCCCTTTACAGTAAAATCTAAAAGTAAGTATCTCCTTAAGAGATGGTTTTCCAAATATTAGTGGTAGGTCAAATATAATAAATGGGTGTAAAATACCTATAATTGATTTGAGTACTGCTGTTAAGCGGTTGGTGAGAATGTTTCCTTGCTGCATTACTCCTAATAAAAAAAGTGGTAGAGGAGAGCCAAGAAGAAGAGATGATAAAATATCTTGTGCTGTAACTAGTATAAGTAGTGGTATAAATTTTTGTATGTAAAACTGAAAAGTAATGGGAACGATCTCCCAAGAAGGAGCCATTATTTTTAAGCTTTCAACTACCGTTACATTGTCAATCTTGGCAATGAGAAGTGCTGGTGTGAGGTAGGGAGCTAAGTCTTCTTTAAAAATTGAATATATTGTATAGGCCATTACGTAAGAAGCCATTAATGCATAAATTCTTGAGAGCACGGGAAATAAAATTCTCTCTTCTGTGGATATTTTTATTTGGAGTCCAGCTCTTTTCTCTATTGATTTATTAATTCTCTGTCGTTTTTTTAGAGAAATTTTTTTTCTTTTTTTTCGAAATATATTTTTGAAAGAGCGAATCAGCCTACCTAATTTGGAGGGGGATGAGTCACTAGTAGTTTCGTACTCATCTTCATCTGTTACATCTTCTGAAGTTGATATATCAACTTCACCTGTTACATCTTCTGAAGTTTCTAGATCTGCTTTTGCTAATTTAAACAAGGTGGTTGCAGTTGGCAATTCCTCTTTTTCTTGCTCATCATCATCAGATTCACCACTCTCTTTGGAGATTGTAAGTGTAACTCCTTCTATTGTGATTGTATCTCCATCATCAATAATAACCATTTTCCGTTTTTTTAGAGGAGAATTTCCAAGCATCGGAGGTGTTAAAGCGTGACTCTTAACGGTCAGCACACCATTACTAACTCGAAACATTAGGTGCTCTGGTTCAATACCTTGTTGAGAAAAACAGACGTCACAAGATTCACTGGAACCAAAAAGTAACTTATCTGTTATCGCTACAAGTTGATCTTCACTTTTATCAACAGAGATCCGTAAAATATAGTTACTGCCCAATGCTCATCCTTGATTAATTGATTACTTAAAAAATATAATTAGTTTAATTATCACAATAAAAGTCGCTGGAGTCAAAAAATTGTTAGGTGGTAGTAGGACAAATAAAAACGTAGAGCAGACTAAAGGCCTTCTCTACGTTTTAACATCACTTAAAAGAAAAAGCGGATATTGGCAGTGTAAAGTTCATTAACTTTCACATTATCGACTTGATCTGCTATTGCAATTTTAGCCATTAGGTCAGTTTGAAAAAACCACATCTTTGCTCTAAAGCCTAATGTAGCATGTTCTTTATCTAGCATAGTTCTAATGGTTAGCCCTAGACGGTCACTCCAAATATGTACTCCCCAGTCAGCTCCAAGATAATATGCATCACCAAATCCATATCCTGAGCGAGCGTGACTCCCTAAAAATGCCGCAACTTTAAAGATACTTAGTTTGTAATCAAATTGGCTGTGTAATCTGATTAGTGGATCTGTCCCGAATGCTGGTGTACCAACTTCTTCACTAGATATTTCCGAAACCTTTACGTCTTCGATTGATGTGAAAACTGAGTAGTTGGTATTTCTGTATCCTAGTTTGTAGTCAAGAGTCATATTCATTAACATGTTGTTGTTAATTTCCATGTCTCCACCACCTCCAAGTAGCAAGGAGGCGTCAGCATATTTGTAGATATCGAGCCGACCTAAGGCATTAAGTGCTAGGTGGCCGAAGATATGTTTATCTTCAGTCTCATACTTAAATTTGACCCCTGATTTGACTTCCATTTTAGCATAGGCGTGTAGTACTGGAACTTCTGAACTTTGATCATCGATATCGGCTATGTATGGAAGCGAGTCAATACCATAGACTTCTTTTATAAGATCAACATCTTCTTGTGATACGTCACACGTTGCTGTACCACTATCAACTAAACATTGTAAAATATCATCACCTTCGCTTAGTGAGCAGTTGGCACCAGATGCTCCATTGATTGGAATGCATCCTTGAATACTATCTCGGATGTCTGCAGGAATTTGATCTAGATTTTCAATAACTGTTGAAAGAGTTACAAATTCGGATGACGGTGTAAGCATAGTCAATAGTCCGGCACTAAGTTCAAAATCAGGAGTAAAATTTATATTAAAAGCACTGAATGAGGGTAGAGGAAATCCAATCTCAAGCTTTGCTCTTAGTGCTTGTTCTTTATCGTAAAAAGGTGATAAGGCAGCGTTAACATCATCAACATTACTACCAACATCTGTAGCCTTATCAACGAGATCTGTAATTTCAGTGGTAAGAGCTGCATTTATACCCAAGTAGAAATCATGCCCATACGGATTTAGCATTTCCATGGTTTTCATCTTGTCGTCAAATAATTTTGCCCGATCAACAATACTATAATCAGCAGCCTGAACTAAAGGCATGCAGCACATTAGTAGGGGCAGTAACATCTTTTTCATATCCTCTCCTTTTTGATATTTTTAATTGTGAAAGTTAGTAGAAGTATTTCGTCTTAAAAAACAGGTAATATGAGAAGAGTTTAGGGTGGGGCAATAATGTTCAATACTTAAGCAGAGTATTAGGTTAAGCAGTTATATTTTGAGGCTACAATGTTACG
>DAOWEO010000099.1 GCA_030638415.1 Bdellovibrionales bacterium | reverse complement strand
TGAACTCTTATGAGCAGGATGAAAATAGTGCAACTCTTGTCCATAGGAGAACTAAGGGCCTAGAATATTAAGAGATCTACTTACTGGCGTTTTTTGTTTTTAAGATCCCGCCAGCTTCTACCTTTACGATAGCGTTTTTGCTTTTGGTACTTATTGACTGCTCTGACATGGTCTGAATATCTTGTAGAAAATACATGGGTGCCATCATTCATACTGACAAAGTAGAGAAATTTATGTTTTTCAGGCTTTATTACTGCTTCTAGAGCTTTTAGACCTGGATTACAAATAGGTCCTTGTGGCAACCCTGCCATGCGATAGGTGTTATAAGCAGTTTTTGTCTGTAGATCTTTTTTGCGTAAGTTGCCATTAAATTTTTCATAGATACCATAAATTGTAGTGGGATCAGATTGCAAGCGCATTGGTTTAGCTAAGCGGTTGAGAAATACTCCTGCAATTTTTGGTCTTTCCCATGATGCTCCAGTCTCTTTCTCAACAATTGAAGAGAGGATTACAATTTGATGAGGAGTTAAGCCTCCTTGTGTAAAATCCATTTTTTTGGTTTGTTGTTTAAATTGATTAACCATTGCTCTAATAATATTTTTAGCCTTAGAGTTTTTTGTAAAGTTATACGTCTCAGGAAAGAGGTATCCTTCAGCGGTTTGAGCTGTAATGTTTAAGGAATGTACAAAGGTAGTGTCTTTAGCCGCAGCAACAAAGTTTTTATATGTTGTAATCTTTTTTTGTTCTAGGCGTTTACCTATCTCATAAAGATTTTTTCCCTCAGGAATAGTAATGGAGATGGTTTTTGATTTCCCTGATACAAGAGTATCTACTATTTCTAGCATGGTTGAATTTGTCTCGATGACATATTCGCCAGCTTTAAATTTACTCAATACTTTTTTGAAACTGGAATAGCGGTGAAAAATTCGAGAGTTCGAAATAAGCTTTTCTTTTTTTAAGCGATAGTTAATTTTAGAAAAGGGTTCACCTGGATTAACAATAAAAGTTCTCTCTTGGCCTGTATACTCCCATATTGCAAGGTTGTAGTATACTTGCATACCTGCAAGTGTGACGGCGAATAAAGGTGCTAGTAATAAAAATATAATGAGAGTCTTCTTTTTCAAATCTTATCCTTTATGTTCTTTTTTTATAAAATCTTCTAAGATGATAGATGCTGCAAGAGCATCAATCTCCTTTAGATTTATTTTAAAATTGTAGCGCGGAGAGTTCTTCATTCTATCTTCTGCCTCATATGTTGTCAGTGTTTCATCTTGAAAAAATAGTGGGAGCGTACTTTTTTCTTTGAGTAATGCACCAAAGTCTCTTACTATTTTTGTCATTTTTGAATCTGTACCATCTGTAAAAAGTGGTAATCCCAGTATTAAAACCTCAATAAATTCGTCGTCAACAACTTGCTGGATCTCACCAATAAGCTGTAAATCATCTTGATATATAATACGGCCAAAAGGTAGAGGAAAGGGATCTCTATCTACCGTAAAGGTGGCAAGTCCAGTGACTTTTTTTCCATAGTCAATGGCAAGTATTGTCTTATTTGTAAAGTTATTCATATTGACATCCAATGAATATGCTATAATATGATGGCTAACTACACAATAACTTCTAGACTAAAAAAAATCATAAGCAAATTATAAAAAATAAAAAAGAGTGGATATTTAAAGTTGTTTAAAAGTATTATCAAAATAGTTCTAAAAATGGTTCTAACATTTTTAATATAATCAAAAATATTTTCAGGAGTAGCATTTTATGCATTTAGGTGAATTAAGAGAAAAGGCAATCAAAGAATTGTCAGAATTGGCAAGTGAACAAAACATTGATAACCATGCGAGTATGCGTAAGCATGAGTTAATTTTTGCGTTATTAAAAGCACACGCAAAGAAAAAAGAGGATATTTTTGGTGAGGGTGCTCTAGAGATTCTTCCTGATGGTTTTGGTTTTCTACGCTCTCCTGGATATAACTATCTTCCAGGTGCTGATGATATTTACGTTAGTCCAAGTCAAATTAGAAAATTTGCTCTTAGAACAGGTGACACTGTCGTTGGTCAAATTAGACCACCAAAAGACAATGAACGCTATTTTGCTCTATTAAGAATTAACACCGTTAATACTCGTACTATTGAAGAACATAAAAAAACGGTATTATTTGATAACCTCACTCCTGTTTATCCTGAAAAGAAAATTAATCTTGAGGCTGACGCAACTAATTATTCAACTCGTCTAATTGATATGTTTGTTCCACAAGGATTTGGTCAGCGATGTTTAATTGTTGCTCCACCAAAAGCTGGTAAGACCGTTTTACTGCAAGATATTGCTAATTCAATTACTACAAATCATAAGGATGCGACATTGATCGTTTTACTTATTGATGAGCGTCCGGAAGAGGTAACAGATATGCGTCGTAATGTTAACGCAGAGGTTGTCTCATCTACATTTGATGAGCCTGCGCAAAGACACGTACAGGTTGCGGAAATGGTTATTGAAAAGTCAAAACGTTTGGTTGAGGCTGGAAAAGATGTTGTTATTTTACTTGATTCTATAACTCGTCTCGCAAGAGCGTATAATACTGTTGTTCCTCCATCTGGAAAAATTCTTTCTGGTGGTGTTGACTCTAATGCTCTTCATAAGCCAAAGAGATTCTTTGGTGCAGCCAGAAAGATTGATGGTGGTGGTTCTTTAACCATTATTGCAACTGCTCTTGTTGATACTGGCTCTCGTATGGATGAGGTTATCTTTGAGGAATTCAAGGGAACTGGTAACTCTGAAATTGCACTTGATCGCAAGTTATTAGAAAAAAGAATTTTTCCATGTCTAGATATTAATAGGTCATCTACGCGAAAAGAGGATCTATTGATGGATAGTGTTGATCTGCAGAGGATCTTTTTACTTCGAAAAGTGTTACATCCGATGAATACAATAGATTCAATGGAATTTATGCTTAGTCGTGTTACTAAAACGAAGACGAATCATGAGTTCTATGAAGCGATGAACGGATAAGGTTTAATAAATGTCTATTCTTGATAAATTGGATGCTGTTGTAGATCGCTTTGAAGTTTTAACTGAGAAACTTGCAGATCCTTCTATCTATGATCGAAAAGCAGAGCTTAAAGACATCACAACAGAGCGTGGCACAATGGAGCCCATTGTTGAAACTTATCAAAAATACAAAAAGATGAAAAATGATACCGACGAAGCGAAAGTAATCTTAAAAGAGGAAAAAGATCCTGAAATGAGAGAGATGGCAAAAGAAGAAATCTCTGTAAATGAAGGAGAGTTGGTTATCTTAGAAAAGGAGCTTGAGCTTCTTTTACTGCCCAAAGACCCACTTGATGATAGAAATGTTATGGTTGAGCTGCGAGCAGGAGCTGGTGGCGATGAGGCATCTATTTTTGTTGCAGATATCTTACGTATGTATCAAAACTATTTTAGAGATCTAGGTTTTAAAACAGAGTTGGTATCAATTAGCCAAGGAGACGAGGGGATAAAGGAAGTTATCTTTAGTGTCGCTGGTGAAAAAGTTTATTCAAAATTAAAATATGAGTCTGGTGTACATCGTGTGCAGCGTGTTCCCAAAACGGAATCACAAGGTCGTATTCACACTTCAACAATCACTGTTGCAATTATGCCAGAGGCTGATGAACTTGAATGGGAACTTGATATGAATGATGTAACCGTTGTCGTTTGTAGAGCTTCAGGTGCTGGTGGGCAATGTGTAAATACTACTGACTCAGCTGTACGTATGACACACTTACCAACTGGTATATCTGTTCGAAATGAGGATCAAAAATCTCAAACAAAAAACAAAGAGAAAGCTAAAAAAATCCTTTCTGCAAGAATTTTTGATCAAATGCTGCAAGCTAAAAATAGTGAAGAAGCAGCAGAAAGAAAGGGTCTAATTGGTACAGGTGATCGCTCTGAAAGAATTAGAACTTATAATTTTCCACAAGGGCGCCTAACTGATCACCGTATTGGTTTAACTCTCTACTCTCTTGATAAAATTATCGAAGGGAATATGGGAGAGGTCACTAATGCTCTGATTGCTTATTATCAGGCAGAGCTCTTAAAAGGAGAGGAGGAGTAGTGTGTCAGCACAACCGTCTTTCTCCATTTTTTCTACCGAGATAACTACTTTTTTTACAGATGAAGCCAGTTTATTATCAGCACATTATCCAGGTCTATCATGCGAGCGCTTATTTCAAGAAGTAGAGCAGCTAGGTATTGATACACTGGAAAGCCTAGAAGAGTGGCAAGTCAAATTAAGACAAGGGATTCCTTTAGAATATATTTCAGGTAGAGCCTATTTTTATAAAAGTGAGTTCACCGTTAGTGATGCTGTTTTAATTCCACGTAGTGAAACTGAGATTCTCATTGAGATGGCCGCTACATTTTTAAAGAAACAAATTGGGCCATGCTCTATTGTCGATATTGGAACCGGCAGTGGTGCCATAGCAATTTCTTTGATTCAGGAAGTGGATACTCCTCACTCTTTTATCTTAAGTGATATTAGTGAGAGTGCCATTGAAATTGCAAAATGTAATTTGCGAGACTTAAGTTATAGATATAGTTGTGACCATAGTGTTAAGTTTATTCAGAGTGATCGCTTTGAAAATATTGATAGTACTTTTGATCTTATTATTAGTAACCCACCATATATTAAAAAAGATGCAGATATTGCAGGTGTTCACGCACAAGTTGCGAAGTTTGAACCCGATGTCGCGCTATTTTTAGCAGATGATGTATATGAGCAGTGGTTTCATGATTTTTTTACAGAGAGTTTAGATCATTTAAACTCTGCTGGGATGTTTATTATGGAAGGGCATGAAGACCATCTGCAAAAGCAAAGTGAAATTTTAAAATATATTGGATTTATAAACGTTAAAGTAATTAATGATTTTACAAATCGCCCACGTTTTATTCAGGCGATAAAAGGTTAGAGTTTTATGGATAGATTATTAGTAAAAGGACCAACAAAATTAGAGGGAACAGTAGAGATATCTTGTTCTAAAAATGCCTATCTTCCAATATTGGCCGGAGTTTTATTGACAATGGAACCAGTGGTACTTGTTGATTTACCGAAACTTAGAGACGTTAAGACTATGAACAAGCTCCTTGCTGAATTAGGTGTTGTTATTACTTATGAAGGGAACAAAACTACTTATGACTCTTCTAATATCACTTCGTGTGAGGCAACTTATGAGTTAGTAAAAACGATGCGTGCTTCTATTTTAGTTTTAGGTCCACTTTTAGCCCGTTTTCAAAAAGCAACTGTCTCACTTCCTGGTGGATGTGCTATTGGGGCAAGGCCGGTTGATATTCATCTGCGTAATTTTGAACGAATGGGAGTTGAGATTGAGCTTGATAGTGGAAACGTTGTTGCTAAGACAGCTGGTCTTGAAGGGCATGAGCTTAATCTTTCATTTGCTTCAGTAGGAGCTACTGAGAATTTAATGTTAGGAGCGGTACTGGCTAAAGGTACAACTATAATTAAAAATGCGGCTCGTGAACCAGAAATTATTGATCTTGCAAATTTTCTTACAACTTTGGGTGCCAAAGTTTCTGGAGAGGGAACTAACGAGATTACAATAGATGGAGTTGAAAAATTGCATGGTGGAGAGTACCGAGCAATTGGTGACCGTATTGAAGCTGCAACATACGTTATTGCAGGACTAATTACAAAATCAGAAATAGAAGTTACAAATTTTATTCCAGAACATCTAGGAGCTGTCTTTTCTATATTAGAAGGTATGGGGGCAAAAATAGAGCGTGGTGAAAATGGAGTACGAGTATTTCCTTCGACACTTACTGGAGCAACAATTGATACTGCTCCATATCCAGGATTTCCTACCGATGTACAAGCGCAGATGATGACGCTTTTAGGAGTTGTGTCTAGCTCATCAGTATTAACAGAGCATATTTTTGAGAACCGTTTTATGCATGTTCCAGAGCTTAATCGTATGGGAGCAAAGATTGCGCTTAATGGATCTGTAGCAATGCTTGAAGGTAAGTGCTCTTATAAGGCTGCTCCTGTTATGTGTACTGATCTTCGTGCTAGTGCTGCTCTTGTTCTGGCTGCATTAGTAGCAGAAGGGGAAACTGAAATTAGACGAATTTATCATCTTGATCGTGGGTATGAGCATCTTGAAAAAAAGTTATCAGCACTCGGTGCGAATATTAAACGGTCTAGGGAGTAGAGATGAGTGAATGTATATTTTGTAATATTATAAATAAAGAGCTTCCTTCTAGTGTTGTTTTTGAAAATGATAAGGTCTTAGGTTTTAAAGATATTGATCCATCGGCTAAGGTTCATCTCTTATTTATACATAAAAATCATTCAGAAAATGTAAATGACATGGTTAGAACAGACGCCACTCAAGTCAGTGATGTGTATCAAGCAATTGAGCAATACACGGCTGGAAACTCTTTAGCTGCAGATGGTTTTCGTGTGGTAACTAATATTGGGAAACATGGTAGACAAGATGTCTTCCATACCCATTTTCACGTTTTAGGTGGAGAAAAATTAACAGGAAACTTGGGGAATTAATATGAAAAGAGATCTACAAAAATGGTGTCAACAATTAGCAGGACATGCCGATTGGATAGGACTTAGAGAGTATAGTGAAAAAGTACATGAAGCTGTTTCTAGAGATGGAATACTGGATGGTTATGGAGGGAATAGTGATTCAGGAATAATGGTTGAAGTGTTAATTGATGGGCAATTTGCTTATGGCGCGACTGATTCATACTCCTTTTTTGAAATTGAACAAATTACCAAAGATACAGTTGCTAGGGCCAAGGCAGCAGCAAAATTTAAGTTATTTGAAGCGGACCTATCATTGAGACCAAAGGTAACTGGTAATTACAGCTCTCTTTTTTCTATGCCTCTAGATTTAAGTGTAAAAAAGGAGATAGTTGATTCACTCTTGCACATAACCAATATCCTAAAAGCGGGAAAAAATATAATATCTTCTCAGGCATATTCAACTTTGGTTGAGAGTGAAATGCATTTTGTCAGTAGTAATGGCAGTGATTTTACGCAGGTCAAGCATATGCACGCACAAGATTTCTTTGCAATTGCTCAAGGGAAGTCGACACCACAAAAAAGAAGCTTTAACCGTTTGGGACAAGGTCCTGTACCTTTTCTAAAAAAGGATATTCCACTTGCAGAGGTAGAGCGTGTGTTACGAGAAGCACAAGTCTTAGCAGATGCAAAAAATTGTCCTGAGCAAAATATGTCTGTAATCATTGCACCTGACCAGTTGGTACTACAGGTACATGAGTCAATTGGACATCCTTTAGAATTGGATAGAATTATTGGAGATGAGAGAAACTATGCTGGGTGGAGTTTTATTAAGCCTACTGATTTTGGAGAGCTGCAATATGGTAGTGAACTATTAAATATTACTTTTGATCCTACTGTGGAGACAGAAATTGCTTCATATGCAATCGATGACACAGGTGTTAGTGCAACAAAAGAGTATTTGATCAAAGATGGTAAGCTACTAAGAGGTCTTGGCAGCTTAGAAAGTCAAACTCGTTCGGGACTAAAGGGAGTTGCATCAACAAGGGCAACAAGTTGGAATCGAGCTCCTATTGATAGAATGGCTAATATTAATTTAGAAGCTGGTGAAAGTTCATTTTCAGATATGGTATCACAAGTTGAAAATGGAATTTTAATGCATAGTAATCGCTCTTGGTCGATTGATGATTACCGTAATAAGTTTCAGTTTGGCTGTGAGTATGGTCAGCTTATTAAAGATGGTGAATTGAAAGAGGTTGTAAAAAATCCTAATTATAGAGGGGTAACAACTCCTTTTTGGCATAACTTAGCAGCAGTAGGTGATAGTGATAGCTTTGAAGTAAGTGGCAGTTACTATTGTGGAAAGGGAGAGCCGAATCAAATTATTCGTGTTGGCCATGCAATGCCTAGCTGTCTTTTTAATGACATAGATGTTTTTGGAGGTGAGCAATGAGTTTTACAAAATTGAAAGATAACTTTAAATCTTTTGCTGACTTATTATTTAAAGAGCTTAAAGAGGGGGAGAGTCTAACTCTTCATCTCGGAGCTGAAAAAACTCTCTTTAACCGCTTTTCACAGTCGAAGCTACGTCAGACTACAGATGTAAATCAGGGTGATGTTCAATTATCATTTAATGACGGATCTAAAAAAGTTGGGCATGAGATAAATTTTACTGAGGATCTAGAGTTAAATATTATAAATGGCAAAAAGACATTACAGTTTGCAAGAGAAGAGTTAGCATTTTTACCTAATGATCCCTATCTCGTACCAGTTGCTATGGGTGGAGAGAGTTGTAAAGAGTCTTTAGGGAATTTATTAGACGGTGAGCAGAGCTTTAAAGAGCTACTCACTCCACTCGCCACATCTGATAGTGTTGGAATTTATACTTCTGGAAAACAGCTAGACTGCCTTGCTGATAGCAAAGGAACTTATCACTCTTTTGAGACTGACTCTTTCTATGTGGACTACTCACTTTTTTCACCAACTCAAAAAGCAGTAAAAGATAGTTTTGGAATGAAAAAATGGGATAGCTCTTTTTTTGAAAAACGTATTAAGCAAAAGCAACGTGAGTTAGAACTTATGGGAAAAACGGAGAAGGTTTTAGCTCCTGGCGCTTATAGAGTTTACCTCTCACCTCGCGCGACAAATGATTTAGTCTCTATGTTAGGATGGTATGGCCTTAGTTATGCTGATTTTAAACAAGGACAAAGTTGCCTAGCCGATTTAGAGGCTAATAAAAAAAGTTTTTCTGAGAAGTTTTCACTGACTGAAGATTTCTCTTTAGGTTTGACACCACAATATAACTCATTGGGAGAGGTTTCTTCAGAGACAACACCTTTAATTGATAAGGGACAGTTGTC
>DAOWEO010000082.1 GCA_030638415.1 Bdellovibrionales bacterium | reverse complement strand
ACCAAATAAAAGCCTCAGTTTAATCGCTGGGGCTTTTTTATTTCTAATTTTTACATAGCTCATGAGCCCATACCGGAGGCATAGCAATAGTAAGTATGAATGATTATCGAACTGTAACCGTTAGTCATCAATCTTTATACCAATCTTAACTCTATCTTTTTTATGAGTAGGGAGCTGATTTTCTAGATTATCAAGTTTCTCAAATACAACTTTAAAAACCTTTGTCGTATCAGACTCTAATTGACCCACTCGATGTGAAAGCTCCTTCTCAAATAATAAGAAACTTCTAAGTTTTGTAAAAATTCTCATAATTGCTATATTTACCTGAATTGCTTGCTTACTATTAAGAACTGTAGAAAGCATCGCAACACCATTTTCTGTAAAAACCATAGGAGCTGTTCTTCTTTTGTATTTCCAAGTGGTTAAAGTTTTTGAGGTCGCAATTTGCGACCTCAAAGTCTCTATCTCCCTGCAATCACAAGTATACATAAAGTCACGAGGGAACCGATCAAGGTTCCTTCTTACTTGCTCATTTAATCTCTTTGTCTCTACTCCATAAAGCATAGCCAAATCACTATCAAGCATAACTTTTTGACCACGGATTACATAAATTATCTCTTTAATATTTTCAAGTTCAAATTCCATCATTACCTCCAAAGATAAACTATAGATACTTAACAAGATTTAAATTGTATCTCTAGGATTAACTAAATTTTTTGTGATTTTTTTCATTTTTGAAAACTTATCAATAATTAAGTTTAAGTTTAAGTTTAAGTTTAAAACCAGGGAAGCTCAGTTTTATCACTGACAATTTTTTTCTATCAAAGTTAGAGTTTTTATTTTTATCAGATTTAGACCTAATTCACCAATTAGAGCATGATCGATATTCTCATCTTTAAATATTGTTAAATATAAAATTACTTTTTTCGCAAAATTGGTATCTTCAGCCCTGCTTCAGATGAAGCAATCAATATACCAAGTCTTCTTAATCGTGTTGCTTCTTTCTTAGCGTTCATTACCCACCAGATAGAATCTCTTTTGTAGGATGGTGCTAAATGAGTAAAGAATTTCCAGGCCAGTTGATTTGCCTTAATTTTCTTTTCATACTCACCGGCAAGTTGCACATTTCTATCTTCTGAGGAGTAGCCGTCTTTAGTGGGTCTATCGTTAAAGAGGCATATTCCTGCTGGTTTCATCTTTCCAAGCTCTATTAGTGCTTTCACCTTCTTTACATTCACAGCGCTCCACACACTAGTTTTTTTTCGTGGAGTGAAGCGAATCTTATAGCTTTTTTCATCAATGCTTTTTCGTATCCCGTCAATCCACCCAACACAAAGAGCAACATCTACTGACGTAGACCATGTAAGGGTTTCACGTCCTGTACTTTTTTTGAAATAGCCCACCCAAAGTTCACTAGCTTCAGCATTCTCTTCCAACCAATCGCTAAACTCGTTTGGGTTCTTGAAAAAAATGACATCTACCACCTCTAACCTCCATACTAGCCACTAACTTTTAACCGTTGTACACCATCTCACAGCATTGAACGAACAAAAGTTACTTAACGCTTGAAAAGTCTTATAAAATTGGGGATCTTTTGATTTAAAGAAACTCCTAATATTTAATATGATGTACTTGCCCAGAGTCCATGAAAAAATCTACTTGATAACTATAATGCCAATTACAACTAGCTTTCTCATATTAAAAAGGTAAGAATTAGACAAGAAATTACTAATAAGGATGGTAAAGATGAAAATGTTTGGTTTAATACTTTCAATGATGATGATTGTTTTCTCTGTACAAGCTCAAAATAAAGTTGTGTATGGGGATGATGATAGAGTAAACCCTGCAGATGCAAGTTCCATGATGAGAGAACGTGCTCTATCTACCGCTGGTATGTTTGACTCATTTAGCCTCAAAACTATTGATGATAATGTCGTAATTAGTGGATACACTTTAGAATCTAAAGGCGTCTGCTCAACAGCTAAGTTTTCACAACAAATCACAGCTGCAGTATGTTCAGGATTTTTAGTTGGTGAGGATTTATTAGTTACTGCAGGACATTGTATAAAATACAGGAGTGATTGTGCAAGATACCTTTGGGTTTTTGACTTTGTTGATAATTCCAACGGAGAAAAAACGATTACAGTTAAAAAGAGCAGTGTGTATGAATGTAAAAAAATTCTATCTCGTAGTCTAAGTAATTGGACTAAAAATGATTTTGCTTTAATTAGACTAAATAGAAAAGTAACAGACCGTCCTGTTCTAAAAGTCAGAACAGAAGGTAAGATTGCAGATGGCCAAGAAGTAACTGTTATTGGACACCCTACAGGTATCCCAACAAAAATTGCAGGCGGAGCATTTGTTCGTGATAATAGTGAGTCTAAATTTTTTGAAACAAACCTTGATACCTTTGGTGGCAATTCAGGATCAGCTGTTTTTAACAGTGAGACCGGCATCGTTGAAGGAATATTAGTTCGCGGTGAAAAAGATTATATCTCAGTTGGTGGATGTGATGTCCCTAACCATTGTTCAATGACAGAATGCAGTGGTGAGGATGTAACTAGAATTACCAATATCAAAAAACTAATGAGAATGCTGTAGATTTACACATAACTTTATAGATTCCAGCAGATGCTGGAATCTTTTTGTGAAACTCAGAAGTATAATAGAAACCTTTTCCATCATTACTATAGGAGACAGTCTCAATTTGAGGAAGACCTAAAGTCGGATAAATTGTAAACTTCTTCACATCCCACATTCTAACACTCAAGGGATTTATAAAATCAAGATTAACTTCTATTGCGGCACCATAAGTCATGATAAGAGCTCGTTTACCATCCTGCGATATATCAAAGCTTGTAACAATTCTTCCCCAGAGGTTAAAATCATAAAGAAGGTATGGAAGCTCAAGAGATTTTATATGCTCTAAAGTAAAAGTATTTTTACTCTCATCTTCCAGTTCCTGTTTGGAAAGTCTAAATAGTTCTGCACTTACTGCTCTATTATTTTCGAAATCAACCTCTTTCGTAAGAATGTAGAGATCACCATTTGGGTGAAGTGCCATACCTTCAGCATTATGTGGACGGTCAGGGTATACCAGTTTTAATTTTCGTTTAGCTGATACTTTGTCACCAAACTCTCTCTCTTCAGTAACAAGCAGTACTTTAATAGACTTTCTTTTCTCTCCATTATCACCTATATCGCCAATAAA
This sequence comes from Bdellovibrionales bacterium, assembly GCA_030638415.1. Classification (GTDB taxonomy): domain Bacteria; phylum Bdellovibrionota; class Bacteriovoracia; order Bacteriovoracales; family Bacteriovoracaceae; genus DAOWEO01. The sequence goes on along the minus strand of DAOWEO010000082.1, from coordinate 8,691 downwards.
GAGAGTCTTTTCACCTTTGTAGTCTCCATATGCCAGATCCTCAACATCAATTGGAATATAATGACGAATTTTTACTTTCTTTGTTTCCTCACCGTTTAGTTGACTCCAATAAAAGTTTGGACCATCTCCTGAATCGTTAATATGGTAAAGACGGTCAAACTGAGCAGACACTGCAAGACCACTTGACTCCGTAATGAGAGAAGTATCTATCGTTCCAACTCTAATTGACTCTCCCCACTTCTTACAAAGAGAATTGGCCATACAGGACAAAGTAAAAGTAGATAGAAATGAAATATATAAAATAGTTTTGATCATCGTACAGCTCCCAAGACAAAAGTGTAAATTGTTGTGGAGTAAACCATGGCCAATATGAGCTGTAAATAAAGCTCATGAGAGTTGTAAGTTATATATCTTATATGAATTGATTAAGCAGCCTTCTGCCTAGCATACCAAAGATCATACTCTGCTTGCATCCGAACCCACATTTCGGCACTTGTTCCAATCTTTCTCTCTAGGATAATTGCAAAATAGGCTGATATCGATCTTTTCTTGTTAACAATCTCATTAATTTTTCGAGGTGCACAGCCACAAAGCTTAGCTAGTGCTGTTTGGCTCATTCCCATCTCTTTCATATAGACTGATTGCAGAACTTCTCCTGGATGCATTGGTAATGGATTCGAAATCATAATTAACCTCTGTGATAGTTTTCAATTTTTACCTCAGAGAACTCACCATTGTTAAATTTAAAGGTGATACACCAAGGCAGCTTTATGGTTACACTCCAAAATTCTTTTCTATCACCTTTTAATTTGTGTAGGCGAATACTTGGAGGCTCTCCTCTAATCTGTAAATCAGCTAAAGTACTAGTTGAATGCATTATAGTCAAAATAGCCTTTGCCCTTAACCAGGACTCTCTTGGTAATGACTTTGAACTATTTGTAGTCCAAACATCATTTACAATCTTCCCTTGAATACTAATAATCACCCTGCCCTCACTGTTACACTATACCAGATAATGTAATAAATCAATCCTACTACTCAATCATGAAAGTTACTCATACCTAAAAGCTCTTACTCATTCAAGAGTACTACTGTCCTAAGTAGTCATTTTTCATTTATGAACTAACCGTTAAGACTTACTTTATAAATAACCTAAATCACTAGGTGGATTTACAAGCTTACGTAATCGCTTATAATCACGTAGAATCAGACATTAAATGCGTAACTTGTGCGTAACTTCGATGTGGTTTATACTTAAGCTATGGCCCAAGGACTTTTTGGAATTAGCAGTGACTATAGCAAAGAACATCAGAGTCTGGATGCTCGTTTTGTGCGTAATAAAGAATCCACCTTTTTTTTTGAAACTACAAGCAATGCAATGTCTCCCTATTTTATGAAAGGAGATATTTTAATTGTAGATCGCTCAATTGAGTCTCGCCATAATAAAATTGTCATTTGCTCTGTAAATGGTGAGCTATACTGTCGAAGGCTTATTGTGCAAAATGAATCATACCTACTGCGTAGCGAGAATTCACAATTCAAAGATATTATCTTACCGCAAGGTCTTGAGGTTGTTTATTTTGGGGTTGTGATCGCAGTTGGGAGGGATGTTGAATAAAGTATATGCCCTCGTTGATTGCAATGCATTTTTTTGTAGTTGTGAAATACTATTTAGGCCTGATCTTATCGGTAAACCTGTTGGAGTACTGTCTAATAATGATGGCTGCTTTGTTTCGAGGTCAGTAGAGTTAAAGCAACTTGGTGTAAAAATGGCACAGCCATTTTTTGAAGTACGCGATTTATGTAAAAAGCATAATGTTGCAGTCTTTTCATCTAACTTCTCTTTTTATACCAATATTTCTGACCGAGTGATGATTACCTTGGCCCAATTTTCCCCCTGCCTTGAGGTTTATTCTATTGATGAAGCTTTTTTAGATTTAACTGGTTTTGAACATCTAGATTTAGTTGAATATGGAAAAGAGATTAAACGATCTGTAGAAATGAGAACAGGCATCCCAGTATGTGTTGGAATTGGAACCAGTAAGACCTTGGCAAAGTTGGCAAACCATATGGCGAAGGGATCAAAAAAAGCTCAAGGAGTTGTCTCTCTTTTAGATGATCGGCACAGAGAATATGCTCTAAAAAAGTGTTCTGTTGGTGAAATTTGGGGAGTTGGAAAAGCAAGTTCCAAGAAGCTGAATGACCTTGGAATACAAAGTGCTTATGAGCTTAGTAAGTATAATAATGAAATACAGATTCAAAAAGTTTTAACTAAACGTGGTTTAATTATAATGAAGGAGCTTCAAGGTGAATCATTATTAGAATTAGTATCTAAAGCAAAAAACAAAAAGGAGATAATGTGTAGTCGCACTTTTGTAAAATCTACCCAGACCATAGCAAAGCTCAGGACTGCTCTGGCCAACTATACAACCTCTGCATGTGAGAAGCTAAGAGCACAGGAATCTCTATGCTCCTCTATACAAGTTTTTATATCCACACCTCCACATAGGAATGTTCCACAAGCCTTTCACTATCAAGATGTAAAGATACCTAACTCAACTTCAAACTCTCTACATGTCATCAATTATGCTTTAAGCGCTCTTGAGAAACTATATCAATCAGGATATGAGTATCAAAAAGCCGGAGTATGCTTAGGAGGAATTATAAATGATGGAGAGGGACAGCTCGGATTATTTGATTCTAGAGATACTGAGAAGTCAGATACTCTTATGAGCGTTGTAGACCATATCAATCAAAAATATGGAGAGACCCTCATTAAAAGTGCTGCATGTGGGAGTGACCGTGAATATTACGCAATGAGAAGAGAGCATAAATCTCCTAATTATCTTTTGGGGTGGAGTGAGCTTCCTAAAGTTAAGTAATCCAAACTAATAACTTTTGTTATCAGTAAAGATTATTTTCTTGTAACTATTTCTTCAAAATCTATTTGATCTAGCTTAAAGCTTAGATTGCCAACACAGTAGTCACTGTCTCGATCTCTTGTTTTACATTTTACAATACGATTACAGCGATTCTCTTTATCCCATCTTAAGTCAAGTGCTCCCATGGTAAGAATGCTTTCGACCTCTCCACGACTGTTAAACACAGGAGATCCAGAGTTAGCAGTAAATGAGTCTAAGTCACTTAAAAAAACGTTATTCCATACTTCTAATATTTTTGCATTATATGCAACTTTTAATGGTAGGCCATGAGGTGAACCAATCATAAATATGGCATCGCCTTCAACACTAGAACGATTAGTATTTATCTTTAGGGGTGTAACTCCTACTACTGGCCGGTCTAGCTTTATAATTGCATAATCAATTAGCTTAGATTCATCATGTTCTCTTTTTAAAATTGTTTTGCATGAATATACATTATCTTGTTGGATATATTTTTGTTGACTCGCTTTTAGGTCAAAATTAAATACAAATTTATTAAAACTACAGCTATAGATTGTTGGTAAACAGTGACCTGCTGTGACCACAATATCTGGTGCGATTAAAAATCCTGAACAGTTACCTAGAACTCTTTGATCTGAAAAATTTTCATTCTCACACAGACCGTAACGTTTTTTATATGTAACCTTTCTAAATTTATGTCCGTACCTTCTACCTTTTCCTAGATCAGATTCTGCAACCATGGTAAAGACAGCTTTAGAGAGCTCAAGTATCTTTGTAGGGGTGTTAGCTGATATATCTTCTCGGTCATCACTACCATAGATTGTCTTACTTACCCCTCGTGAGTGTGCGTGTGTTAGCTGCAGACATAAAGATATAATAAGTGGTAGATGTTTTAGTTTATTTTGCATACCTAGGTATACACTAAAATCTCAACGAAATGAAGCACTGCGGCATCTGCTTGTAGAATATACATACTTAAATAGGTTGAAAACAACATTCTTTGCAATGTTTTCAAGGGCTTATCACTATGAATTGCGACACCACTTTTGCCTACCTTTGACAATAAGCAGGATATCTATAGACTTTTGCTATAATGAACCCTCATGCAATGTTTTTGTATTGAGAAAAACAAATAGTTCTCTAATAACATATTACAAATTTAATGAGGCAACATTGTACGACTTAAAAAAAATTTTAAATAACTCTTTCTGTGTCTTTTTGATTATATTGATTAGCTCTGGTTGTGCTCTAAAATCGGTAAAAGATTTAAGTGTTGCCAACCATCCCGGAATGCTTTTTGATCGAGAGTGGGCAGCCAGTCCACCTTCTCCCAAATCCTCACTTGGTGAATACGAAAGTACTTCAGGTGGTGGAGGGTGTACAACATGCGCACACTAGTCTTTCTATTACTACTGCTTTGCTCTTTTCACACTTTAGCTGAAACACTCGTGTTTCAAACATTTTACAATAATAATGTTGAAAAATTTGGAACAGCAGGAAACAGGATAGAACGTAAACGTATTATAAAAGGAACTATCCTTGGTATCAATGAAGTAAAACTTTACAGCATATATCTTAACTCTAATTTTACAATTCAAGATCCTGACAATGATGCCTATACTATTGTACAAGCAGATGGATTAGAAGTACCCCTATCTGGCGCTGACGTAGAGCTTTTAGGAAGTTTTGATATACGATACTATACTGGAAATCACACTTTTACTCTCAGCCTTTACTCTGATTTTATCCAAACTCCATTCTTAAAAAGAGGAGTCAGTGGATTATATCAATATAAGACCACTAGTAGTTTATCAATTTTTAAAATTAAGGCAGCTTATCTTCACCAACAAATGCCTTTAGATTTTTATGCTGATGACAAGTTTGTACTACATCAAAGAGCATCCTTTATCTACGGAAGGTCAATTTCAATAGAGTGGGAACAAGTAATTTCAAAATCAATTAGAAGCTCATTATTATTAGCGGTACGTGATAGAAAAAATGAGCGACCAGTGCATTATGGTTCAGAAATAAAACTTGCAACTGCAATCAATGATCAAAACTTCATCCATTGGAATATTGCCTATTACAGTGAAGACCCATCTAAAGAAATATTAAGTGAGAGGGGATACTTTACCTATGAGCGAGCAGGCGTAGAATACGTTTTTGAACCATTCTTTGAGTATTTAATATCTATAAGCTACAACTATACCAAAGAGACTGAGGATAATCCTCTTTTTGGCTCAATTACCCAAATTGGAACTGACAGTTATGGTTTGAGTGGTAGCTTTATGTTGGAATGGGGTGAGCTTTTCTTCAGCTCAATTTATAGTATGACAAATATTGATGAACAATTTATTAATGTATCTTTGGGGGTAAAATGGGATCTTTAATTTTTAAAATGGCATTTCTTTTTCTTTTTCTAACTTCTTGTGTTCCTCAGGAGGAAGCAGGACTTCAAACACCTGACGGTGTAGCAGCAACTCTTGGCAGTTCTCTAAACTATGTGCTCCCTGATATTACATCTACAACATCAACAATGGACCTGGCTGATGATAACGGTAAACCTACGATTCTTGTCTTTGCACAATATAACTGTTCGAGTTGTACGGCTGAAGCAGATGCTCTAGCTGCTGCACTTACAGATGGAATGAATCCTACAAAAGTTAACCTAATAACAGTAATGGTTAGTAATACTATAGATCAAGCACGAACTTTTCAAGCAGCACATAATGTTTCATGGCCAATCGTACTTGATTCATATTCAACTCTTTTTAATAAATTATGTCCAATAAATATTATGCGATGTCATATTATACACGAGCCAGGTAGAGGAATTATTTTTTCTTCTCAAGATGCAGTAACTCCTGCAGAGCTACAAGCAATATCAGGAGCGTGGTATTAAAATTAAAATATTATATACTGTATTTATATTTCTATTTTCCTTAACTGCTTTTGGTTTCGACTTAGTCGATTTAGAACAAAAGAAGCTCAATGAGAGTGAGATTAAAAAGGATGTTATTCTCTATTTCTGGGCAACATGGTGTAGTGACTGCAAAGCTAAGATAAAATCTAATTTTAAAAGTGTCGACAAAAATAAGTATAGAGTCATTCTGGTTAATATGGATAAAAATCCAAAAAAAGCAGCTAGATTTATTGGTAAGTACTCTAAAGGTAGAAAAGTTTTTAGAGATTACAAGAAAACCTATGAGACACTTTTTAAAATTAATGCTCTCCCCTATTGGGCACATTATACAAAAAAAGATAATAACTGGGTCTTAATAAAAAGTCAGGTTGGTAACTTTAGTTTTTAAATGAAAGATCTAGAGCAACGTATTCTCTATAAAAAAAATGGTTTACTGGTGGTTGACAAGCCATATAATATTCCTTCTACTGGCCATACTTTAGATGATGACGACTGTCTGCAATTCTGGCTAATTAAACACCAAAAATCTATGGTATGGGCCGTTCATCAACTTGATGCTGACACTAGTGGTGTTAATATTTTTGTTACAGAAAAAGCATTAGTTGCAAAATATAAGAAGCTCATGGAAAATCCAAACTCTCAAAAAGAATACCTTGCAATTGTTCATAATAATCCAAGCTGGAACCAGCATGAAGAGTTTGGTAGGATTGGTAAGGTGGATAACAGAAGCCTTGGCATACACCCAGATGGAAAGTCAGCACATAGTGAATTTACTGTATTAAAACGAAGTAAGCACCATGCTCTTATTCAGGCTCGTATTTTTACCGGGCGTACTCATCAAATTAGAATTCACTTAAGCCACCTAGGACATCCAGTAGTAGGAGATGATTGGTACTGTAACCCAATATGTACCCAACATATACGTCAAGCCTTACACTGCCATAGAATATATCTTCCAGAGTCAGGCGATACTTTTATTGCACCTTTCGCTCCAGATTTAGTCACATTACAAAAAGAACTGGCACTATAATTCAGTACTAAATTCTAATTCACACAAGTAAGTTTTACACCCACTATATTTTAAAAATTAACTTAAGAGTATATTGCCAACAATTATAATAATGGAGACTTACATGAAATACATTTTTAGCACATTACTGCTTTTAACTTCAACCTACTCATTTGCCAGTGAATTTCAAAAGTGTAATGAACCTCTAGTCATGAACCATTTTTTCAAAAAAACTTGTATTATTAATAAAGAAATTATTCAGACAACTGGACTTGAGGCAGGTACTGTTTATCTCGTTACAAACACTGAGACATCTTACAAGTGGATGAATGGTAATGATCTGACTCTTGAAGTTGCCGCTCCTTACGAGTTAAGTAAACAATATACCTATCAAGATTTTAGCCACAATATTGTAATCGACATATTAAAACAAAAAGATATCAATACTGAGCAGCTTGTCATCCATTCATATTTATCAAATGCACAGTGCAGTGAAAAAGCTTGTTTGATGCTCAACTTTATAGCAGAGATCCCTCGGGGAGATTTAAGTTATGAAGGAACTGCTCAAGTTGAAATATTTTTCAACGCACAGACCGAGCAGTTTTCAAGCCAAGTGTTTCAGCTAGAATCATTTATAAAACTATAAGCAGTTTTACGATTGGCCCAATACTTTTAGAACACTATCTTTTATTTTTAATGCTAATTTTTTAGCATCTACATCAGATATTTTTTTATCATTGAAGTTATTACTATTGGCCCAAGGGTTTTTATTATCAACACTCTCTAACTCTTGTTCGTACCTGGGGAAAATGTGAAAATGAACATGTTCAACGACATTTCCAAGGCAAGAATAGTTTAACCGGTATGGAGAAAAACGCTTCTGTAATGCTTTGCCTGCAATCATTACTTCCGCAAAAAACTCTTTTTGTATTTCTAACGGCAGGTCTGTTATATCCCGAATATGCTCCTTATATAACAACACACCATATCCATCAAAGTATTGATGATCCCCTAAAACAAAAATAGAATGTTCAAATTCATGTATAAAATATGGGTTTTCCATTTGTTTGTATTGGGTAATTCTATCACAAATCAAGCACATAAAGCTTCTCCTACACGTACTATTAATAGCTTAAGATTCTATTCTAAAAGAAGTCTCTTTTAAATACAAACTATAGTATTAAAACAATAAGGAGTAGCTACTAATAGGTAATGCGTAGAATTTTCTAGTTTAGAAGAAACTCTTGTAAATAAGGCTTTTTTTGACTATTATCAAAAAGTAAACTTATACAAGGATATTTACATGAGCAAAGTAGCAATTATAGCATCTAGTGACGTCATGAACCGCAGTCTCTCTGTAGCAATTAAAGATGCTTTAAAGAGTAAAGGTGCAGAAGTAATTTTGATAAATCTAGTTGATGAGGATCTACCACTTTTTACTACGAAATATGAAGAGCAGCATGGTGTTCCTGCACAAGTATCAGCACTATCTCTTCAGCTAGAGCAAGTATCAGGAATGATCTTTGTTGCTCCAGAATATAATGGAAGTTATCCTCCTGCACATAATAATTTTATCGCTTGGATAAGCAGAAGTGCTAAAGATTGGCGAGAGCTTTTTAATGATAAGATTGCTGGTGTGGCAACCCATAGTGGTGGTGGCGGTACGCATGTTCTAAGTGCTATGCGTGAGCAACTAGCCTTCATTGGAATGAATGTTATTGGACGACAGATACATACTCATTATCAAAAACAACTAAAAGATGAATCACTTGATGAGTTTTTAACAAGTTTTTTAAAGCTTCAAAAGTGAAATCCCTCTTCTAAGTAATATTAAAAACTTTTATAATATACTAATT
>DAOWEO010000073.1 GCA_030638415.1 Bdellovibrionales bacterium | reverse complement strand
TCCTTGTACTAACTGTAAAACACCTTCAGGTAGTCCAGCGTCACGAAAACTTTCATATAGATTTTGTGCCGTCCAAGGAGTTGTAGAAGCAATCTTCATAACAACAGTATTTCCAGCAACCATCGCTGCTCCAACTGCTCCCGCTGCTAACGCCATTGGAAAATTAAATGGCTCAATGGCAGCAAAAACGCCATATGGCTTTAAGATACTAAGACCTTTCTCACCAGGACTAAGAGAACCCATTGGAAGGGCAAAGCCTTCAGCTTTTTCCACTTGTCCTGCATAATAATTAATGAGATCAACAGATTCTTGAACTTCACCTAGAGCTTCAAGTCTATTTTTACCAACTTCTAAACTCATAATGGCAGCAAATTCCATCTGGCGTTCACTGATATTAGCAGCTGCTTTATTCATAAAAGCAACACGCTCTTGCCAAGGAAGAGCTCGCCATGATTTTTGTGCACTATTGGCCAACTCCATAACTTCATCAAGACGACTAAGTGGAGTATTATTATGTTTAGAGAGCATAACCTCATTATCAGCAGGATTGAAATTATCTGTCGATCCCTCACCATCAATGGGTTTATAACCTAAAAGAGCAGGATACTCTTGCCCAAATCTCTCCCGTACATCAACGATAGCTTGATCAAAGTTTTTATCAATTTCAACCATATTTTCAGGTGACACTGAGTAAGTAATTTTAAATCCCATATTCTTCTCCTTAATAATATTAATAATCGACGCCATCTTATACCTATAAAAAGATTGGGACAAGTAGTTCTGTCATGGTGGTCTTGATTTTAGTATGTTAGACTATGCAAATACTTTACGAGGTGTGTCATGAAAAAAAGAGCATATTATATAACGTGGTCTACACAAGATAAACCAACTGCTTTTAATTTTACTGGATCAAAAGGAAAATACTTTTTTTCTTATGATAAAAAAATTTGGGACTGTCTTTCTACCAGCTCTCAAAGTATTTTTGGCCATAGTGACAAAAGAATAAAAGGTGAGATCAAGAGCCAGATAGATACATTCTGTGTTGCCTCTCCTAAAGCAGATACTGCAGACAAGCAAATTGCAGCAGAAGGATTGTTAGAACTCTTAGGACTCAAAGGAAAAATTTTCTATACCGTTTCAGGTGCCGAATCAATTGAAAATGCGCTTAAGATGGCGAGACAAGTTACTGGCCGTGATTATATTTTGGCACGTCGAAATAGCTACCATGGAGCCACGCTCGGAGCTCTATCTGTGACAGGAGATTGGCGAAGTGAAGAACATCTATCACTAGGACAATATACAATTAGAATTCCAGAACCTTTTGAAGATCCCACCGGAGAAAAAACTAGAGCCATTGTAGAAAAAGAGGGGCCTGAAAAATTTGCTGCTTTTTGCCTCGAAACAGTTAGTGGAATTAGTGGAGTAATTGTTCCTCCTCATTCTTGGTGGAATGCCATTCAAGCGCTGTGTGATGAATATGGAATTAAGCTTATTTTAGATGAGGTCTTTACTGGTTTTGGTAGAACAGCAAAGCCATTTGCCTTTCACCATTTTCCTCAACTAAAGCCAGATTTTGTAGCAATGAGTAAGGCCATCACTGGTGGCTATGTACCTTTTGGTGCACTCTATACAACCAATGAGACGTTTAGATTTTATAAAAAGAAAATATTAAGTTGTGGTCTAACTAACTATGGACACCCTCTTGGTCTGGCTGCACTCAAAGCAGTATTAGAAATATTTAAGCAGCCTGGACTACAAGTGGAGCTTGATAGTAAAGCTGCTTATTTTAAAAAGAAGATTGATATTTTAAAAGAACGTTTTCAAATTGAAGAAGAGCGGACCATTGGATTTTTAACCTATCTTAAATTTAAAAAGTTAAAATCGTTTAAGCTACAAACCTTTATCGATCATGGTCTCTACCTCCATGCCAAAAAGAATGTTATTGTTCTTGCTCCCCCCATGATTTGGGATGAAGAAAATTTTGACACAGTCTTTGCGAAGTTAACAAAAATCCTTGAGGATCACTATGAAAAACAAGCTTTATAAAAATGCCACCACAGCTATTTTTGATATAGAGTCTGGTGCATCACTAATGAGTGGTGGTTTCGGTCTATGTGGGATTGCAGAAAACCTAATAGATGCTCTTTGTGAAAAAGATATAAAAAATATAACTGCTATTTCTAATAATATTGGCAATCAAGGTAAAGGATTAGCAAAGCTTTTAAAGCAGCACAAAATATCTAAAGCATATTGCAGTTATGTTGGAGGAAATCCAGATTTAGAAGAGCAGATGCTTTCTAATGAGGTGGATGTTGAGCTTGTACCACAAGGAACATTTGCTGAGCGTATTCGTGCAGCAGGTATGGGAGTTAGAGCATTTTATACCCCTACCGGTTATGGAACTCTTATTGCAAAAGGTAAAGATGTCAAAGAGTTTGATCGCCCCTGTATTTTAGAAACTGCCCTGCATGCAGACTTTGCAATTATAAAAGCACAAAAAGGTGATAAGTACGGAAATCTCTGGTTTAAAGAGAGTGCTAGAAATTTCTCTCCACTCATGGCCATGGCAGCGAAAGTTACTATCGTTGAAGTAGAAGAGCTTGTTGAGCTTGGAGAAATTGCCTCTGAAGATGTACATGTACCAGGAGTTTTTGTGCAACGAATTTTTCAAGGAAGTAACTATCAAAATGATATTGAGTTTTTAAAAACTAGTGAAGCTAAGGAATAAGAGATGTGGTCAAAACAAGAGATGGCCTTAGAGGTTGTAAACTTAATCGGTAATGATTCTACTGTAAACTTAGGAATTGGTATGCCGACACTTGTCGCTGAGCTGATGCCTAAAGAGAAAGGCGTAATGCTTCACTCTGAAAATGGCGTTTTAGGAGTTGAGGGTCGCCCTAGCGAGAGTACCGTTTCAGCAACGCTGATCAACGCAGGAAAAGAGACCATTAGCGTATATCCCTATGCCAGTTATTTTGACAGTGCACTTAGTTTTGGCATGATCCGTGGTGGACATATAGACTACTGCGTTTTAGGTGGTATGGAAGTAGATATACTAGGCAACTTAGCAAACTGGATGATTCCTGGCGCCAAAGTTACGGGCATGGGCGGCGCGATGGATTTAGTAAATGGAGCTAAAGAAGTTATTATTATGATGGGTCACTTTAATAAAAAAGGTGTCTCTAAGATGACTGCACTTTGTTCATTACCACTTACTGGTGCTAAAGTTGTTCATACTGTTGTTACTGACCATGGTGTCTTTAAACCACAGGGAGATACTTTTAAAATTATAAAACTAGCTGCCGGGATCACTAAAGCTGATCTAAAAAATAATAAGCTATTTAGTTAAAGTTCTAACATCTTTATAGTAGTAAGCGATACCTTATTTAAGCAGACTGCCAACGTATCATCTCCCTCTTTTTTTGAACAAGACTTATAAAACCCTCCAATATAGAGTTCCTCAACACCTTCTTGTGATTTGACATCCATACACTTGGAGTATTCACGCCAGCCTAACTTTGTCCTTTGAATTTCAACCACCTCATCAATAGGAATATTTGGAACATTTATATTGAGAAGTTCGCAGGGAGGATCTACTTGTGACAAGTCAGTAGAGGCTAGTACTGTTTTAACAATCTCACCTGCCGTCTCATAATAAATATGATCACCATCTTTAAAGTCATCGAGTACTGTACTAATTGCAATAGATTTGATTCCATCAAAAGTACCCTCTCTCGCAGCTGCAACAGTACCTGAATAAAAGACATCTTGAGCTAAATTAGCACCATTATTAATTCCAGAAATAATCCAATCAAATTTGACATCTTCAAATAGGTGGTTAAGTGCCATCCGAATACAGTCTGCTGGATAACCACTGCATGCATATTTTTTATCACCTCTTTTTTCTATTTTTAGCGGGCGACCTAAACTGAGGGCATGAGAAGTAACGGACCTATTACCAGTAGGAGCAACCACGTAGATGTTAGCAATCGAATTTAAGATGCGCTCCAACTCAATAATCCCATCCGCATCAATACCATCATCATTTACTAATAAAATATTCATACCACCTCTTTTTTAAATAATTCGATAGTTTTTTTAACTAATGCGATATCAAGCTGTCGATAGCTGACCTCAACTTTTGGATTAATTTCAAAATTTAGTAGATCAAACTTTATACTATCTATCAAAGATGGAAATAAGTTATCATTCCAATCAATTTTTAAAACTGTTTTCAATCGACGCTGCTTAATAAATGGCAATAAAACCTTATTATAATAAGCTAAAAATTCAGACCATCTATCTCTAGTATGTAACATTTCAAAATGTTCATAAGAAAATATAATACCTTTAACAAAGCGAGAACTATCATAAACAGAAATATCTAAGTCACTATCATAATGTACGAAATATCCCATTTCAAAACTATCAAAGAAAGAGAAATTAAGTGTTCCAGAGAACTCTAAAAAGACACGAGATAGTGCCGTCACACCATCATAATGTTTACCCAAAAACATCTGCGTATCATCTACAATCTTTTGGATTACAAAATCTTTTTCCTCTCTAAAATGTAATAAATAGGAGACATCTTCTTTAAAATATTGTTGCAGTAGTTCTTGGAAACGATGGCCTTGTAGAAAGTTAAAACTTTTTGGCCAAAAATCAACTCCAAGGGCAGTCACACCATCAATATCACCTAGTGCTTTCCATACTTTCTCATCATAAATACCATCAATTTTTATCATATATTCCTATTTTATTCAAAAGAGCTAAAGGATCCACCACCAAAATTAAAGAGAAAATTTATGGCATAAGATGATTTTATTAAAGTTTTTTTATAGCCAACTGCCAATCTCCAACAGTTGTTAAGTGGTGTATATAAAATGCGATAATTACTCTCAATAACCTCTTGATTTTCAATATCATAATCATAACGAAGATCAAAAGAAAAGAGATCTAGTGGTTTTAACTCTAACGTTGTCTTTACTCGCTTATTCGTTGGTACTGAGAAGTAGTTATAGTTATATGCGGACGTAATTTTAAATAGAGGAAGCATATAGCTTAAGCCTGTATCAAAAATATGGCCACCTCCTTGATAAAAGTAGTATTCATTCAAAAATATATTCCACTTATCAAGTGTAACTCCCATCGAAATATTTAAACGACTTAAGTGATCCTCTAAATCTCCTTTTGCATCAAGTACATATCCTTGTGAAAGGTTAGCATAGGCAATTCTCTCATAGCTGAATTGCTCACGTAGGTTCTTTGTATGGCTTTTTAAATGATGGTCACCCTTTATACTTTTTTTGGTTAAAGAGTTATTCCATTGAATCTCTAATGTGTTTGAGAGGGGAATACTAGTTCTAGAAAAATCATCTGATAGTAGATAGTTTTTTTCTATTAAACTATCACGATAATCAAAGCCACCTTCTTCATCTTGAATTTGCTGATAAAACTTTTCACTACCACTCCAGTGCGAGTCTGTTGTGTAGTAATGCTTTAATAAAAATAGTTGTGAATGCTTATAAGAACTCTGTTTTTCTATTTTAAAAGCATTTCCTTTATTATCGATAACAGGAATAGTTCCAATTAACAGACTATTTTTTTTCACTTGTAAGGAAACGTCTGAATTTACTAGCAGTGGAACCTTTTTAGTTTTTGTACTGCCCCAAAACTTCTCTAACTCTAAACTCATTTCGGTTGTGATAAGTACAGAATATTTAGAAAATGTCTCATCACCTTGAGTTGGGAAAGAGTACTTTTGACCATCAAGCGTTAGCTTTGAACTAATATAAGTGGGCCCAACTTGCCCCCAAGAAAAATTTACATATGGTTCATAATTTATTCTCTTGGCATTACGATAATATAGTAGTTCATCAGTATGATTTTGTTTAAAATGAGTATAGTCAAAATTAAATCCAAATGAGATATTGTGCAGAAATTCACTACTGCGACTAAAGATTGAAATGGGTAACATGTTAAAACTAATTCTGGGCATATGCTGCACATAACTACTATCAAGAGAATCTGAGAGTTGATATACTAAGTTTCTATTAAAAGTTCCTGTCGCATCAAATTGAAACACATTCCCTCTATAATCAAAAAAAGTTTTTACCTGCTGTTCTGAACCAAACTCTCGTGGACTAATATATTGATCAAACACCCGTGACATATCACCATCACGCGCCAATGTGCCATAAGAGTGGTGTTGCAACCTATCCGTTATTGCATAGTGATATTCAACGGTAGAATAATGTCTAAAATATGATTCACCTGACTGAACTGTCTCGGAAAGTAGAGCACTATTAGGCTGGTATATCTGATCGTTTAACATGAGCGTACTAAGTTCAAACCACTTTTTAGGTGCAAACTGTTTACGATATTCAGCCTCAGCTCCCAACCCTCTTAATCCAAAAGAGCTAGGTGTAATGGTAGTATCAGTACTTCTATCGATTGCCCAAAAAAATGGTTGCTGAAAATGTAATCCCTCATTAGATTCAAATGAAATTTGGGGAACTAAAATACCACTCTCACGTTTAGTCTTGATAGGAAATAGAATATATGGGATGTACATAAATACCACCCCTTTTGCTTTAAGATAAGCATGCTTTATTTGAATATATTTATGAGGAGTAATCGTTACCTTATCACCATAAATAGTCCAAGATTCTGGACAGTCCTGACAGGTAGTATACTCCGCTCCCTCTACATAAATTTTAGACGATTTTGATTTTCTAATTTTTTTGCCCAGTACGATAAAATCATCCGATAAGACTCTGGCATTGAAAATCTCAAACTCTTTTTTCTGTAAATCATAATCAAGCTTTGAGCCATAAAATGTTATATCAGGCCCAATAAAACGCACATTTCCGATAACTTTAATGGTCTTGTTCTTCATATCAAAAGTCGCTTTTTCTCCATATATTGAATCGTGACCATGACTTATGACGACATTCCCTGATGCTTCAAAAACTTTCGTTTCAGGATATGAAAAACCCTTATCTGAAATTACACGTACACTATTTCCAGATCCAAAGGCCCTAGTAACTCGTCCTGCTAATAATGGAGAACTCCAAGTATTTGCCAGAAAAAACAGTAACAAAAATGTAAAAACTCGCTGTAAGAACATTTAGTAATTCCAAAAAGAGTGATTATAACTATCTAGTAGTTTAATTTTACTAAATATTTACACATTTTGCTGAATTTATTTCTATATAAAGGGAACTTGGTACAATTTTTTATAACTTTATTCATATCATTTTACTCTCCTACTAAAAGTAGTGATAGAAGGGTTATTGATAAATCGCTCACCATTACAATAATGTATTGTGTAATTATTGTTAAATTATAGTAGTTCTAATTGGAAAAAGTTGCCGTTAGGTCTGCTGTTCTACCATTGTTGAAACATTTTAAGAAAAAAGCTCAGCTCCTTCTTAAGATTGTGACGGTGGATAATTGTATCAATAAAGCCACGTTCTAAAAGAAATTCAGAACGCTGAAATCCTTTAGGAAGTTTTTGACGAATCGATTGTTCAATTACTCGTGGTCCAGCAAAACCAATTAAGGCCTTCGGCTCAGCAATATTTAGATCACCCAACATTGCAAAGCTAGCAGCACTACCACCTGTGGTAGGATCGGTTAGAATTGAGATGTATGGAATGCCTGCATTACGCAATCTTTGACGAACTGCGGAGGTTTTTGCCATCTGCATAAGTGATAAAATCCCCTCTTGCATTCGAGCACCACCAGTACTAGAGATTACAATACAAGGAATCTTTTTTTCTAGCGCCAGATCCATTGCAGCTGCAATCTTTTCACCAGTTGCCACGCCCATCGAGCCACCCATAAAACGAAAATTCATAATTGCTAGCGCAACATCTTGCCCACCAATTTTTGCACAACCGGCCATGGTGCCATCAACTTCACCAGTTTTTTCTAACTCTTTCTCTAAGCGTTCTGCATAGGATTTTTTGTCAAAGAATGTAAGTGGATCCGTGGTACCCAAATTTTCTAATATTGGTACAAAGCTTCCAGCATCAATCAATAGAGCTAATCGCTCTTCTGAAGTTAAGCGGTAGTGATGGTCACAATAAGGACAAACTTGAAAAGCTTCTGCCAGCTTTTGGTTTTGTACTATCTCCCCACAACTACTACATTTTTTCCACTGGCCTTCAGGTGCGCGAGAAATAATTTTTTTATGTGTTTTAAGCCTTGGATTTTTTCTATTATCAAATAGCCCCATGAGGAATCTCCGTATCTACTACTTTTATTGGCAATCTAAGCTCATAATATGACGTATAAAACACCCTCAGGCAAGCCCTGTGTTACAATAAAAGACTAAAGAAATCAGTTATTTATTCCGATAAACAACTGTAGATTAAACTTTTTTCTAGTGAGCACACTATGTTACAAAAAATCTTTCTAATTTTAGCTGTTTTTAGTTTTGTAAGTACCTTTGTAGTTGCAAAAGAGAATACCATGACAAAAAGAGATAAAAAGAGACAGGCAAAATTAAGAAAACAGGGCAAACTTAAAGACACGCGAACCCACTGTGAAAAGGTCAAGGCTGACCTGACAGCACTTGAAGCTCAACAACAAAAATTACAAGTTATCGAAGGCAAGGCAATGCCCGATCTGCGTGAAGAGTTAGCACAAAAATTAGCTAAGCTAACCGTACTAGACGGAGTGCAGTCACTTATCATGACCCACAAAAGGGCCATGGCAAGGTTTAAGATGGATATTGCGATTCAAAGCATAAATATTCCCAAACTACTTCAATCTGCTGGTCAGGTCATTGACTCTAGAAAAGAGCTAGAACGGGTCCACAAGCTCACCAATGGAGAAAATTCGGCAGACTATGCTGATTGGGCAAAAATGAAAAAAAACATTACGGCCTATAAACAAAAACACTGCGAGCCACAGGGATTTACTGAAAATGTTAAAGATGTATTCTCCAACTGGATAATTCCAGAGGAATTTACATATGCTTGTAATCAAGTTGAAGGATTAAAACAAGCATTAACACTAATTAAAGGCAATGATCAAAAAGATATGTTAATCAAGCAGATTTCAGTTGCAACTGAAAAAGCACTTGGTAAAAATACTAAAAGTAAAAAACTTATTAATAAAATGACTTCTGAAATAATAAAATGGACAAGTGATACAAGTGAAGAAGTTAAAAAAATGGCCATACGCAAAGAGCTTGTAAATGAGATTACAGCAAGCCTCTTAGCTGAAAGCAAAGTTAAGATAGCAAAAATGAATAGTGAAAAATTTAGTACAAAAAAAATTACAAATCAAAAAGCAAAATTTGAAACACTACTTGCTAGTGCAAGAAAAAAATATCCTCAAATTGGATCATTTGATAGTGAGCTTTTAAAATTATGCCCTAATGTTACAGATCCCTCTAAATGCCTATCACAACTCTATGATAAGGATATCGAACAAGATATCGATACTCTAAAAAAAGAGATGCAGGTTATAAATCAAAATATTATCAATCTAAAATCAACTAGTAACTATAGTGCCATTGAGTCTGCCAAGCAGCTTATAATTGGCCAAGAGAAAAAATACTGTATGCCAAACATTGCCGAGACAGTCTACTGCGTAAAACTTCAAGATGATAAGTATGAGCTAGGAAGTTTTTTAAAACTCTCTAATGACCTTACTATTGAAGTTCAAAATCCTAAGCAAACGAAAAAAGGAACCTCTGGATCGAAGCAAAAACTTCTACAGCTATGTAAAGATAATAAGATGGTGAAAAAACATGCATCTTCCATGTGTAAAACTGTAAAAAAACAACGTTCCATTGTAGATGAGTATAAGACCAAGCATATATATTATAATAAAAAAGGTGAAAAATTTACTGAAAATCGGACAAGTAATACGGCCATCGCTGTAACTGCACTCGCCCAAGGATTAATGACTGGACTACCTCAGTATCTAGCAATTGATAACTTGGAATATCAAAATGAATATCTTTACAACCAGGCTATTATACAAAAAGATATGAACTACTATAATCAATTACAGTTTGATTGGTACATGCAAAATTACTCACTGTATGGTACGGATCCATATTCACTAAATGGTGGTTATGATCCTTATTACACTGGGACATTCCAGTTTGGAAATACCAATTATGCTCTATATAACGGATACTATGCCTACTAATTAAATATCATAAAAACTGCCCTATTTCGAGGGCAGTCATTTAATTCCAACAATACTCAAAACAGCATAACAGCAAGTGTTTTCAATAACTTACTTTGTTATGCGATTCACCTGTAGGGAAAAAAATACCTTCCGTTTATAATGGATTAGAAGAAATTAATATTCACAAAAAGAGACCGAAAAGAGTATAGATGAAAACTATTTTAATATTATTTTCTATTTTTCTATTTGTATCAAGCTGTGTTCCACAGTCTAGCCTCACTGGACGTAAAATTAATGACGAGCAGACTATTGATGACGACTGGTTTTTCGATATGCCTGCTGATGATGGTACTAGTCTTGGAGATTATCACTGGTATAGTGCTGGTATAGTAGTTAATGGAAATATTGCGCTAGATAATGATACGAACGATAGTATTTTTATTCGTGGAGAGGGGATTGAAAATTGGCTCTCACTAAGACCGGATGCTAACTACACTTCTACCTATTTTGATTATAACTTTTGCTTAATATCTACTTTTGACGATGCAGGAGCGAAAAAGCAGGCACGCTATCGGGCCATCCCTATGACCTATCGTAATCCAGTAACGGCAGAACTTGAAAAACTACTGCGCATAGAATTAGTAACAAGTGCTGACAATAGTACTCAATGTGGAGGTTCGTTAACTCTAACTCTCTATAATGCCCTTATATCAAAAGATGAAACCTCAACTGTAAGCTCTCTAGACTCCGCATTTGATCTATCGACAGTATGTCCTACCTGCCAGATACCAATAACTACAGATAATTTAGGACTAGTATTTTTTCCAAAAAATACAACTCTGACAACTTTTCCTCTACCTGGTGATCAACAATTATTTTTTAAAGATCTTTCACTTCTGGATTTAACAATCAAAGCAGCATCGGCTCCTAGTACTGGTGGATCATGCTCTGATTCAGCTTGTCAGGCATTTGGAAAAGATTGCTGCCTCGAAGGCCAGTGTGTAATAAATGGTGCAATTAGGCCGGGAGCTGCCAACCTTACTGAATATAATCAGGCCATAAATGACTTCACACTTAACACTGCCACCTATATCAATTGGCCACAAGTTTTTTATGTATGTTCTGGATCAACCGCTCCTGTTCCAACACCAACTCCTGAGCCAACTCCAGACCCAGGAGAGCAAGCTGATGAAGAGCTTGCTGCACTAACCAAGCAATATAACTGTCTTGAAGGAGCCAAACTAACACCTCCTTCTTATACTGCATGTGAACCAGATTTTACAGAGAGCTCTTTTGAGGATGTAAGATTAGATGTTTGGAAAACCTGTGGATGTGAAGCTGACTATACAATTACTGACCCTAATAACTATGACCCACGTAACCCGCTACTAGCTTGTCCCGACTTTGGACTACAAGTAGTTGAGGCAGATCTTAATGATATACCAAGAAAAATTGAGTGTTTAGTTCCAGATCCAAATCCGGTACCAACACCTTTTCAGGAGTTAAACTTAAGTGTCTCTGCTCGCTCTGTTCCCCATCGTTTCTTTCAAACTGATGGAAAGTTTGTAGACGATCTAAGTACAGTCACGGTAGCAACACTACAAGAAAGTGCGACCAGCAGTCCTAATGGGACTTTTAATATAAATCGTATTTTTGGCGATATGTTAGTTGATCTCTCCAAAGCGCAGCCAGCTAAAACAGTAAATATTGAATATGGCCAAAGCTATATAATTAGAACCAAACCAGGTAGCTACTATACACCATGCCCCGCTTGCTCTGATGACAGTTGGTATGCTGGCTTTACCGCATTTGCTCAACCATTTCCTATCAGAGGAGAGCTCTTTGGAAATGGACTACAAGCAAGCCCTACTATTACTAACAGGTCAACAAGTAGCATCTCAAGTCTAAATAAAGGCAACTATGAAGATACCATTTGGGGTCGCGCTTGCTGGGTTCCTCCCACTATGCTTCCCTCTGCACATAATGAAAACAGTGACGCTCAAGTTCAACGTCGTACAAGATTAGAAACCCAATCTGCTATGTATATGAATGGTTACCGTAAAGATTGGTTTGGCTTTAATCAAGGTGCACTTATTGGTTCATTTGATGGAGTTAAATGGTTTGCAATTGGTAGTGGCAGACAGGTAGTTTCAACTTCTAGTAAACTATTTCTAGCTATCAATGCCCCTTTTGCCGATCTAGCATCACTGAGTGCAATGAGTGTTGAAATCATAACCTACCTAGGCCCTAATAGTGTTGCTATCTATGATTATGACCCAACTTTAGAAGAGTATGATCCTAGACAAAACCTAGCAGCATCTTGCCAATCATACCATCAATGTGAAGTTGACTCTGATTGTATTACCCAGCTTGGATGGGAGTATATGTGTGCTCCAATCTCTTATCACAAATCAAAATGGCCAGAGTTTGATATGCACGGCAACGAATTAAATAATAAATCTATTACCTCCGAAGGCTTCATGGAGATGATCCAAAATGGCGTTGCCCCTAGCGGATCCAATAAACGCTGTGTTTATCGAGGTGCAGGAGCTCCATGTGTTCAAGATATTAAAGCGTTAGTCTCCACTGACCCTGCAAACGTTGAACATGATAACACTCTTCGCCACCTAAGCTGTGCTCCTAATTTTTATTGTGCTTCTGTTGATTCACTATTTAATGATGACATCAACCGTGAGCCACAACTTTTAGGCACTATAAAATATGGCCAAGAAGCCGATGTTATGGGACGTCCAAAAGATTATGTTGGTGGTCGTGAATCTCTACTAGCAGGAATTCAATCAACACTTAGAGCAAATATGAAACTCTATAATAGTAGCTACGGATCAACGAATGATGCTGGTCTTTGTCGACCAGGAAAAGCAATTATGACTGACCCTTTTGAAGCTCACGGTGTTGGAGATATTCAAAAGCGAACAGACTTTATCTCACAAATTGGATCATGTGAACCAACTAAAACAGGTTACCTGCGTGTCATGTCTTGCCCATATTTAATTGAAGATGTCGACATTGATGTTGATCCAACTGATCTTACAGATGATGCCAAAGCTGGTAACTATAAATTTTTGTCTACAGCAACATATTCACTCGTCACTGATGCACCTAAGCTAAAACAACAAAACAGTTGTGGTCAAGAAGCACTAAGTGAAACGGGAAAATCTCCATTTGAGCTTATTGAGGCACTTAGGATTCCATTAATTACCAGTTTAGAAACAAAACAATTACCAATCAATGGATGCTTCCGCCGGGCAGGAAGTGTTTGCCATACTGATTTAGATTGCTCTCCTAATGAACTACAATCTAATACTGCCATCAGTTATGATAAAACTTATTTTGGAGACACAACTGCTGAAAAAGAGTTCTGGGACCAATTTTTAGTATGTGGTCAAGGCGCTGCTATACCTTCACTAACTTATTTAGCAACCTCTGGTTACTCGTTAACCAAGAACCGCTGTTGCCGTGAAATTGGTAAAGACTTTACCATGTATACGCAAATTGATAATCCCTCACTACTTGGAAATTTAAATACTTATGATAGCTCTATTATCTATAACAATTCTGTACCAACTGGACTGCAAACAGGAAAGTTTACTGTTAATGACCCTAAGGCCACAGGACGATACTCCAGATATATTAGTTCAAACCCAACCTACAATACTGAAAACAGAAATGGAACGACACTACCAAACGTTCATAGTGAAGTTCCAGCAGTACTTGATACTCCTCTAACGACAGCTGCCTCTAAAACTCCACACGCATTTCAGTGGAAGACCATGCACGATACCGGAAAGCGTACCTGCTGTGGTCGTAGCTTTATTAGAAAATTTAGTGATGGAGGACACGACTGGATTAAGCGTGACCGCCTACGTATTGATTCACTAAATTTTCAATGCCTTAATTATCAAACTAACCTTTATAACGTCAATGAAGAAGTACTTCCTGGCAGAACATTTAAAAGTATGATGTACAG
>DAOWEO010000117.1 GCA_030638415.1 Bdellovibrionales bacterium | reverse complement strand
TTACACTTAAGGGTTATACTGAACCAACTCCGATTCAAAGGGAATGTATTCCTGCTTTAATTGAAGGCCATGACCTTTTAGGTATTGCTCAAACAGGGACAGGGAAAACTGCAGCCTTCTCATTACCTCTTATCAATAAATTTGGAAAAAATAAAATAGAAATGGAAACTAAGTGCACACGATCGCTTATTCTCACACCTACAAGAGAGCTTGCCCTACAAATCATGCAAAACATTGATTACTATTCGGCTGGCCTTGAGCTTAAGACAAAAGTCATTTACGGGGGCGTTGGAAGACAGCAACAAGTTGATGCCCTAGCACTTGGTCTTGATGTTTTAGTAGCGACACCGGGAAGATTATTAGACCTAATTTCCACCGGAGATGTGGATTTTAAACAATTAGAAGTATTCGTTTTAGATGAAGCAGATACTATGATGGATATGGGATTTTTTAAAGATGTTCAAACGATCATTGAAAAACTCCCAAGTCATCGTCAAACACTTTTATTTTCTGCAACCATGCCCACAAAAATTGAAGGGCTGAGTACAAAAATACTCAAAGATCCCATAAAAGTTGAAATTGCTCCGGAGTCAACGACTGTTGAACTTGTGGACCAAAAACTTTATCTTTTAGAAAAATCAGATAAGATGTATCTCCTAGGTTCTATCCTTGAAAACCCTGCCTATAAGAGCGTTCTGGTTTTTTGTAAAACAAAATTTGGTGCCGACATAATAGTCGATCAACTTTTGAAAACTCCTATCACTGCTGCAAGTATTCATAGTAAAAAAGTTCAAACTGTGAGAGAGCAAGCTTTACAAGATTTTAAAGATGGGAAGATAAGAGTCTTAGTTGCAACTGATGTCGCCGCTCGTGGAATTGATGTCAACGATATTAGCTTGGTGGTTAATTATAACCTTCCTGAAGATCCAAGAAACTATACCCACCGTATTGGTAGAACTGCTCGTGCCGGAAAAGATGGTACAGCAATCTCTTTCGTTGTAGAAAATGATGCGGCCCTTATAAAAAGTATTGAAAAAAATATTGGAAAGAAGATTCCTATTGAGCCAAATCAACCTTTTCATAAAGAGTTTCAGTTAAAATCTAGAAGAAAGAAAAAAATACAGGATAGTAGAAGGAAGAAACGTTAGATATTAAAAGAGAACTTTCTGTAATAAAATTACAGCAGCAAACATCCTAAGTAGTTTAGAAAAAAGAGAGATAGAAGATAGAATGAGTATTGGAAAGCTCAAAGAGCTTGCAAACGCTCTTGAGTGTGAGCTTGATGAACTAGAAGAGAGCAATACATATCTGCTCTCAGAAAAGCTGATGCTGGAAACTATCAAGAGTTTATTCAAGAAAAAATATAAAAAAAGACAGAACTCAAAATTAATATTTATATATCGATGGGTAAAAGATGGGCAAAAACTATTAATAACCCCCTAACAATCCTTAACAATTAATCATAATTGCAAAGACTGTTACAATCGCCAGATTCTTTTATTCATCGTACTCTAGCACAACAAACCACACTTTTTAACAACTACTAACACACCTCTTTAAACCACTCCAAAACCGTTCAATCCTTGTCGTGCGCACCATTATTTCATCATCCTACCCGTCATTTTCACGATTCCACCAGTTTAAAACTACTTTTTCGGGGGGAAAACGGAGGGACTTTTGTTGAAACGCTCATGAATTGAATGTAGTTTTGTAGGTGCTCAGGTGAAAAATGTGCGCACACCACAAAGTTTGGACACCCACTATTAGAACATTAATAAATAAGACAGGACCCTTTTCAAATTAAACCTTAGCTTTCGATTAAAGCGAGCTTTTTTATCAAGCGTATAATTTAACTCAAAAATATTTGTTTCACATTTTAAATAAGACTGTCCGTGTGAGTAGCGCTTTCCTTTCTCTTGGTAAAAGAATTGATATTCCCATATCCTCATCTTTCCTTGAGATATACTCCCTCTTACAGGACCAGCAGCTCTAAATAATCGTTTTTTTTTCTTTAAGCTCTTTTCTGAAGGATTTAACCTTTTTATTTAAATAGTAAGTCCTGAGCTTTTTTAAACCAGCGTCTTTAATTGTAATATTTAGCTCTGTAACTACTTTTTCGAGCAGATTATCTGCACAAACCATCTCAACCTTAAACTCATCGATATATTAGATTGTATCTTTCTCCCCAATTGCCGGAGAACTACCTTTGAGTGGTCGAAACTGTCCTTGCCCCTTCGTTTGCCAGCAACAAGAATCATAATTCCCAATTTTTCCAGCTCCAAGCTTAAAAAGAGCCCCTTTAACGCTTTCACAATCAATTAATTGAACAAAAAAACTTAACTTAAACATATTTTTATTTTATCCTGCTAAAGTCTAAATAACAAAAGGATTAACTGTGCAATATAAATACTACCATAACCCCAAATGCTCTAAAAGTAGACAAGGTCTTGAGTTTATTAAAAAGCTAAATATTGATTTTACAATCAAAGAATATTTAAAAGAAGAATTAAGCTCACCAGAACTTCTTTCAATCTTTTCTAAATTAGACATGCCAACTGATATGGCCATAAGAAAAAAAGAAAGTCTCTATAAGGAACTTGGCTTTGATAAACGTTCTCTCTCAAACCAAGAGTGGGCAGAAGTTATTGTAAAAAACCCCTCACTACTAGAGCGACCAATCTTAGTCGGACAGATCGTTGCAAAAATCGGAAGGCCAACTGAGCAATTAAAAGAAGCTCTTTCTACTGAGTTTTCTAAATCATGAATAAAGACTTAGATATATCAGGTAGAGGATTCTTAAGAGGTCTAGATGGACTTCGAGGTGTCTCTATTTTAATTGTAATTATTTTTCATTCTTTCATTCTTAATAAGACAGCTTGGAATGTAGCATCATTGGAACTGATTATTTTAAGTTTTGATATGGGAGTTGATTGCTTTTTTGTTATCTCTGGATTTTTAATTACAAGGATCCTTCTCCAAACGAAGGATAATCCTCACTACTATAAGAATTTTATAATACGAAGAGCTCTTAGAATCATTCCACTATATTACCTTTTGTTACTCATTGCATTTGTAGTAATTCCTTCGATTGCTCACCCATATTTTGAAAAATGGAAAGAAGTAGACTCGTTATACTATTGGTTTTTTCTTTCAAATATGTATGTTGCTCAAAGAGGTGGATTTAACCATGGTCTTATCGATATTAGTTGGTCACTAGCAATTGAAGAACAATTTTATCTCTTCTGGCCTTGGATTATCTACTTCTTCAAGGCAAAAGCAATCACAGTTATTGTCACGCTCTTTTTGATACTAGGAATAGTCTTACGAGCCAAATTTATTCTGTGGGATCATGATTATATAATGGCACACGTCTTTACTTTTGCCCATATCGATCCATTGCTTATTGGCGGACTATTTTCAGTATTATTAAGTCGTAAAAATTATATAATAAATGCTGAGTTCATGGGTACAATTAAAAAGATCGGACTAAGTTCACTTCTTTTTTATATTATTACCTTAGCACTACGCAACGTTGGCATCACTGACATTACAATAGTTCCCTTCTACCCAGTTATATCTTTGCTTTTCTTATGGCTTCTGGTTGAAGGCCTTAAAGAACAAACAATAATTTCAAATGTTCTAAATCTAAAGTGGCTCGGTGAGATTGGAAAGTATTCTTATGCTATTTACTTATTTCATAACCCTATATGCTCTGCGCTGAAATATGTACTGATTGGTAATCGTTATGATCAACTAGGACTATTGGAGACATACTTTTATCAAGTTGTAATCATTGTACTTACAACGATAATAACTTTTATTATTGCGATAATGAGTTACCATCTTTTTGAAAAGCATTTTCTAAAGCTCAAAAAACACTTTGCAATGTAGAACAATATAGAAGTGTCACTCAATCTATTACAAATACTTATGACAACCTGTTGAAAAGTGAAGATGTACTAATCAATGAGCTCTTTTTTTAAGAACTTATACCTTAAGTTCATAAAAGAGATCAATCCTTTTGCAGCAAGGAAGAAGATTGTTGCAAGGCTCCAGTGAACTCCAATACACAACAGGTTGTAACAGTCGTGGAATTATTAAGAATTTTGCACTAAATATCATTCCTGCACTAAAGAGAGAAAGCACAAAAAAACCACATACAGCACTAAATACAAGAGGTATTTTTCCAAAAGTATAGGAACAACTAGCCCCCTATTTCCAAAATCTAAAAGTACCTCTCTCCTCAAGTTTAAGGCCAGTAGAAAAAAAGTAAAACTGTTAAAATTTGATGTGTTAATTACTTATATGGGCAGCTAGCTACTATGGATTTCTTACTTAAGCATAGGAATAGTTAGTTGATCCAGATTGTTTACTTTGAAGTTGTTATTAGACAATTAGAGGATGGGACCAGCTGCAAAAAATGAAAGAATTACATTGTTTATGAAATAATCAGAACTGTTTTCTATAGTGGTATATAAGATTTTATTATTTAAATTTTATATGGAGCAAAAAATGAATAAACTTCTTTTACTAACCATATTTTTACTATTAGCATCAATAAATGTTCAGGCTCGACGTACTCAATGTAATGATCAAAACTGGGCTTATGCAAATGAATATTTTGACGATGCAATTACTTATGAAAAAAAGTTTGCTAGAAGTTATAAGAAAACTTGTGTTTGGGACATTTCAGGAACAACTTCTAGGGAGATGTGTAGAATATTTTTTAAAAAAAGGCGTGAGCTGAAAGATGTAAAGTACAACCTTATTGAGTTTGAAACTAACTATACTCAGGGAAGAGATAAGTGGTACGGTCTTCACAAGTCTTGTAGTGGAACGAACTCAGACACAGCATATGATAATTATTCAATTATGATCGACAATCATAAAAATGACTTAAAAAAAGCAATTGAGGTAATGGAAGAGTGTGAAATGGACGTTGCGCAAGTACTTGAAGAAGAGAATTGTAGTGATTATTAATAAAAACAAACTTGTTACTAAGTTTGGTAACTAATCTATTACTGTTGAAAAATCTCTATCAAAAACTCAATTACAAACTGTTTAATTTACCTAGAGTGAAAAAGAGGTGCAACAGAATTAAGAATAAAGCTTTCTAGTTGTTTTGTTTCACCTAATTTAGGATTATCACATGACTGCTGCTCACAGATATAATTAACATAAGAAATTTCTTGATTAATCCAACTACTAAACATCTCTTTAACCTGTTTGAGTTGTGTTCCAGCAACAGCGTTATACCTGCTCGTGACTTCATCATCACTTGGAGGCTGCATGTCTTTAATGCGAAAAGACTCAAATTCATCTGCACTAATATATCCGTCAGGACAAACGGAGTGTTGAGAGATTTTTTTAAGAGAAGCAGAATTTCCGATCCAGCAAATAGATGTCCGCACCATTACCTTGTCCGAATTCTTATTCGTAGTTAGAACATCACTAAATAAATTCTCTTCATTCTTTTGGCAACTACAATCTTTATTGCCAAAAAATGGATTATAAATTGCCCTCGTGTTTATGGTGACTGAACAAGAACGTCTTTCCAAGTTGTTTTTTAAAAAGCAACTCTTTAATTTCTTTCTTATAATCGAACGATCACTTCCTTTTCCAGAAGTGTTAGAAAAGAGATCTTTAAAATAGTTATGATCAGTAAAAATCTTTCTCGTATTATCATTCAAAGTTTTTAATCTTCTCACTTCCTGATTACATAGAGGTTCCTTTACAATATCTTCTGGTTTAATATTCTTCTGACATGTCCCCTTATTAGGCTTAGCAAAACACGTATTTCCAGGGTTTCCCATTGAAAGTTGTGAAAAACGAGTGGAATCTCCAGTAGTTTCAATTTGAGGTAATGAATTTACATCTAAGTTGAGCCTTTTGAATGCCTCTGATGTATTGTTAGCAAAAATACTAGCAAAGGCTTCCCCTTCAGAAACTGTTCCATTTTTATCCAAATCCATTTTACAAAAATCTTTATCAGAGCTATTTAAAGAACTTGCTAGTGCCGAAATTAGCAAGCCTCCATCTTCATTATCTTGTGACATTAATGTTCCTAGGGAGGATGCAAAAACGAAATTACCACTATGTTTACCAAACTTCTCTTTAACAGCGATGGCCATCTGCCCACTGTGACATGAATCTAAAATAATTTTTTTTGCAGGAAATACTTCAAGAAGTTCTTCAGCAGTAACATAATAATCACTATTTTGTTCATCTAACTTTAAAATTCTTTCAGCTCCTTCTTCATCGTATTTATTATCTAGTAATTTAAGTCCTTCTGATGGAATGACTAAACACCAAGTAGTTTTTCCTGATTTTGTTTTGCACCTTGATCCATGACCGGCATAATTTAATGCAACATTTCGTTCACCGCTCCAGGATGATTTTGGAGCAGACTTGTAAATACTTTTTAACTTGGACAGAAATGCCTCTTTCTTTGTCTTTTGTCCAATAGAAGATATGCCTAGGCTAAGATCAGTAATATCTTCTGTTTTAACCTGTGCTCCATATAATACTTTATTTATTTTTTTAAAATTTTCTCTATCCTTTTTAACATTTGAAAGTATCAGATCATTAAAGTCATCTAGTTGATCATAGGCAAATGAAACATTTACAACTTGTCTTACCCCCTTAGTAATGCAAGTTTTTGCAGCAAACCCCTCACTAAGTATTAAGTTAAGAAACAAAGTAAACAACAGAATATGGCGGTATCTCAAGTTATTCATTTTGCCCCGTGAACTGATAAAAAATCGTTTTTTTTAGACATAAAAAATTATAACATTGATTACAAAAATGAGTAATTATTAAATGAGGACATATTTTTCACATCACCTGATGAATAATTAGTTTAGTAACTTTTAATTAAACTAGATCACTGATATCTTCAAGTTACTGAAATAATAAATTAAAATCTTTAATTCTAGAATTAAAAAAAATAAGAATAAGTTACTGCAAGAGGGCAGAAGTGTTCAAGAGATAGTTTAAACAGCTCATCTATTGAGTGTTAAAGAGAGTGGATACGATATGTAAAAAATAACACTTCGTATCCCGGCGATTGTGTCCTATTTCTGAGATAAATGTATTTCCATTTGATATTTTTCTATCTTCTTTCATGCAAAAAACTTCATCTAAATTGTCTTTCAATTTCATATATGCTTTTTTCTTTTCACGTGCTGGGTAACTAAAGTTTTTGTTAAATTCAGGAAGAAAATCTTCTTTTAAAAACCTGTTTGCCTGGGGAATTGTTTTGATATCATAGAATCTTAACTCTGCTATAAGACGGTCTTGGAAGGTGTCCCAGAGCCTCTCTATCTTACCTTTAGCCTGTGGTGAATTAGCTAAAATAATATCACAACCGACATGATTTAATGCTCTACCTATTTGTGTTGAAGTTTGATCTCGATCATCTTTCCCAAATGCTCCTGCCTTATCAAGGTAAAATGCATGAGGAACTCCATTCTCCTCAATCATATCTCTCATTACTTTCATGCAATGCAGACTTGTTTCTCCAATAAAAAATTCTACTCCAACAACCTTTCCTGTCGCATCATCAATACCTCCAATGAGATCAGATTTAAATCCTCCAAACCACTCATATTCAGACCCATCAAACTGGATCAGCATGCCTTCTTGTGGCATTCTAGGTCGTGGCTTATAAGCTTTTCGTGTTTGCTTTTTCTTAGCTCTTTTAACTAAATTGTTTTTCTTCGCAACTCTATGAATAATATTTTTACCAATACTAATTCCTTCATGCACTTCTATCATCTCTCTAAAATGAGTTAGATTGAAATCGTAATACTTTCCTTTTAGAAGAGCATGAAGATCCATCTCAAGCTCTACAGAAGTTTTGTTGTATGGAGTTTTGCCCATATTTCCATGATTCACTCCTTTCATTCCAAGCTGCTTTACTTTTTTGATAATTCTTTGAGCTTGGCGATAGGACTTGTTGTTTAGGTGTGCAAATTCAGAAATGGTTAATCTTTTACAGATTACCTGAAGTGCTTGCTCGTAGATTTTTGATTTTTCGTACTCATTACAATTTCTGCCATATCAACTCCTTGATATTAATAGGATAAACCAAGAGTAGTTGACAAAAATGTTTATGACATAATGGCCGGGAAATTAGAGTAGGACATAATCGCTGTACTACGAATAACACTGTAGCTTTATAATTCACTACCGATAATATACTTATGAAGCATATAATATTATTGTCGGTATTTTTGATTATCTCTTGTTCAGAACAACCGCAGGTGCAAACAAAGTTTTCGCTTAGTGGCTTGATTGAAAATGTTAATACCTCAGGTGGTGCTTACCTAAAATGCATTAATCTAAAAAGTACAAGCGTAGCTCCAATATATTTAAAATTAGATGAAAATAATAAAACAGATATTCCTTTTGGAACCTGGGATATATATGTTGTAACATTTAGTGGTCCATTACCACTAGATGGTAGTACTCAATGCGGATTAATTCCAGATCAACTTTTGTCTCAAGCAACAGCAAGCCTTACTGTCGATGTTGAAGCTGCTCACTGCTTACTTGATCCATACTCAGTCATTTTAAATGAAGTTATAAGTAAATTTAGTTCTCAATGGGATAGCTCCCTTTGGGGAAGTACAACATGGGAGCCGTAAGTGAAAAAACTGCTGAACTATTGGGAATTACTAATAAACAAGACAAGTTTTATACAAGGTGCAATTTTTGCAACAGTTGTGACTTCTGCAATTACAATT
>DAOWEO010000018.1 GCA_030638415.1 Bdellovibrionales bacterium | reverse complement strand
TCAACAAAGTTTTTTAAACGGCTTGGATTAAATATTGCAGTAGGGCGTGAATTCCAAAGAAGTTTTTTTAAGGGAAAAAATATTTTACAAAAAGATGAAGAGGAATATTACCTTAGCCCAGCTACTTTTTTTAAGTTAGGAATTAATCTTGGTTTTTAATTATACAATAAGGATTTAATAAATGAGTAATGATAGATATGGATATTTAGATACTTCTTATAAGGCAGCGGGAGAGAAGCAGGGGATTAATAAACTTTGCATTGATTTCTATAATTTTATGGGAACGCTAAGCGAAGCAAAAGATATTAGGGCCATGCATGAAGATAGCCTTGAAGTTATGACAGATAAGTTGACACTTTTTTTATGTATGTGGCTCGGTGGACCAAAAGACTATAAAGAAAAATATAACCATCTAGGTATGCCTATGGCACACAAGCATCTTGTGATTAATGAGGGTGAAGTAAGTGCTTGGCTATTGTGTATGGATAAAGCACTAGATCTCCAACCATTTGATCAGAGCTTCATAGACTACTTAAAAGTTCAGTTTCGCTTTCCTGCTGAAATGATCAGAAAACATTCCTTATTTGAATAAATTGAACTAGTAGTCTAGAAATAATAATTCTGAATTAGAGTAGACTGCAATATCTTTTAAAACATTAAGACTACTGAAGTCTCCTCCTTGGCATCCCTCTCCATTTTGACAAGTAACATGCTTATAACAAGATAATGTTTCATGCTTGATAAAATCTTCTTCTCCTCGTACTAGAACTGCAATTACCTTACCTGTATCTAAGTTAAATAGTGGAGCCCCAGAGCTTCCAGGGAACATGTCTACCATTACTCTCATATAGGTATTTGTTTCTTGAAAATTTACCTCTCCATTAAGACTTGCTTTGAGTGGCATACCAAGGGGATAGGAGAGGGTATATACAGGATCAGCAGGTAAGGGCGTGTAGTTTAAATCTAATTCAAGAATTGTTGGATTTTTTACTTTCCTGTCTAATTGAAAGATAGCAATATCTGAAAGGTTTCTAAAATCTAGATCATGGAAAATTGGAGTTTTACAATTATAAATATCTTCTTTAGGGAAATAGAGAAACTCATTATCCTTAAGTGTTTGTTGGTTATAATTAAAAACCCAAGAGTAGAGATGACATTCGGTAACATAATGGCAATGGCCAGCGGTCGCAATAGCATCTTCTTTAATTAAAAATCCTGTACATCCACCAACACTTGGTTCTTGTTGAAATTTTTCACCATCACATAGCGGTTCGTGTACTTCTCTAGACGGTCCCCAATTCATATCTTTTATATTTTCGAACCTAACGCGGTAGTATGCTTTATTGTCGAGTTGAAAATCTTCTAAAAAGCGTTTTTTTATTTTTAATGCTAAAGCTTTAGAGTTTTTTTTGATGGTCTTGTTTTTAACATTTTCAATAGGAACCATTGAAGGGGACTGATAGAAGATAGCGTGTGAAATCGCTGGGGATAAGTATAATAAAAGAATAAAAATTATAGATTTCACAGAGTCTCCAAAGAACTGGTAAAAAAGGTGATAATATTTTAAATACCATATCCAGGAATAGGAATACATTGAAAATGATGCACAGTGTAGATCTTATACGTTAAGAGGGGGAGTTATCCCTAAATATTTTAAATTATAACCTTAGGCTGCCTGCTGCTCACAAACTTCAGCTACTCTGATCGGAACAACATTAGAAGTATCCATCTCCTCTTTATCAGCCGTTTCTTTGATTTTACAGGGTGTAAATAATTTTGATAGTCGTGCGATGAACGGTGAAAGTATCATTGTCATAAGGATACTTGTAACAACAAGTTTATTAACTTCAGCATTTAATATATTAAGATGTAATGCACTGGCCACAACTACAATACCAAATTCCCCTGCTTGAGATATCAACAGACTTACCTTTATTCCACTTTTGAAATTACCATGGCGTAAGCGCCCGATGGCAGTTAAGACTAATGACTTGGTAATTACGATTGTAAAACAGATTAAAGTAATTGATAAAAGATTTTCAATTAGAAATGTAAAATCCAAATCCATTCCTAATGTCATAAAAAAGAGTCCCATCAGGATGCCTTTAAATGGAAGCGAAAGACTTTTTATATTTGTTTTCACTTCTGAGTTTGCCAGAAATACTCCAGCAATAAATGCTCCCATTGGCATTGATAGGCCAAGCTTTTCCATTCCTATCGCCATACCAATAATTAAAAAGAGAAAAGATGCTAGAAAAATTTCAGGGTCTTGAGTTTTTCTTATAAAAGCAATTGCAGGTTTTAAAACAAAAAAACATAGTAAAATAATAGTACTGAAAAGGGCAAGCTTAATAAGAATTGCTGATATGATAATTGGTTCTTGTACGTTGCTGCCAACGCTAAGTAGAGGAAGTAGGGCTAAAAATGGAACGATCAGCAAATCTTGAAATAACAAAATACTTAAGGAGGTCTGGCCATGGCTTAATGTTAGCTGTGAGGTTTCACTCATATGTGATAGGGCAAATGCTGTAGAAGATAGGGAGAGTGCAACGCCGAGAACAAAAGAGGTCGTGTAGCTTAGTCCTAATGCAATACCGATTAAAGTGAAGACGAGTGTGGTCAGTCCCATTTGAACTCCACCCTCGAGAATAATATTTTTTCGTAACTGTTTTAGTCTAGCTGGACTTAATTCAAGTCCAACTATAAAAAGTAGTAGAGTTATTCCTAGCTCTGCCAGTTGAACAATACTTTTAGAATTATCAATAAGACCAAAGCACATCGGCCCCATTAAAATACCAGCTACAATATAACCAAGCATTGAACCAAGTTTAAGCATTTTAAATAGTGGTACTAGTGCTAAGGTTGCAATGAGAAAATAAAACGTATCAATAAGAAATTCATGCAGGCCCAAAAGTCTTTCTCCCCAGCGTGGAAACAGTTTATCTCCAATATTTTTATCGGAAACTTGGGGAGAAATCTTTAGAATTTAAACGAAATTTAAACTAAATTAGCTTTAATTACAGATCAATAGAAGCGTCAGTTCTTCCTGTAATATTTCTAATTTTTATCTTTTTATACGACAGAGTAATTGTGTCAATGTTGCTGTTTGTAGCAGGCTTTACATTCTTGGTCGAACCACCAGTAGTACTGACGCATTTATTGGTACCCAGAATTAAATGAGGAGGAATTCCAATTGCCAAATAGGTTGGAACTGTAATGAGTCCACCGCCACCAGCAATTGCATCGATAAATCCCCCAAACCCAATGAGGAAAAACATAAGAATATCATTAAGGAGTGATATTTCCATTGTTACACCATACAGGGTTTCTTGATGCAGAAAAAGTAAAAAAATGTGATAAGCTTGATGGATACTCTGGATAGCCAAATGTATTATTTCTTGAGATGATTCTCATATCAAAATAGCTCAGAAGCAGATATTGATATTTTTTTTTGAGAGGCTTGCAGTCTTAATTACAAAAAGCAATGTAATCAATTTAAACATCACAAATGCTCAAACAACAAGAACCGTAGAGGGGGGAGCGTATATACCTAAAGAGGCGATATGCTGTAAAGGTGGGATCTGTGAAATTGTTCCGATCAGATGTAAGGGGATTGGATGTCCTCATGATGGAAAACTAAAGCCAGCTCCAGTATTGAAATATGATCCTAAGTATCCTGATGCTGACTCGAATGGTTATGTTGCTTATCCTGATATAAATGTTCATGAAGAGATGTCCAAGTTGGTTAGAGTCCAACGAGCAATAGATTATTTAATGGCGAGTCCTCCTGTGGATAAAAGTTATTTTTACTCAGAAAGCATTCAAAAATATTTTTAAAAGTATCCTATTTTAAATCATGACTATAATTTTGAGAAGTTGCTTAGAGAGTAGAGGTTCAAGACCCTAGAAAACAAAAAAACCATCTCTTTTGGATAGCTTATATGATTAATTTCAATGTCTTGTAACCGATTTATCGGGGGTAACAAATGGCGGACTATGCGCCGATCAATCCAAATCTCCGTGTCCTCCACCATTCGTCGGGGCTTTATCTCCCATGACTTAAAATACTTACCGTTATTTCTAGTGATCACAAACATCACTTAATTTTAGATAAGTTGGTGAGTTCCAGTGACCTAGAGTTAGGTCAAGTGATCTTAACTGACAGCATGTGTTCAAAAATGAAAAAGTTATCGATTAGAATTATCATTTATTGATCTAAAACTAGTTATTTGCTAATGCTTAAAAGTTAAAGCTTGGAGGCAACATGTCAGAAATAACACCTAGAAAAATTGAAAAGATGATTTATGTAATAAGAGGCCAAAAGGTTATGCTAGACAGTGACTTAGCCGGACTTTATGAAGTTGAAACGAAGTATCTAAATAGGCAAGTAAATCGAAATAAGCTAAGATTTTCAGACGATTTTACCTTTAAATTAAATAACTTAGAGTGGGAATCTTTGAGGTGCCAAATTGTCACCTCAAAAGAAGGTAAAGGAGGAAGGAGATATTCTCCATATGTTTTCACAGAACATGGTATTGCAATGCTATCAAGTGTCTTAAACAGTCTTCGATCTATCCAAGTTAATATTTCAATTGTTAGGACATTTATAAAAATGAGACAATTACTTGCGTCAGAAGAATTATTAACTGATAGAGTTGGTGAACTTGAAAAAGGTACAGATAAATTATTTAGAATCGTTTTTGAAAGGTTAGACAATGTCGAAGAAAAGGTTCCTCTTCGATCAAAAGACCACAAGAGGATAGGATTAAAATAATTTTTAGTATTGTTAAAGTCTGTATTCATGTGGACTTCAGAGTTTTCTAATTCACCCAGCAATTAGCAAATATAGAAAGGAAGCAACAGGAGATAAAAGATAAAATCCAATTCGTCATCTGATTCTAAAAAATAGATCTCGTCTACAAACATATCAAAAAAGAGCTGTAACAAGATTTTGCAAAGATAACCCTAATGTAAATGAGGTCTACCATTTTAAAGAGAGGATCTCTAATTTTATAATATAAAAGGCTTCAACCCCGAGCCCCCCTGCAAAAACAAAAAAACCATCTCTTTGGATGGCTTATCTGATTAATTTCAATGTTTTTTATTTGATTTTTTAGGAGTAAAATCCCTTTATGTTTGTTCAAAAATTTTAATTCCTTCTAAATCTATAATTTTTTGGAAATCCGTTTTTACTCGATGATAATCAACAACATCAATTTTTTGTAGAATATCTTCTTCTTCAAGTAGCTCTTCAATCATTGACCATTTGGCAGTATCAAGGGGAGATGTTCCATTTATTGCAATATCAATATCAGATAAGTTTGTTGCAGCACCTTTGGCATACGAACCAAAAAGAATAACTTTATATTTGGTATCCACTGAAAGAATTTTTTGAATACTTGTTATAATTTTTTGTTTGATGTCGTTTGTAAGTTTCATTTTATCTATTTTCTAAATTATAAATTAATTGATCAACTACTTTAGGAAAGCTTTTAGCAGACTCATAAACTTCTTTTGCCGTTTCTTCATTGTATGTGTGGACTGTTAAATTCCTCTCTTTTAAAAGAGCAAACCATTGTTCTAAGTCATCAATAAGTTTAGCCTCAAAGGCAGATCTAAAAACTTGTTTAGGACTTCCGATTTCAGAGCCTTCTTCTTTAAGAGTTCTTTTCATTGCTTTCCAAGCAAGCTCAAAAGTATATTCAAAGCGCTGAATAGCTGCATCTCGAATATAATCATTGTAGTCTTGCTTTAGGACATCTTTAAGGCTGTTAAGTGCTAGTTTTAGAGAGGAGAGATCATTCATTTTGCTGGCCATTGTAATAAGTTATTAAAAACTTACCACCACCGAATCCACCTGTAAAAATAAAAAAACCATCTTAAAAAGGTTGGAGTGTGCTTGAATTTTGGCAAAAAAAAAGAAGCTGAAAGCTTCTTTAGTTGAGTACAAAAATGGCGGGAGCGAAGGGACTCGAACCCTCGGCCTTCTGCGTGACAGGCAGATGTTATAACCAACTTAACTACGCCCCCGTCTTTTGTCCTCTGAATATAGAGATTTTTCATATCAGAGTCAAGAAAAAATTTGTTTTTTAGTCAAAAGTGTCTTGGCACATGGCATGGTCAATACTGTAAAAGTTTCTGGCGATGTAATAGCTCATTAACATTGCCATGCTGACTGCAAGTTCGTGCTCTCGTTCTGATAGTCCTTCGTGAATTGTAATTTCACAACTCTTTTCAGTTATGCTGCGATCAGACTTTAACTGCCCTAGCTCTTTTCCTTCATAGGTCATGAGATAGTTAATACCAACAATGTCCGTTAGCTCAATAGGCAGCATCTTTACCCATCCATCTGGTATAAAATAGAGAATTGCATTTATGAGCATAAAAATCCAAGTCGACTCAGGATCAATACTTCCAGCTTTATTCTCACCATGCTTATCAAAAGCAGTTAGCTTCCAAGCATCAACTCCTTGCATATCAAGCTCTGTAATCTCTTTACCATGGATGTTTAAGCGATATTGAACTTTGTACTCTTTGATGCGTTGATTATTTAAAATAGTCGCACTGACATCTTCAATATTAATAAGAGGTTTATCTTCGCCACCCTCTGGACCAAGCAGTCGTATATCATAAAATGGCATAGAGTCTTCACCTGCAGTACAAGGAGATCGCCCTGCAATAGCATTTCGAGATGCTGCTTTTACCTTGTTCCCATGAAATGCACGGTCGGTTGCTCCAACGTGTTCCATACGCAGATGAGCTTTTACAAAAAGAGGTAGCTCCACTCCATCTTGGTGGATTTTAAGTTTTGGTTGGGCCAGCAGTCCCGAGGCTTCTTTCATAAAGGCCATATCGGAGTCGGCAGTTATAGTAAAATTTTTCAAATCTGAAATTTTCATATTTATCCTTTTGCTGTAGTGAACTCCTGTTATTCGGTATTTAGAGTGGAAACTTGAGATTTCTTAATAGCTCCCTCGTGGTAGAGGAATGAATGAATTTCAGTAGTTAGAAAAGGTTATTGCGATGCGTTAAACAGTGGTGTAGAGTATTGTCAATTAGGAGTCTCCTGTGAATAGTTTAAAACAATTTATTTGTCTGCTTCTTATTTTTAACTCATTTAGTGTCTGGTCCTATGAGACCATTACTCTTGATGGAGACAATCGGGACTATAAATGTAAGTTTAGAAGTGTACTGCTTAAAGGTATTAGTTCTCCTGCTAAATTACCGGAACTGATTAAAACACTGAATCTTTCAACTAACTGCCTCTCTGACGATCAACGCCATTTTGTGGAATCATCAAATCTTTCTATTAGAGGGCTTACTTTTGGTACACATGCTTCAGTATCTAATGTAGTAAGTGTTGAAGGTGGGGCAGAGCTAGTGATTACGGTTCATGATAATAAAACGTTAATGGTAGGTCTGGTTAATTATGAAGGTGGAGGAGCTTCTGTGAGCTTACCAGTGGGTGCCAGTATTACAAAAGGGGCCATTCATGGGAAGTGTAAATCTATTGAAAACTATCTTGGAAATTTTCAGACATTTTCATTGTTTGGTGTAAATAAGAGTTTTGGAACCGTTGATGAAGTAAGTCGAAATCCTAAACGGACCTATTGTGACTCGTCTTCAAATACAGTGGGGGCTTCGCTTGCTCTTGTAGGATATTCTATGACCCATTACCATAAGGCATCACCTTTTTATCTTTTAAAAGGTGAGCGAGTTGAAGAACTGATTGAGTTTATCACGCGTTACCACCCTATTTCAGAGTAAGATATACATTTTTCCTAAAACTATGTAATACTGCTTCTACTAAGAATGTGTACTATTTGTATATACTCTTACCAAGGGGAAAATAGATGGTATTTTTACAGAACTTTTGGAATTACTTAGCTTTATCTGCACCATTTTTTTTATTGGGGTTGGTAATTGCCGGACTTATTAAAGCCTTTGTATCGGTTGAAACAATAAAAAAATCCTTAGGCACTAAATCGACCTTTAGTTTTATTAAGGCGGCCCTAATTGGGATTCCTCTACCACTGTGTTCTTGTTCTGTGATTCCTACGGCAGTAGCGATAAAAAAAGCAGGTGCTAATAATGCAGCAACTTCAGCATTTTTAATTGCAACTCCTGAATCGGGAGTGGATTCGATTAGTTTTACCTATGCAATTATGGATCTACCAATGACAATTTTGCGACCTATTGCTGCTTTTGTTTCTGCGATGGTAGCCGGTATTTTGCAGATGACTTTTAATAGTGAAGAGATAGAGGATGAGCAGGAAAAAGAGAAGCAGCCTTGTTGTTGCTCTGGTGATCATCACCAAGATGATAAAACTGGCTTGGTCTCTAAGGTAATAAAGTTTGCAGTAAATGATATTATGGACGATATAGCATTTTGGATGTTTATTGGTATTGTCCTTGGGGCTCTGGTTGAAACATTTGTTCCACTATCATTTTTTGAAGGGTTGAACGGATTAGGTGGCAAGCTAATGGTCTTGCTGGTTGGAATTCCTCTATATATCTGTGCATCAGCTTCTACTCCATTGGCAGCCTCCTTAATTATGAAAGGCATGAGCCCTGGAACAGCAATTATTTTACTACTTGTTGGGCCGGCAACTAATCTTTCAAATATATTGGTACTAAAGCGTTATATCGGGAGTCGTGGTATTTTGATAAATATACTTTCAATTGCTGTAGTAGCTTTTATATTTGGTTTTGCTACAGATTGGCTTTATACTTATTTTCAACTTCCTGTTGATTTTAAAATTGGCCATGGTCATGAACATCTTACTTGGTTTAACCATCTGAGTGGAGTTATTTTATTAGGATTGTTACTAAAGGGAATTTATACAACGGAGATTAAATCTCGCTGGCAAAGGGAAGGTAAGACATGTCACTAAAAATATTTATTACAGGTGGAACAACCGGAATTGGTTTGGCATTGGCGAAACTATATCTAGATAGAGGAGAGACAGTAGGAGTATGTGGTAGAGACCTTTCAAAACTTACCTATGCACATCCAAATCTAAGTAGCTATCAGGTAAATGTACAGGAGCGTGATGAGCTGATTCGTGTTGTCGGAGAGTTTGCTCAAGGCAAGCTTGATATCTTTATTGCAAATGCAGGAAGAGCGATTTCTAATAAAACAAGTATTCCTGATTTTCTTGTAGCTCATGACGTAATAAATACTAATGTCGGTGGTATGCTTAATAGCTTTGAAGCGGCTTTAGAGGTTATGTTAAAGCAAAAAAGTGGTCAGATCGTAGCAGTCGCAAGTGTTGCTGGTATGATTGGTCTGCCTGGTGCCGCTGCATACTGTGCATCAAAGGCAGCAGTTTTAAAGTTATGTGAAGCATATACTTTGGATCTAGCAAAAAAGAATATTACTGTAACTACTATTGCCCCAGGTTTTATCGATACACCTTTAACAGAGAAAAATTCTCATAAAATGCCATTTTTAATGAGTGCGCAAAAGTCTGCAGTAAAGATAGATCAGGCGATTACTAAAAAACAGGCACTATATATTTTTCCATGGCAGATGAAAATTGTAATCTCAATACTTAGTCATATGCCACGTAGTTGGTATATGCGTTTAATGAATTTTTCTTTTTTAAATTATAATAAAAATAATTAAAGATCTCAAAAAGGAAGTCTTGTGGTTAAGGTTTTATTTGTATGTTTAGGAAATATTTGTCGTTCACCATCTGCTGAAGGGGTAATGTACCACCTATTGCGTAAAGAGGGATTAGATAAACAGGTCTGTTGTGACTCTGCAGGTACTTCAGGATTTCATGTTGGACAGCAAGCTGATGAGAGAATGCGTGATCATGCTGAAAGGCGTGGATTTAAATTATTAAGTCTATCTAGACAGGTCGAACAAGATGATTTTGAAGAGTATGATTATATTCTTGCAATGGACGAGAGCAACTATATTGATCTAAATAATTTATGTAAAAATAGTGCTTATAAATCTAAAATTTCACAGTTTATTGAACTGACTAACTTTAAAGTCCCTGGAGTTCCTGATCCTTACTATGATGGCGATGATGGGTTTGAAGTAGTTTTAGATATTATTGAAGAGGGTTGCCAAAATTTATTAGATAAGATTAAAAGTGGCACCAGTAAATAAAACTAACTATATAACACCGCAGGGCTTTGCTAAACTTTCTGATGAGTACCAGCAACTGTCTAAAATTGAACGACCAGAGTTATGTAAGACAATAGCTTGGGCCGCTGCAAATGGTGATCGTTCTGAAAATGCTGATTACATTTATGGTAAAAAAAGACTACGGGAGATCGATCGTAGAATGCGTTTTTTAGCAAAACGTATTAATGATGCACTAATTATTGACCCCCAAGAGCAAGAGTCAACAAGTGTAAAATTTGGTGCCACAGTACTTGTCGAAGATGAAGAGGGTACTAAGAGAGAGTACTGCATTGTTGGAGTAGATGAAGTCAATACTACAAAAAATTATATTAGTTGGCGCTCACCAATTGGGTCTGCACTATTAAGCCGTGAAGCTGGAGATGATGTTACAGTAAAGACGCCAAAAGGACTTGTCGAACTGGCAATTTTAGATATAACTTATAGGACAATTAATTTATAGAGGTAAAAATGGAACTAACAGTTACTGAAAAGCATGAGTTATATGAGAGATCGGTACAAAATCCTGGCTCAGATATTGATTTTATCTATCAAGTTTTTAACAAGTTATTTAATAGAAATCCAAAAAGCCTCCGAGAAGATTTTGGTGGAACTGGATATATGGCCTGTGAATGGGTTAAGCAAAACCATGAAAATACCTCTTATGTTATTGATCTAGACTGTGAGCCTATTGAGTTTGGGAAAAAGACACATCATGCAGCTTTAAATATTGAACAACAATCAAGAGTAAAATATTTAGAGAGCAATGTTTTAGCACCACTTAGTTTTGACGTAGATGTAACAGTTGCTTTTAACTTTTCCTATTTTATTTTCAAAAAAAGATCAGAACTTAAAGAGTACTTTCAAAAAGTGTATAATGATCTGCCTCAAGGTGGAATTTTTTGTCTTGACCTGTTTGGTGGAGAAGATGCGTATGAGCTATCAGAGGAAGAGACTGAGCATGATGAACACTCCTACTTTTGGGATTGTGATAAATTTAACCCTCTGACGAATGAGTGTCTCTATCATATCCATTTCAAAAAACACTCTGATGGTATTAAACATGAGAAGGTATTTACTTATGACTGGCGTCTGTGGAGTAATATTGAACTACGTGAGATATTAGAAGAGGTTGGTTTCGGAAGTGTTTTATCATTTTGGGAAGGAACTGATGAAGATGGTGACGGAGATGGAAATTTCTATGAAACTATTAGTGCCGAGAATTGTGAATCTTGGGTTACTTATCTAGTGGGAGTTAAAAAGTAAGAAAATTTACTTTTTGCGTTGAAAGAAATTGCTTAATATTATTTTCTTTAATCGTCTCAGAGTGAATAATCATAACTTCATTATCAGCTGATAGTTGTGCGAGTGGTAGTGTCTTTTTAATCTCTTTTTCTATATCTATTAATGGCTTATTTAAAATTGTTGAAAGATAAAGTTTATCTGAAAAATGGGAAGAGATAATTAATGAAGAGCTCTCTCTGATATTTTTATCTTGAAATATTTTAGAAAATTGATTATCGAAAAGATAGTCTAATGTGAATGTAACGTCTTTATTTACAATAGCACTATCACTAATTAAAAATATTATTTTAGTTTGTGGTCCTACATTTTTGCGAATATTATCAAAAAATAGACTGTCCATATTACTTTATAGATTTATCTAAAAAAGCATTTATAAAAGATGCTGAGCTTTTAGTTCCAAATTGTTTTGCTAGTTCAATATACTCATTTAAAAGTACTTTTTTAGGAAGATCACTTGATGAAAATTGTTCAGCAAGTGCAGTATGGATAATTGCATTCTCTACTTTATTACATTTTCCATTGGTATACTCTGTAATGGCGGCCAATATTTTTTCTCGAGAGGTAATCGCTGACTCAATAATTTGCTTACTAAAAAAAAGAGATTTATCAGTAATTTTAAAGCTAGGCTCCTCTTTTTCAGTTTGTCCTAGTGAGGTCGAAAATATTGAAATTTCTTCAGTAAGATCTATCTGCTCTAAAGTTGTACTATCCACTCCCTTTTCAAAAAGTAGAAAATATAGAAACTTAAAACTGTATATTCTAGCTAGGGTCTTTTCTTTAAATTGCATAACTTACCTCATGTTGAAGGCCCAAGATAACACAAAAAGACCATTTTTTTTATTTTTTTTGACGAATTATGGCATAAAGGGATAAAATAGCAAAACACACACACGCTTACTCGGAGAGACAATATGTTTATTTTTTCTCAGTTATTGATAGTTCTATTTTTAATTGTTGCAACAGGACAGTTCCTGTTTTAACTAGAGCTTTCGTTTATCTGTAAACTGGATACTGATTGCATAGTGTCAGGACTTCCTGCTTCACTTGCGCAATAACTTCATCATTATCATGATTTTTTAGTACTGTTGCGACCCATTTTGCAACTTGTAGCATATGTTCTTGCTTAAACCCACGAGTTGTTAGAGCTGGAGTTCCAAGACGTATTCCTGAAGTTATAAAAGGTGAGCGCTTATCACCAGGAATCATATTTTTATTACAGGTAATCTCTGCTTTCTCTAGAGCTTTTTCAGATTTCTTCCCTGAGAGACCTACGGAGTCAGTTTTAACCATTAATAGGTGGTTATCAGTTCCATTTGAGACAATATCAAGACCTTCATTTTTAAGTGCACTAGCAAGTGCTTTTGCATTTAGTACAACTTGCTTTTGGTACTCAACATATTCTGGCTGGAGTGCTTCAAGAAATGCGACTGCTTTTGCTGCTATGACGTGCTCTAAAGGACCGCCTTGAATTCCAGGGAAGATATTAAAATTAATAAGCTTAGCTAGCTCTTCGTCGTTAGTTAA
The DNA here is from genome assembly GCA_030638415.1 of Bdellovibrionales bacterium. Taxonomy (GTDB): domain Bacteria; phylum Bdellovibrionota; class Bacteriovoracia; order Bacteriovoracales; family Bacteriovoracaceae; genus DAOWEO01. The sequence continues at coordinate 2,314 of DAOWEO010000018.1, read as the reverse complement.
AATTAGCCCCCCGCGTGGTCCACGGAGAGTCTTATGAGTTGTTGAAGTTACAAAGTCAGCGTATGGCACTGGACTTGGATGAACTCCAGCAGCAACCAGACCTGCAATGTGTGCCATATCTACTAGAAGATAAGCACCCACAGAATCTGCAATCTCTCTAAACTTATCAAAGTGGATAGTTCGTGAATAGGCAGATGCCCCAGCAACGATCATTTTAGGTTGTTCTTTTTTTGCCAACTGGGCAATGGCTTCGTAGTCGATCTCTTCAGTTTTAGGATCAAGTCCATAAGAAACGACGTCAAATAGCTTTCCAGAAAAGTTTACTGGAGAGCCATGAGTTAAGTGACCACCTTCTGCGAGGTTCATTCCTAAAACTTTGTCACCTGGCTTGAGTACTGCAAAGTAGACTGCCATGTTAGCTTGTGATCCTGAGTGTGGTTGAACATTTGCAAACTTAGAGCCGAATAATTTTTTTGCTCTTTCAATGGCGATAGTCTCAATTTCATCAACGACCTGACATCCACCGTAATAACGTTTTTCTGGATATCCTTCAGCATATTTATTTGTCAGGATTGACCCTTGTGCCTGCATTACTGCAGTACTAGTATAATTTTCTGAAGCAATCAGCTCCAACCCATCTTCTTGTCGTCTTCCTTCTTTATTGATTAGATTTAAAATATCCTGGTCCATGGTTTGTAAGTTATTTGCATTTGGGTGAAACATTGTGAGCCTCCAGTATAATTGTCGATAAATGTTTTAACGAATGTATCAGTTTTTGTCTACAGGGGAAAGTGGAAGCTGTAAATATATGTATTTAGGATAGTGTTTTTAATAAAATATGTCATAATAAAGACTCAATAAACATAATGAGGAGATAGAATGAGTTTGATTAAAATATTTATTATGTTAGCACCTATTCTTTTTATTGGGTGTGCTGCCATTAAGATAAATGATACTGCCAAAGAAGTAGAAATTATTAATAATATTCCTTCCGAATATAGTTGTTCGTATCTCAATGTGGTTTATGGAACTCAAGGAAATTGGTTTACAGGAGGTTGGACTAATAATAAAAATTTAATTGAAGGATCACGAAATGATATGATTAATAAGGGAGCTAATTTAGGAGGAAATCTTATTATACCTGATATTTTTCATGTAACTAATGCTTTCTTATATGGAGCATCTAACTCTACGTTTATGGGAAAGGTGTATAGCTGTATCAAAGGTGCAGAATGGGTAAATCAGATTTATTCAAAAAAATGTTTTAATTATCAAGATTATGACTCATGCTGGAGTGCTACGTGGAGATTAGCCAAGATAGGAAAAACTAAAAGTGCTTTGCGTTATTTTGAAAAGGCATTAAAGAATGGATGGAAAGATTGGAACTCATTGTCAACAGACCCTGATATAAAATCAATTAGAAATAACGAAAAGTTTAAAAATCTAGTAAAAAAATATAGAAGATAAAATATATCTAAATTAAAGATACGGGCTACCTATGGTAGCCTTTATCTTTTTAAAAGCTTCTGATTTGATTCACGAACTCTGGTACTTAGGGTGTGGACTAGCATACGCATCCAAAAAGGTTGCTCTTCGATATATTTTTCAATATCACCAAGATGTAATTTCAAGACTTGGCTAGTTGCCGTGGCAATAATAGATGCTGAGCGTAATGAGTGGTCGATAAGGGCCATCTCTCCTAGCATCTGCTGTTGATTAATAAGTGCTAGCTCAACTTGTTGACCATCTATTTTTTTATAAACCTGTAGTTCTCCACTTTTTAAAATATAGATAGCATCACTTTGATCACCTTCTAAAAATAGGTGTTCACCAGTTTGTAAAATAATTGTATCAGCACTTAGGGAGTTTGCTTTTTCGAGGGCACTATCGACGACACTTTTTAAATTAGGAATAGTTATAGCCTTAGGCAGTAGGTCAGCCTCTAATTCACTTAATGCACTCTGCTTTTGTTCCAGCTCTCTTCGGGTTCCAGATACAATGAGGGAAATCATTTTAGTACTTTCGGATTCTTTCAGGCTTTGTAAAAATGGTATAATAGTTGAGCCATCATTAAAGTTTAGAGAAGTAATAATAACTTGTGGTTTTTTCTCTAAAAGTGTTTTTTCAGCAGTTTTTAAATCTGGCATGGCCATGATTTGATAATCTGGATAGGTATCGGCAAGTAGTTGTCCAATTTTTTTCAGAAGAGGAACGTCTTCATCAATAAAAAAGATAAGCTTATTATTATTTTCAACTTCTAATATTTGGGACATGAGCTATACCTTTTTAAGTATGACAGAGGCATTGGTGCCAC
>DAOWEO010000079.1 GCA_030638415.1 Bdellovibrionales bacterium | reverse complement strand
TTGGCAGCGTAATTGGGTTGCGATACGCTGTAGTTCTGTAATTGTTGTCTGGGTCAAGCTGTTTGTACCAACAGTTCCGGGGGCTAATACTGTCCCGGGAAGTAAGGCACTGGTAGTTGCTCCAGTAACGGTGTTGTCTGCTCCACATGATACGAGGAACAGTGCTGCAAATAGGGCAATTGAAGTTGCCTTTGCAAATGTTTTAAACCAATGTGTGTTCATCTCTCTCTCCTTTTTATTTATATCTCTTCAGCTAACTTATTGCAGATAGCATGCCAATGCGTTGGCTATTAAATTAGCTAATTAACACGACGGTGATAGAGTAATATGTTTAAATATTATAAAAAGTGTCTAATAATTAGACACTTTTGAAGATTAAATATGCACTAAGGAGTAGTTTTAATATGAATGATCTAGTTAAAGGGGGACTATATAAGCACTATAAAGGAATGAATTACATCGTTCATGATGTCGTTTTACACAGTGAGACATTAGAGGAGCTGGTCTATTATGAGTGCCTGTATGATAACAAACTAGGTCAGTTGTGGGTTAGGCCTTTAACAATGTTTTTAGAGGATATTATAATAAATGATAAAACAACCCCACGCTTTACATATATTGGAGATAAGAAGGGAAATAGTCAATTATGAAACAGGACTATTTTACTCATATATAAAATGTTTGTAAAAGATGAAAAATTACTTAAAATAGATGTTGTTCAATTTAAAAACTAATTGAAGAAAGTTTAACATAAACCAAAGGAATGTTTAATGAAGAAATTACTATTGCCGTTGATGCTGCTAGGGCTACTTGGATGTAACCAGGGTGCAGGATTAGACAAAGATGCTGTTAAGAAATTATTGAAGGAAAATCCTGATATCTTGACTGAGACAATTGAAGCAAACCCTGCAAAGTTTTTAGAGTCTATGCAAAAAGCCATTAAGCTTGCTCAGGGAAAGATGCAGCAGACAAGAGCAGATGCTGAAAAAAAATCATTTGAGGATAGTTTTAAAAATCCTTTAAAGCCTGAGATTCGTTCAGACGAGTATATTAAAGGTCCAAAAAATGCTCCCATCCTACTTGTTGAATACTCTGATTTTGAGTGTCCATTTTGTACAAGAGGATATAATACTTATAAAGAATTCATGAAGGCTTACCCTGGAAAAATTCGTTTCGTATTTAAGCATCTACCACTAAGTTTTCATAAGCAGGCTATGATTGCTGCTCAATATATGGAAGCTGTTCGCTTACAGAATGTTGAAGGTGGATGGACATTTCATGATGTTGTTTTTGAAAATCAAGATAAGTTACGTAGTGGGGGAGAAGGTTGGTTAAAGCAAGTTGCTAAGAAGACCGGTGTCAATATGAAAAAGCTGGCTAAAGATATTAACAGCAGTAAAGTAAAAGATAGAATTGCTGCTGATATGAAAGAGGCTGCAAAATTTGGCATTTCAGGAACTCCTGGATTTGTAATTAACGGAATTCCTATTAAAGGTGCTTATCCATTAAGCCACTTTAAAAAGATCATTGATGAGCTTGTTAAAAAAGGTCTTTTGAAATTATAAGCTTAGTTAAAATTTAAAATTACTGAAAGCCCTCCTAAAATGGAGGGTTTTTAGTTTAGTAAAATTCACTTTGCTCATTTTTATTTTTCTGTTAGTGTCAATGCATTAACTGGAAGGTCAACAATGGATAATTCTCTCTATACCGCCAAAGCAAATATAAAACTACACGGACATCAGGTAGACCTCTTTCCTGAGCTTACACTAGAAGAGCTTCTAGACCATGACTTCGTTGAAGTGAAGTACTTAAAAGCATTATGTAGCCATTTTCACGTCATTCTTGATAGCTCTTCTCTACGCATACTAATTGAGGGAATTTTCCATTTGGAAAGTGTCTTACTTAAACTAAAAGATAAAAATCCTACCAATGAAATAATAGAAGATCTGTCTGATTTTTATAAATCACTCTCACCAATTCTTTTGAGGATAATTTGGGAGCAGTCTTCAGCCGAAGTAGATAGTGGTACATTATTAGATGGACTGGTTGCTTCTCTGCGCGTAGCACTTGAGGAAGAGCTTTTTTATTGGCATGAACGGCTGAAAAGTGTTGACAATCGTTCTTAAAAGACTAACCATTTTAGTTAAGAATACTTATCATTTTATAAGGAGTTAAAAATGAACAAAAAAGAACTAGTAGAAGCAATTTTAAAAGAAAAAGCACTTAACCACCTAACTAAGAAAGAAGCAGATCTTTTTATCTCAACTTTTATGGATGTTGTAAGAAAGACAACTAAAAAAGGTGATGATGTTTCTCTTGTAGGTTTTGGAACTTTCTCAAAAGTAAGAAGAGCTGCTAGAATGGGTGTAAATCCTGCAACAGGTGAAAAAATTAAGATTAAAGCAAAAAATCTTCCAAAATTTAAAGCTGGAAAGGCTTGGAAAGATTTATTATAATTTTTTCTTACATTTAAATTTATAATAAGGAGAGCTTTGGCTCTCTTTTTTTGTCTAAAATCCTAACTAATATCTAATACTAGCCTTAAAGGTGTCGTCATTTTGACACTAGTCGGTCTATATGTGGTACAATTTTCCTACTAAAGTATGTACTACTTGATTGAGATGGAAAAAATAGTTATAATTTTGACATAAAGGGAAAAAAATCCCTTTTATAAACTTAAAGACCAGGATGGTGTTTGAAATGGCTGAAGAAGAGAAGGCAGACTTTAAGGAAGAAAATCAAGGCTCCTCTGGAAAAAATCCCTTACTGACAATTCTTATTTTATTAAACCTTGTTGTACTAGGTGGCGTTGGATATTTTCAATGGATAAACTTTGAAAAACTTTCTAAGCAACCATCAATTCATGACGTTGTAAAAGCGGAAATGAAAAAAATGCTTCAAGGTGAAGAAGAAGATAGTGACAATACTGGACAAGCTATTGAAGAGGATGGAATTCTATTTCCACTAGATGGCTTTACAGCTAACCTTGCTCAAGGGGATGGTCCGAGACGTTACTTGCGTTTACGAGCAGTTTTAAAGTTTGGAAAAAATTCTAGTGAGGAAGAATTTAAGGCAAGAAAGCCACAGATTCGAGACACTATTATTAGCATAATAAATGCTAAAAGACCGGAAGATCTTTTGAAGCTAGAAGGAAAGAACTTTTTAAAAGAAGAGATAAAAGCGGCAATTAACTCTTTTCTAATAGATGGAAATATTGTTGACGTTTATTACGTTAGTTTCCAGATTAATTAATAAATCCCAGGAGGGGATCGTATGGCACAGGTACTAAGTCAAGATGAAGTAGACGCACTTTTAAATGCTGTAAATGATGATGATGATTTTTCAGGATCAGAAGATGTGGATAGTGATAGTGGAGGCTCGACTGGTGGTTCATCAGTTGATTTTTCAGAATTAGAAAACGTACAGCCATATGATTTAACAAATCAAGATAGAGTTATTCGTGGGCGAATGCCTATTTTAGAAATTATCTATGAGCGTTTCATAAGATCTTTTAGAGTGTCACTTTCTAACTCATTAAGAAAAATTTCAACTATCTCAATGATCTCTACTGATCTATTAAAGTTTGGGGAATTTGTTAATACATTACCGATTCCTTCTTGCATGTGTATTATGCGATTTAATGAGCTACGTGGCCCAGCCTTGATGGTGTTTGAGTCAAAGCTTGCTTATGCGATTATTGATTCATATTTTGGCGGATCAGATCTTCCATTTACTAAAATTGACGGAAAAGAATTTACGATGATAGAGCTATCTTTTATGAAAAGAGTTATGGATATGGCCATTGCTGATCTAGAAGAAGCATGGGCACCTGTTCATAAAATAGATGCTCAATACTTGAGAACAGAAATAAACCCTCAGTTTGTTGGGGTAGTTCCTCCATCAGATGTTATTATTGCAACAACACTTGAAGTTGAATTTGAGTCAGCTTCTGGAACAATTATGATTGTTGTTCCTTATTCAACAATTGAACCAATTAAACAAAAACTAAGTTCTAGTTTTCAGACTGATAATGAAATGGCTGACAGCATTTGGACCCAAGCAATTCGCGAGCACTTGAATGATGTTGATGCAAATGTAACGGTGAAGCTTGGTGAAGCAGATATGACAATAGGTGACCTGATGACTTTGGAAAAAGGGGATATTATTCCTCTAAATCAAGAGGCCTCAGGTGAGGTAACTCTTTCGGTAGAAGGAGTAGATAAAATGGAATGCTTAATTGGTGTATATAAAGGCAGTAGAGCAGTGCAGGTAACTAATGCTGGTAAGGAATAAGAGGTAATTATGAACGATAGTGTAGACAATAGTCCAGAAACAGAAGCACCAGAAGCACCAGAAGTTAATGCCAATGTTGTAAATATAGAAAAGGATGCATTGGTTAGAAAAGTTAGTGTTAAAGATTTAACTGACCAAGTTCATGCAGGAGATGATGCTCTCAATAAATTACGTGTTCAGAACCTAGATTTTATTTTAGATATTCCCCTTAAAGTAACAGTAGAGCTTGGAAGAACATCATTAGCAATTAAGGACCTCCTACAATTAGGTCAGGGCTCTGTATTAGAACTTGATAAGCTTGCTGGTGAACCATTAGAAATTTTAATCAATGGGAAGTTAGTTGCAAAGGGGGAAGTTGTTGTGGTGAACGAAAAATTTGGTATTCGTTTAACAGATATTATTAGCCCTATAGAACGTATTGAGACATTACGATAACACGAGGTATATATGAAGTTACTAATAGCTATTTCTTTTTGTTTTTTTTCATTAAGCTCTTTTGCTAATGTGCAGGTAAAAAATATTAATATTTCCCAGTCTGGAGGACAGGCTAATCTGGTAATTCAGTTTAAGGGTGATCTGCAAGATGATCCTGAACTGCTAGTTAGAGATAATATGATTCAAGTTGCACTTACAGGTGCTGTTGTATGGCCGAAAATAGAAAAGAAACTTTCATTAAATAAAAAAGTTTTAAGAAAAGATACAACTCTTTTAGCATATCAATTTAATAAAAAACTTGTAAGAGTTAGAGCATTACTGCCTTTTTCTGTTAAAAACAAGGGTACTGTTGATATTAGAGTTAAAGACCAGTCGATTATTGTCTCTTTTCCTGTTGGAATACAACATGTAACAAAGAACGTAAAAACAGCATTAACTAAAAAAGATTCAACTATCTATGATGAATCTTTTTTAGATAGGTTGCTTAGTGAAAAAGAGCAGTCGGTAAAAATTAAAAAGAATCATAAGATTACTAGAGTTTCAAATTTAGATGTCATGAAGAAAACGGTTGTTGAAGATAAAGTTAATAATATTGCTTCAGGTCTTGATAAACAACTGACAGACGTTGGAACGCACAAAAGTGATTTTAATATAATTAATTATTTCGGTAAATTTATAGCTTTTTTAGGAGTGATTCTTCTACTTTTTTACTCTGTTGTTACACTCATGAGAAAAGGTGTTTTGAAAAAAGGTAAGCTTGGTTTTTTGAACGACACTAATGTGATTACTGTTTTAAATACAACTTATATCGGACCTAAAAAGAGTTTATTACTAGTAAAAGTTCACAACCAAACTTTTTTGTTAAGTTCAACAGAGAAGGGTATGGAGTTTTTATCAGAGGTTAATGATACTACGGGGATTTTAAAACAAGGTGAACATGACGTTACGGGAGCTAATTTTGATTCAGCTCTTTCTAACGATGAAAATTTATCGGCTAATATTGTGTTAAAAGAAGATATTTCTCAATCTAAGCCCTTAGAACAAAATAGAGGGATTTTGTCTTCGTTAAAAAAGGGTAAAAACAAAGATCAGGTAAGGTTTTCTGATCAGATAAAAACAAAAGTGAAAAACTTAAAGCCATTACAGTAGGTAACGGCATTTTAGCGTGAGCAAGGAAGCTCTTATATGAAAATAATTGAAAAAATTAATATTAAGTATCTGTTTACGGTATCGTTACTGTTTCTAATCGGTGGGACGGTATTTGCTCAGTCGGGTCCTGCTGGAACAAATGTTGGCCTTCCAGGAATTGCTTTGAATTTTGGGCAAGGGGCAGATTTAGTTGATACTCTTAAGGTTTTAGGACTGTTTACTGTTTTAACCTTGGCTCCTGCCATTGTAATTCTTTGTACTTCTTTTACGAGAATAATTATTGTTTTAGCTTTTATGCGTCAAGCGATGGGAACGCAGAATATGCCACCTAACCAGTTGCTGATTGGTTTCGCTCTATTTCTTTCTGTCTTTGTTATGCAGCCAACAGGTGAATATATTTATAAGCAGGGAATTGCTCCATATATGGAACACAAAATTACCACCCCTCAGGCACTTAGTGTTATTGAAATAGGCTTGCGTGGTTTTATGAGTAAGCAGGTAAAGAAAGCAGATATAGGTCTTTTTTATGATGTAACAGGTAGACCAGCTCCGCAAACGATTAAAGATGTTCCAATTCATTTTTTAATTCCTGCTTTTATTATTTCAGAACTTAAAACAGCATTCCAAATTGGCTTTCTACTTTATATTCCATTTTTAATTTTAGATATGGTTGTTGCTTCAGTTCTAATGGCAATGGGAATGATGATGCTTCCACCTGTAGTTGTGTCAATGCCATTTAAACTACTACTATTTGTATTAGTAGATGGTTGGCATTTAGTAACAGGTTCACTACTAAGATCATTTCACTAAAAGGGGATATATATGGGAATGGATTATTTTGCAGATATATCAAATCAGGCCATAAAAATTGCTCTTATGATTTCGGCTCCTATGTTACTAGGTGCACTTTTTATGGGTATTTTAGTGTCGATTTTTCAAGCGGTTACTCAGATCAACGAGCAGACTCTTTCTTTTATTCCTAAAATTATTGTAATTGTTGGTGCACTGGTTATCTTTAGCCCGTGGATGATTGAGACATTAGTAACATTTACTCGGGAGTTAATAATTTCAATTCCTACAATGGTGAATGGCCAATGATCAATTTGCAAATAGTTGATTATCCCGCATTGATTGCATTTTGGTTAGCCTTTGCCAGGTGGGGAGCAATTCTTTTGCAGTTGCCACTTTTTGATAATAGGACAATTCCCAACATGGTAAAGGTGCTGGTTACGATGGTTATATCATTTGCTTTTTATCCTATTTCTAAGCCACATCTTTTAGCCGATATAAGTTCAGTTGGGATTGATAATTTTTGGGCATTAACTGCATTCTATACATTCAGTGGTCTTTTAATCGGTTTTTTAGTTAAAGCTATTTTAAATATTTATGTTGCCGGTGGTTCAATTATAACTCAGCAAGTAGGTTTTGGTGCGGTTAGATATTTTGATCCTAGTGCTGGTCAGCAGACAGGTCCATTTGAGCAGTTAATAAAATGGACTGTACTTGTTATGATTATATCATCTGGTGCCCTTTTGCCAATGTTTAAAGGTATTGTGGGGTCCTTTGTAACTATTCAGATGATGGATATGGGAAAATTAGCTCAATCACCAGAATATTTTTTACAGTTATTTCAAAGTATTTTTATGGCAGCTCTTTTACTAGCTTCACCACTTATATTCACCAACATATTGATTATGAGTATCCTAGGTATTGTGGCAAGAACAGTTCCACAGATGAACGTTATTATGGTGAGTTTTGTAATTAATATTGGTGTTGGATTACTTGTATTTACAGTTAACTCGAATGAGTTTTTTAATGTGGCATATAAGATGTATGTAGATAAGTTAGGTGAATGGTTTCAATTTATAACTTAATAATGAGGAAAAATTAGATGGCTGATGACAGCGATGCAGAAAAAACAGAAGAACCCACCGCGCATAAGATTGAAGAATCGCGCAAGAAGGGTGAAGTTGCGTCGTCAAAAGAGCTAACAAGTATTTTAGTACTATCTGCTTCAGTATTAACTTTGACGTTGTCTCTTGTTTATATGTATGAAATTTTAAATGATTATGTAAGATGGCTGTATTCATTGGATGCTGCTAAAGCATATACCCCTGAAATGTTAGAAAAAATCTTAGAGAAAAGTGTAATGGCAGCATTAAAAAGTGTTGCACCTGTCTTTTTTGCTGCTTTTACCATGGGGATATTGTCTCACATTATGCAGTTTGGTTTATTGTTTGCACCAGAGGTATTGGAGCTAAAGTGGGAGAGAGTAAATCCACTTAAAGGCGTCAAAAAGTTATTTTCAATGCGCTCTGTGGTTGAGGCTGTAAAAAGTATATTTAAATTCTTAATTATTATTTCAATTGTATATTATTTTTTAAAAGATTCGATGGGTACCTACCAAGGATTTTTACATTTAGATTTTATAAATTCTGCACTATATGGAAAATCCTTTTTAACTCTATTGGGCTTTTCTATTATTGGTGGAATGGCTATTTTAGCTGTTGGGGATTTTGTTTACCAAAAGTTTGCTTATAAAAAGAAGATGATGATGAGTAAAGAAGAAGTAAAAAGAGAATTTAAAGAGCAAGAAGGTAACCCTGAGGTTAAGCAAAAAATTAAGGCAATTCAGCGAGAGATGTCACAAAAAAGAATGATGGCAGATATTCCAAGTGCTGATGTTATTATTACAAATCCTACGCACTTAAGTATTGCACTGAAGTATGATCCTGAAACAATGATTTCACCTGCGGTTGTTGGAAAAGGTGCAGATCATTTGGCAATGAGAATTAGACAAATAGCAAAAGAAAACGATATTCCTATTGTTGAAAATGTTCCATTAGCACGTAGTATGTATAAGACAGTTGAGATTGGTGGAGGTGTTCCACGCTCTATTTACAAAGCAGTAGCTGAGATTTTAGCCTTTGTATATAAACTAAAAAGAAAAAAAGCAGCACTCTCGACAGGTGTTAGCAAAAGAGTACAGGAGTAAGTAGATGGATGGTCTTTTTGAGAGACTTAAAGGGTTTTCAAATAATTCAGACTTAGCGATTGCGGTATTGATGCTAATGGTGTTGGGAGTAATGATTATTCCTGTCCCACCTTTTGTACTAGACCTCCTTTTGTCTTTGGTACTTGCACTCTCTGTTATTATTTTATTAATGTCAGTTTATGCAA
>DAOWEO010000112.1 GCA_030638415.1 Bdellovibrionales bacterium | reverse complement strand
TGATGAGTGGAAGTCTCGAATAGATAGCGTAACGCGAGTTATTGATGGTGTTTATAAGTTACAATTCAGCAGTAAAGAACACTTTGATGGGGATAAGATACATAAGGAATTACAAGAGCTTGCTCTTTTCAAATCAGTTGATTTTAACTCATTTAACCATCCAGTCGGTGAGCAGATGATGCTTTTGGAGCGTGATTTAGAATAAGATCAAGCTTCTTTTTAATATGCTTAATAGTTCGCAGATTCCGATGGCTTTGTTAATTTCTTTTCATTATTATTTTTTATTTCAAAATAATTTTTCGTATATTACTTAAGACTCTTCTTGGCAAAATTGTAAAATATTCCAAGTCTCTTAGGAACAAATTCCTGATCCCAATAACTAAAGAAAATTGTAGTCTCTATAATATTTTTTGAAGCTATCTTTAAACTTTTGTTTTTCAGGGAGTGTGCTACTGCCTCACTTAGCTCTGGTAAAACAGCATAGGTATCTGGTATTTCTAAAAGCATCTTGACCATTGATTGGTGTGAATTCAATATTAATTTTTTTTTGATACGGCTAAGTAAAGAGTGGGGATGGAACTTGTGCAGGTAGCTTTCTAGTAGTGGATCATTTTGGCGATAGGTAATAAAAGTTAACTCAGGACTAGGCGCTCGCTTTTGACTACTGCTTTTTGCAGAGGTTAAAAGATATGAATTCTGCTTTAAAATAGGAAAAGTCTTAATATTTTCTTGATTAATATGTCCAATACTAAAAAGAGAATCTATTTTTCCTTGACGCAAAAGTTGTTCGAGCTCTTTGTCACCACCATAGGTAACTTCAATTTCAATATTAGGATACTGCTTTATAAACTGATTAATGAGAGGAACAATTTTAAACTCACCTAACTCATATAATGTTCCAATACGTATTTTACCTACTATTGAGCTAGAGCTATTTTGCGTCTCATCAATACAGACTTCAATACTTTTAAGCAGCGGAATAACCTTTGTTGCCAGAAGTTTTCCTGCAGTAGTTAAGACCACACTTTTATTATTTCGATGAAAAAGCTCTGTCTTTAGGTCTATTTCAAGATTTTTTATGGCCCTCGACATAGCTGGCTGTGCAATTTTAAGATTTTTAGCAGCCTTAGTAAAATTGAGTGTAGTTGCTAACTCCTTAAAATAATAGAGATGATTACTATTTAAATCCATATGTATTCCTTTCCAAATAACTATAACATTTTTTTATGGATATTATAGCAATTATGTATTTTTAACATATGAGAGATCCAGCTATATTGCCGCTACCAACCAATAAAGACAAAGGAGTTTTTATGAAACATTTAATTTTAACAACGGTAATCTTACTATTAACTAATTCTATTTTTGCAGCAGTTGAATATAACTGTACTCACCAAGATAAAACGATCGGCTTTACCATAGATCAAGACGGACAGACTATTAGTTTTCATGATGTTGATTACCTAGGATATGCACAAATTATTGTTGATCACAAGTTCCCAAGTCAGCTTGCAGATAAAGTACTCACTTTCGAGTATGACTGGTACTACACCGCTTTTTATGAAATTAAATTTAAGCAGCCTATCTCTCAACATAAGTATATGCGAGCTGTGAATATGGTGCTTACTTTTGATGATTCTGATGGGTCATTTGAAGATGATATCGAATTTCAGTGTCATACAACAAATATTTAATAAATTTTAACCATAAATAAACCTTAGGAGGTTTTATGAAAAAATTACTAGTACTTGCATGTTTATTTACTTCAACTTTAGCATTAGCAATGCCCATTCCTGCAAATGTAGCTATTCAAGGCCTTATGCAAAGTGAACAGTTTAACATTCTACTATCAAGTGATGTAGGACAATTTGACTTTGTGAATGTTGAAAAAGTAGACAATACTTATTCAATGGTAGGTCACTGTAAAAATCTTAGTAGGTCAGGAACTGTCTTAAAAGTAACATTAGGTAATAAGAAGAACTATAATTGGAAAAGTTATTACTTTTCTACGTCTTATAGTGAGAGAGACTTTTCTCTTTGCAACTAGAATACTTATAATCCTGTAATAACTACACCTTCCCTTGAGTGGGAAGGCACATTATGAAATAACAAAAAATGAAATTATAACCTTAAGGAGGTTTTATGAAACACATACTTTTTACCCTTACAGTCCTTTTTAGCGCAACTCAGGTCTTTGCTTGTCCTAATCTAAATGGAAATTATAAATGTACTACTTTTGATCCAGAATATGGCATCACTCTTGAAAATCAAGATCTTTCAATTATTCAAAATGCAAATTCATTTACCATTGATAATGATCTTGTTCTAGTGGCTGATGGTAAATTTCACCGCGGCGCATTTGGAATTCGTCATAAATCAACATGTGACCAAGAAAAAGATATTCTTTCAGTAGAGTTTAAATCAATGTTCGTAAAAGCATATCTTGAATATGTACCTACAGACAATGGACTTATCATCTACCGTACTACTAAAGAGCACAATAAATACATTTCATCTGATTGTGCCAAGGTATATTATACTCAACAATTCTAGACTTTAATTTATTAATAATATTATCCCCACTGTGCTAAGGCACTTTGGGGAGTTCTAAAATAAAAGTTGTTGCAGTAGCATCTTCACTCAAAAAAAGATCTCCCTTATGTCCTTTGGCAATTTGCTTAGATATACTTAGACCTAAACCTGTTCCGTCACCTGGCGGTTTCGTCGTAAAAAATGGTTCAAATATTTTTTCTCTTATCTCTGCTGGAATTAAGCTTCCACTGTTTTTAATATTTATTTTAATAGTGTGCTCAGTTTGCTCAATAAACACTTCTATATTTTTATCGTTAATATCTTTCATTGCGTCCATTGCATTATGAACAATATTAATAATGATTTGCCCTATCTGTACTGGCTGGCAGGAGACCATTAACTCTTTAGCAATGCTTTCATGCGAATACTTAATATTATTATTACGTAATTTTGTAGCATAAAGCAGATGAGTATCTTCTAATACTTGGGCAAGTGAGACTGCTTCTAAATCATCACTACTTGTATCTCTAGAAAACTCTTTAAGACCTTTTATAATTTTAGCTGCTTTAGTAGTTGCATCACTGATATTTTTAAAAAACAGTTCCATCTTCTCACCATCTGGATTTTCTTTTTGCATCATCTTTTTTAGCTGTTTTGTATAACCGCTAATAACAGCGAGAGGATTATTTATTTCATGTGCAACACCTGCTGCCATCTCTCCGAGACTGGCTAGCTTTGAGCTTTGAATATTTTTTTGCTGTTCAGCAGCTACGTCATTTTTCACCTTAATATTGTGGCTAATGATTTTTGCAAAAATTGCTGCTAGAAAAATAAAAACTAAGTATAAAATATTAAAAAGCTGGTTAGTTGCTATAAGTAAAGTTTCTAGAGTCTCATCATCAATGATTGATAGTAACTTCCACCCTTGTTTTTTACACGTTGAAAACTCTGAGCGGCTGATAGTGTCGAAGGCATAATAACTACTGTTTAAGTGAAACATTGCCTTTTTCTGCTTACTTATTTTGTACCATAAAATGGGATTTTCCATCTTCATATTTTGTCTAATCGGCGTGTATTCAAAACCCCATAATTGCTGTTGCTTATTGGAGTTACTACTATAGAGCCAAAAGCTATCTCCATTTATAAACTCTAACTTTCCTACCATTCGTTGTTCAATTTTTTCTAAAATTTTAAACAGTTCGTCTGCATTATAGTTAATGACAAATAGGCCAAGCCTTTTCGATGTTTTTGGATCAAAAATTGGTGCAACAAAACGTAAAGCCGGTCTAAGAGGCATCTCAATTTTGCCAAATTCTTTGTTTAAATTCATCTTTGATATACATAGCTCACCTTTTGGTTTGGTAAGTCCCATCTGTACATATGAAGTATGACTCTTGTTTTGTAGTTCATTTTTACTTACAAGGGTTACATGTCCATTCTTACTGACAACTTTTGCTCGTTCATTACCCTGTAAGTCAATTACACGTAATTGAAAATATCCCGATTTCTTACTAATAATTGATTCTATGGATTGATTTACTAGATGGTGATGCTTATCTGACTTTAAAAATTCGGCATAGAGATCTTTATTGGCTTCACTTAACGCATCATCCACAGTATGTGCAAGACGGCTAATCAGTAGCTCTCGAACTGTTTGCAGAGTAGATTGTTCTCGTTGTAAATTTTTTTCTATTTTTACACGAGAGTAAAATTGCTTAACTCCATAAGATAGAAGTAAAGATACCAAAGAGAATAGGAAAAATAATTTCCAAAAATGTGGAGCATGTTTAAATTTCATATATATTTTTCGGAAAAACTAGATAGAAACTTTAAGTTTTTGAGATAAACTCTAATTTAGTAAACAAAAGTAATCTGTTATTTGCCGGCATCTCATAATCATAGGCCATACGAAAACCGCCCCTTTCCATAGAGGATTTAATATCTTCAAAGTTGCGCAGCCCCTGTTTAGGATCTCGTGACTTCAGGGTCTTATCAAAAATCATATTTGATTCGCTGGTAAACTCTCCAGCATATTTAAAAGGTCCATAAATTAACACTTGAGCACCTTCTCGCAAGTGTCGTCCCCAGAGCTTAATCAATGTTTTTCCCTGCTTCCAAGACATGATATGTAAGGTGTTAGCAGTAAAGCTGAGATCAAAATGCTGTTTAGGAAAGGGGGTTTTGCCGACTTCAAAATGCTCTGGTCCATGAAGATTATGTAGCTTTTCCTCTCTTAACCGCTCTACAATTACTTTATGGTTTATAGTACGATCACTTGTAACCCAGTGAAGATCAGGAAATTGTTTAGCAAAAAAGACCGCATGCTGAGCTGTACCAGTTCCAACTTCTAGTAGACGTCTATTCTCAGGGCCAAAAACTTGCTTTAAGACCTTTAAAATAGGTTCTTTATTATTTTCACACGATTGGCTAAAGGATTTATTGTTCATCTTTACTCTCCAAGCGTTAAATTAGCATAATTATAATGAAAATCAGTTTTTTTTCTTTCAAAAAAAATGCCTAAAGCATATTTTTTAAGCTATGGTACAGCCAAATCGGGAGGAAATAGCATGGATAAGTCAGAATATATTTGGATGGATGGTGAAATGGTTGAATGGGATCAAGCAAAGGTCCACGTTTTAACTCACACATTACACTACGGAAATGCTGTATTTGAAGGTGTTCGTGCCTATAAGACGGCTAAAGGTTTAGCAATTTTTAAACTTCGTGAACATACCAAACGCTTACTTAACTCCGCTAAGATATGTCTTATAAAATGTCCTCATACCCAAGAGTCTCTCGAGCAAGCACAAATTGAAGTTTTGCAAAAAAATGGATTCACTGAAAATACCTATATTAGACCTTTGATCTACTTAGGATATGGAATTATGGGAGTCTCACACACTAAGGCTCCAGTTAACACCGCCATCGCTGCGTGGAACTGGGGAGCTTATTTAGGAGATGAAGGATTAGAGCAGGGGATACGTGTAAAGATCTCCTCTTTTGCTAGAAACTCAGTGAAATCAACACTAGGTAAGGCTAAAGTTGCAGCTAACTACTTTAACTCGCAGATGGCCAAATATGAAGCTATTGAAGCAGGATACGAAGAAGCACTACTGCTTGATGAGCAAGGATTTATTGCAGAAGGCAGTGGCGAATGCTTTTTTATTGTACGTGATGGAGTATTGATTACCCCACCAAATGACAACTCACTTGAGTCTCTAACTCAAAAGACTGTCTTGGAGATTGCACGCAATTCAGGTATGAAAATTGAAGTACGTCGTATTACACGTGACGAAGTATATATCTGTGATGAAGCATTCTTTACTGGCACTGCTGCAGAGGTTACACCCATTAATGAAGTTGACCACCGTATTATTGGCAATGGCAAAAGAGGACCTATTACGGCTGAACTGCAGAGTGCTTACTTTGATATTGTCTATGGTAGAAATGAAAATTATGCAGGTGATCTTACTTACATATAGACAAACTCGCTTAAAGTAGCTTATAGTGTACTTCTTTTATCTTAAAATCTAGGAGTCTCTCTAATGGATGCAGTTGTTCAAGAATCAAGATTAAAACACTTTCCAGTTCCTCTTTTTGCTATTGTCATGGGACTTACAGGTCTAACTCTGGCTTTTGAAAAAGCCCACCACATACTGCACTATCCACGTATTTTTTCGACCATAAGCCTTGTGGTTGCCACAATTTTATTCATCGTGATTTCATTTTTTTACCTCTTAAAAATTGTGAAGTATCCGGCAGCATTTAGGCAAGAGTTTCGTCATCCGATCCGTATGAATTTTTTCCCAGCGATTAGCATATGCTTTTTACTGCTCTCAATTGCTTTTTTTGAAGTTAACCAACAGCTCTCTGGTATCTTGTGGTATATCGGTGCACCAATGCATCTGCTATTTACCATCCATATTTTAAAATCTTGGTTTGAGCATGATTTTAAAATGGACCATCTAAACCCTGCTTGGTTTATTCCAATTGTTGGTAATATTTTAGTCCCTCTAACGGGTGTAAAATTTGGTGGCCTTGCTGTTAGCCAATTCTTTTTCTCTATTGGCGTTTTCTTTTGGCCTCTGATCCTTGGGATTATCTTAAACAGAATGATCTTTCATGCACACTTACAAAAAAAGTTCCTTCCCACTATGTATATCTTTATTGCACCAGCTGCCGTTGGTTTTTTAGCCTATTATAAGATGCAGATGGCAATTGCACAGACAACAGGTGTGATGCCAAATTTACAGTTAGATTTCTTTGCTCATATGCTGTTTGATATTGCGCTATTTTTCACTATTTTACTTTTTTCGATGGGAAGATCATTAGCAAAGCTTCCATTTTCAATTACTTGGTGGGCATATACCTTCCCAATGACTGCAATGGCAACAGCAACAATTATTGCTTTTAAAATCACTCATAGTGAAATTTTAAGATATCTTGCTCACTTCTTCCTTTTCACTGCCGTATGTATTATATTAGTTGTAGCTGTTAAGACAATTGCAGCAGCAATGAAAAGAGAAATTTGTATCGAAGAGTAGGGTTAATGGGAAAATTCATATCAAGTATAACTAAGGAGGAGATTAACTCTCTTCCTCTCATTGATTTTTCAGGTCAGATTTCTATTATTGATAGTAAAGATTCATATGCTAAGGCCATCAAAGAGCTTACTGGTGAGACCATCTTAGGATTTGATACTGAGAGTCGTCCATCTTTTAAAAAAGGTGAGCACCATCCTATATCGCTTTTACAACTTTCAACTGATCAACATGCATTTCTATTTAGACTTAATAAATTTCCTTTGCAAAAAGAGATTTTAGCCATTTTAGCTGATCCAAAAGTGGTGAAAGCGGGAGTTGCTATCCATGATGATTTGAAAGGGTTACAAAGTCTCAAAAACTTTACCCCTGGTGGATTTGAAGAGATCGTCACTTTGGCAAAAAAACATAAAATTGAAAATTTTGGTCTACGTGCTATTGC